>CAYWYJ010000143.1:0-9132 GCA_964462635.1 uncultured Planctomycetales bacterium
CCGACCCTCCCCCAACCTCGTCCTGCGGGCGCCGATCCGAACCCCGCACGCCAGTGCGGGGCCAAGCGGCCCACCACTTGCGTACTGGGTTCTGTCAGCAGCTCTGAGCGGAAGGGGGGTCACACCGATCTCTACCTGGGCGACTACCACCCCCAGCCGTGGTCCGACCAGGGCCGTCTGCGCCTCACGCCCCGGCATTACGCGTATGTGCGCATCAGCGAGGGCTGCGACCAGAAATGCACGTTCTGCACGATCCCGTCGATCCGCGGGCCGCTGCACAGCAAGCCGCCGGACGCGCTCGTCGCCGAGTGCCGCGAGCTGATTGCCGACGGCGCCCGCGAGCTGGTCCTGATCGGGCAGGACACGACGAGTTACGGCCGCGACCTGGGGTACGGGCCGGGCTTGGCGGGCCTGCTGCGGACGCTGGACGCCGCGTGCGACGGCGCCCGCTGGCTGCGGCTCATGTATGCGTATCCGTCGATCTTCACGGACGACATGATCGACACGATCGCCGCGTGCGACCGCGTCGTGAAGTACATCGACCTGCCGCTCCAACACATCAACGATCGGGTGCTCAAGGCGATGGGACGGCGGGTCACGCGCCGGCGTACGGAAGCACTGTTGGCGAAGCTCCGTCGCCGCATCCCCGGCGTGACGGTCCGCACGACCTTCATCGTGGGGTTCCCGGGCGAGACCGCGGCCGAGTTTGAGGAACTGCTCGCGTTCGTGCGGGATTTCGGCTTCGACGCGCTCGGCGCGTTCCGCTACTCCCACGAGCCCGAGACGCCCGCCGGCCGCATGAGAAACGCGCTCGATGACGCGGTCAAGCAGGAGCGATACGAGCGGCTGATGGAAGCGCAACGGGAGGTCGCCCTGGCGGCGGCCCGCCGGCGCATCGGGCACACGTTCGATGTCGTGGTGGACGAGCGGCGGGACGGCGTGAGCGTGGCGCGGCACGCCGGCCAGGCCCCGGAGGTCGACGGCGTCTGCCGTTTGGCGGGTGGCGTCGCCGCGCCCGGCGATTTGGTTCCGGTCGTGTGTACCGACAGCGACGGGTACGATGTGGTCGTGCAGCCCTGTGCGCGGTAGCCCCGGCGTGTGACTGGTGACCATTCCGAACTCCCCTCCGTGCCAGGTGTTTCGAAGGGGGACACAGCGGTCCGCCGCGGAGGTAGCGCCGGCCCTTCCGGCGCGCCGGGACCGGCGTGGATCGTCGAAAACGCCCCGGAATCTCACGTCCGCCACGGGGGGCGGACGCTGCGGCGGGTTTCGCGGCGGACTGGCAACTCCGCCTGAGGCCATTTGCGGCCCGGTTCATTTGAATTGGCGCCTTCGGGCCCGCCGACTAGAATCCGCCCCCAAACGATGTCGGTTCGCGGGCGCGGAAACTCGTCATGAGCGATCAGCCGAAACCGCAGCTTGGCCGTCGCATCCTGCTGCTTGCCGGCGGCGCCGAGGCGATCGCGCAGTGGCAGCCCTTGCTCGCCGCGCAGGCCGAGGTCCGCGTGGTATCCACGCTGGCGGAGGCCGAGACCACGCTCGGGACCGAGGGGTTCGATGGCCTGTTCTGTCCGCGGTCGGAACTGCTCCCGGTACTCGCGGATGCACGCCGGGACCACGCGCGCGCCATCCTCGACGGCATCACCCAGGGCGTGTGCAGCGTGACGCCCGACGGCCAGCTCGTGTGGGCCAACACCGCCCTGCGGCGCTACCCGCCCGAGGTGCTCGAACCCCTGCGGCAGGCGTGCAGCGAATTGGGGTCCGAGCTGGCGGCGGACCCCGAGCGGCGACCGCGCCAACGCCACGTCGCGGCCGCGGGGCTGCATTTCAACTTGACGGTTTCGGCGTTGGCGGATGCCTCCGGCGCGGTCAGCCGTTATGTCGGCCTCGTGTCGGACACCACCGCGCTGGCCCGGATGCAGGAGCGACTGGACCTGATCGACACGGCCGGTCGAGAACTCGTCTCGTTGGAGGCCGACGACACCGCCGGCCTGGATGTGCCGGAGCGGCTGCAACTCCTGGAAGACAAGCTGATCCGCTACTGCCGCGACCTGCTCCACTTCACCCACTTCGCCGTCCTCGTCCTCGATCCTTCGTCGGGGCGGCTCGACCCCGTCCTCATGGGCGGTTTCTCCGAGAAGATGCGGGCCATCCGCATTTTCGCCCGCCGCGAGGGCAACGGGATTTGCGGGTACGTGGCGGCGACCGGGGAGTCCTACCTCTGCCCGGACGTGGCCAAGGACCCCCGCTATCTGCCGGGGTTGGAGTGTGCCGTGTCCTCGCTCACCGTCCCGCTGCGGCTCAACGAACGCGTCGTCGGCGTCCTCAACGTCGAGTCCGACCAGCCCGCCGCCTTCACCGCCGAGGACCGGCAGGTCGCCGAGGTGTTCGGCCGCTACATCGCCGTGGCGCTCCAGGTGCTCAAGCTACTGGCGGTGGAGCGCAGCGAGACCACCGGCCAACTCGCCGCGGACGTGCGCGCCGAGCTGTCGGCCCCGCTCAACGACATCGTGGCCGAGACGACCCTGCTGCTCCAGGGGGTGGGTTCGGACGCGGCCCGGCAGCGGCTCCAGACCATCCTTGCCCGCGTGGAACAGGTCCAGCAGCAACTCCGGACGCTCGTGGAAGCGCCCGCCATCCGCGGGCTGTCCGCCGTCACCGCCGCCGACCCCGCGCTGGTCGGCAAACGCGTGCTGGTCGCAGACGACGAGGACATCATCCGCGAGACGATCGCCGACGTGCTCGCCAAGGCCGGGGCCGCCCCGGTGACGGCCCGCGACGGGGACGAAGCGGTCACGCTGCTGCGGGCCCAACCATTTGACCTCGTCCTGTCCGACATCAAGATGCCGCACCGCACGGGCTACGAGGTCTTCGCTGCGGCCAAGGAGGCCAACGCCCGCTGCCCCGTCATCCTCATCACCGGCTTCGGCTACGACCCGGAGCATTCGATCGTGCGGGCCAGCCGCGAGGGGCTGGCCGGCGTGCTGTTCAAGCCGTTCAAGGTTGAGCAGTTGATGGAGTTGATCGACAAGGCGGTCGCGGCGGGGTGAGGACAGGTGACCAGCGCAAAGGGCAAAGTGAGCAGACGGCCAGCCCCGCACTGGCGTGCGGGGTTCGGATAGACGCCGCTATGAACCTCCATCTGTCCAACCGCATCTGCCGTGACGTGGCCGCCGCCCTGCAACGTGAATGGCTGGTGACCAACGGCCTCGGCGGGTTCGCCGCGGGGACCGTCGCCGGGGCGCTCACCCGCCGTTATCACGGCCTGCTGGTCGCCGCCCTCAAGCCCCCGCTGGGCCGCCGGCTGCTCGTCGCCAAGCTCGATGAGCAGGTCGAGCTCGACGGCGCGGCGTGCCCGCTGTCCACGAACGTGTGGCAAAGCGGCGTCGCGGAACCCAACGGCTGTCGTTGGCTGACGCGCTTCGACTTGCGGCGGGGGGTGCCCACCTGGACGTTCGCCCTCGGCGCGGCGCGGCTCGTGAAGCGCGTGTGGATGGAGCCGGGCCGCAACATCACCTGCGTGCAGTATGAACTGGCGGCGGGGTCGCGCGGGCTGCCGCTGGCGTGCCGCCTGCTCGTGACCGACCGCGATTACCACCACCTGCACCGCGGCGCGGAGCGGCATTTCGCGATCCAACCAACGGACAACGGGTTGGACGTGGCCCTGCCGTACGCGGCGGTCCCGCTGCGGGTGCGCTGGCAGGCGCGCGACGGCGGCGCGGTGCAATGGCGGACCGAGGCGACGTGGTGGTGGGCGTTTCATCTGCCCATCGAGGCCGAGCGCGGGTTCGATCATCTGGAAGACCACTTCGCGGCCGGGGTGTGCGACGTGACGCTGACGCCCGGGGCGTCCGTGACGTTCCGTCTCGCCGCCGGGGACGACACCCGTAGCGCCGGACCGGAGCTCGCCACAGCGAGTCGCCCGTGGCGACCTGCCCGCCGTGGCGGCAGTCCGGCGTCCGCGGCGGGCGGGGATGGCGCCCCGGGCTGCCGCTACGAGTACGCACAAGCACGACTCGCCGAGTGGTCGCGGCGCACGGGGCTCGCGGTCGAGCGGACACCGGTGCCGGTGGCACAGCTCGTCCTGGCCGCCGACCAGTTCGTTGTCGTGCGGCCGACGCCCGAAGCGCCGGACGGTCACACGGTGATCGCGGGCTACCCGTGGTTCACCGATTGGGGGCGGGACACGATGATCGCGCTGCCGGGGCTGACGCTGGTCACCGGGCGGTTTGACGTGGCCCGGCAGATTCTGCGTACGTGGGCCCGGCACGTCCGCGAGGGCCTGATTCCGAATCGGTTTCCCGACGCGGGCGAGCAACCGGAGTATCACACCGCCGACGCGACGTTGTGGTACCTGTGGGCGGTCGATCAGTACGTGCGGGCCAGCGGCGACGTGGACACGCTGGCCGAGCTGTTCCCCACGCTGCGCGACATCGTGGCGTGGCACCGGCGGGGCACGCGGCACAATATCCACGTCGCCGACGACGGCCTGCTCTACGCCGGCGAGCCCGGCGTGAACCTCACGTGGATGGACGCGAAGATTGGCGACCGCGTCATTACACCGCGGATCGGCAAACCTGTGGAGTTGTCCGCGCTGTGGTACGACGCGCTGTGCAACCTCGCCCGGATGGCCGACGGGATCGAGCAGCCGAGCGAGGAGTATCGGCGGCTGGCCGAGCGCACGCGGGCCGCGTTCGCCCGCTTCTGGAACCCGCCGCATCGCGGGTGTCACGACGTGCTGGATGGGCCGGGGGGGAATGAGGCGGCGGTCCGGCCGAACCAGGTCTTCGCGGTCTCGCTGGCCCACTCCCCGCTGACCAAGGCGCAGCAGGCGGCCGTGGTCGAGACCTGCCAGCAGCGCCTGCTGGCGTGGTTTGGGCTGCGGTCGCTGGCGCCCGGCGAGCCGGGCTACCGCGGGCGCTACGCCGGCGGACCGGTGCAGCGTGACGAAGCCTACCACCAGGGGACGGCGTGGGGCTGGCTGCTCGGGCCGTTCGTCATCGCCCATTTCCGCGTCCACGGGAGTGCCGCCGCCGCCCGACACTTCCTTGAGCCGGCCCTCGGCCAGCTCTGGACGGCGGGCGTCGGCTCGCTCAGCGAAATCTACGACGGCGACGAGCCGCACGCGGCCAATGGTTGCCCCGCCCAGGCGTGGTCCGTGGCCGAGACGCTCCGCGCGTGGTGGGTCACGCAGTGCGGCGGAGTGGCCTCCGCCTGAGCCACGCGGCTTCGCTTCCGTCGTCGTGCCCCCTACACTCACGGTAATGCCGCCCAGAGGAGCCGGTCATGGCTAGCCGTTCGCCGACTCGTCGGTCCGCCAAGGCTGCGTCCCCCGCCGCTCGGAGCGCGGCCCCCGGTGTCGTGGTCGCCCGCAAGTCCTTCGTGCTGGGACTGGTCGCGGTGGTCTTCAGCGCGGACATGTCGCTGTTACTGGCGATTGAGCACCTGAGCGGGCTGAATCTGCCGGGCTGCGGCCCGGGCAGTGCCTGTCAGCGGGCGGCGGAGGGGCCGTGGGGGGCGCTCCCATTGGGCGCCTTCACCTGGCCGGTCGCCTATCTCGGCTTGGCGTACTTCCTTGCGGCCCTGGTCGCGTGGGTCGTGGCGCGCGGCGCGCTGCCGACGCTGTTCCGCTACATCGTGCGGCTCGGCGCGCTCGTGTCGCTGTTCTACTGCGTGCTGATCGCCTGGGAATGGCTGCTGTGCCCGTACTGCATCGCGGCGCACGTCGGCAACTTCATCTTCTGGCTCACGATGGAACGGGCCGGGGCCGCCGCGCCGCGCCGCGCCCCCGCATCGACCGCCTTTGCCGCAACCTTCGTCGTGGCGACCATCGGCCTGGCGATCGGCGATTGGCAGATGCAGTCGCACATCCGTTCCAAGGGCGAACGCGAGCGGTCCGAGTCAGTGCAGAAGATCGTCGACCGCGGGACCGCCGCCCAGTCCGCGGCGACCGCGCCGGCCACCACGCCGACCGGCCCCACCGCTGACGCTCCCGCCCCCGTCGCCACGACCACCGCCGCGCCGCCGTCGGCCGAGAAGCCGTTCACCGGTCGCTACCGCCGCGGTTCCGAGCGGGCCCCGGTCCGCATCGTGATGTTCACGGACTTCCAGTGCCGCGATTGCCGGCGGATCGAGCAGGAGGTGCGGCAGGTCCTCGCGGAGCGCAGCGACGTGTCGCTGTCGATCAAGCACTTCCCGTTCAACGACGAGTGCAACCCGTACGTCACGGGCAAGGACCACCCCAACGCGTGCTGGGCGGCGCGGGCCGCCGAAGCCGCGGGCATCCTGTGGGGCCCCGAGGGCTTCTGGAAGATGCACGACTGGCTCTTCGAAGTCCAGGGCGTCTTTTCCACCTCGCAGGAGGTTGAGCAGGCCATCCGCGGGTTCGGCTACGACCCCGCCGGCTTCTTCGACGTCATGCAGTCGCCCGAGACGCTGACCCGCGTGCAGGCCGACGTCCAGGAAGGCAACGAGCTGGGGCTGTTCTTCACGCCCATGATCTTCATCAACGGCGTCGAGCTGAAGGGGTGGTACGCGAAGGACGCGCTGCCGCGCACGGTGGCCGAGCTGGCGGCGAAGAACCTGCCGCCGGGGACTGCGGCCGACGACCGCCCGCCGGCGGCGCTCGAGAAGTACGTGGCCGACTGGCGGGATGAGCGCGTCCGCGAGCTGCCGCCGGACAAGCACCCGTGGTGGCTCGGGTCGCCGGAGGCGCGCGTGCGGATCGTGGTGTGGGGCGACTATCAGGAGCCGTTGACGAACGAGGCGGACGGAATCATCCGGGCGTTCGCCGGCGGCCGCGGCGACGTGGCCTACAGCTTCCGGCACTACCCGTTCAACACGGACTGCAACCCGCACGTGAGCACGAAGCGGTTCCCGCACGCCTGCCGCGCGGCGCAGGCCGCCGAAGCGGCCGGCCAACTGGGCGGCCCCGCGGCCCACGCCGCCATGCACGCCTGGCTGATGGACCACGCGTCGCAGTTCAGCGAGGACGCGGTCGTGGCGGCGGCCGTCGAGATGGGTCTGGACGCGGCGGCGTTCCGGGCAGCGATGGACAGCCCCGAGGTGGCGGCGTGCATCGCCGAGGACGTTCGCGCGGCCAAGATGCTCCCGTCGCTGCGCTACGGCGCCCCCCCCGGACTCCACGCCATCCCGGCCATCTTCATCAACGGCAAGTACGTGCCGCGGTGGCGCCCCGACCGCCGCCAGGTGCTCGACGTGATCCTCCGCGCCGCCGTCGAACCGTAGCGCCCCGCGCAGCGGTTCGCCACCCCCCCTCCCTTGCAGAGAGCTGTCTGGCAACCCCCCTCCCTCTCAGGTCGCCACAGGCGACTCGCTGTGGCGAGGAGGGGTTGGGGGAGGGTTCTGTTCTTCCGCGACAGCGGTGTTATTGATGGTGCGAGGCCGCCTGTGTAGCCCCGGCCAATGGCCGGTGCGGTTCGCGCGTCAGGTAATCGCCGCGCGCACCCACAACCACCCCGCCGCGATGGCCAACGTCGCCAGCGTGACCGGCACGCCGGTGCGGGCGTGCTCGCGCCAGCCGATGCGCACGCCGTGCCGCGCCGCCTGGTCCACCACGATGATGTTGGCGATGCTACCGACGATGAACAGATTGCCCGCCAGAGTGCTGGACAGGGCGAGAATGGCGCCGGCGTGGGGATGCTCGGCGGCGGGCAGGAGCAGCATGACCGCCGGCACGTTCGAGACCAGGTTCGACAAGACCGCCGTCACGCCGAACAGCCACCCCGGGTGCGCGAGGTGGACTCCGGTGTTTCGCAACGCGTCTAGCCCCGTGCCGAGCAATCCGGAGTCCGCCAGCGCGTGGTTGACGATGAACAGCCCGGCGAACAGGACGAGCAGCTCCCAGTCCACCAGCCCGAGGATGCTGCGGGTGTGCAGGCGTCGGCTGAGCAGCAGCAGGCCGGCCGCCGTCAGGGCGACGATTTCCCGCGGCCACGGGGTCACGAGAAACGCGACCATCAGCGCCAGCGTGACCAGGGTGCCCTTGGTCGCCTGCCAGCGGTGCAAGTGCGGGGCCTTGACCTCGACCTTGACGGCCGGCTGCGTCCAGTGCCCGCGGACCTGCCAGCGGATGATCGCCCACAACGCCACGCACCCCAGCGCGGCGGGCGGCACGCCGTCCAGCAGGTATCCCGCGAACGAAAGCTGGAGCTTCTGACCCACGAGCATGTTCTGCGGGTTACCGATCAGGGTGGCGGCGGAGCCGATGTTCGACGCGCATGCCAGGGCGAGCAGAAACGGTTGGGGCCGCAGCCCGCGCCGCAAGCAGCCTTCGACCAGCAGCGGCGCACAGGCCAGGCACACGATGTCGTTGGCCAGAATCGCCGACAGACCCGCCGACACCACGATCAGCAGGGCCAGCAGCGCTCCCGGAGCGACGTCGGCCCCGGCGAGCCGGCGGGTGATGGCCGCGTACACGCCCCCCAGCCGGAACTGGGCCGACAGCACCATCAGGCCGAACAGCAGGGCGATCGTGGGCACGTCGATCGCCTCCCAGGCGGCGGTCGGGGTGACGCACTCCGTGGCCAGCAGCGCGATGGCACACAGCAGGGCCACGCCGGTCCGGTCGATGGCCAGGCCGGGAATCCCGCCCAGCACCATGCCCGCGTAAGCCACGATGAACACGAGGAGAACGGTCGTTTCGGAGTTCATGGAAGGCTGGGGAGGCCTGGACCATCGATCAGAACCCCGCACGCCAGTGCGGGTCAAACGGCCCACCACTTGCGGGGCGGGCCCTGTGGGCAGCTCTTCGTTACTGGGCGGCATCCGACTCGAACGGATGACCTTCTCGGTGTAAGCGAGACGCTCTGACCGACTGAGCTAGCCGCCCGGGCCCGCCGACCGTGCCGGCGTTGCTTGCCACGCATCATAGCGGCGGGCGGGTCTTGGAGAAATGCGCCGTCGCGGCGGCGCCAACCCGGGCACGTTGTGGCGGGCGCACGTTCGACGGTAGCATGGGTCGGCGGCGCGCGACGGCGCGCAGTCCGGCACGAAGCTGCCGTGAGGCGCGGAGTGACAGGAACTCGAGTATCGGGTAGGCGTTTTCTGGCCGGCAATGCGACCCTCCCCCAACCCCTCCTCGCCACAGCGAGTCGCCTGTGGCGACCTGAA
>CAYWYJ010000144.1:0-9111 GCA_964462635.1 uncultured Planctomycetales bacterium
CCGACCACACGTATCGCCAGGCCGTCACCGCCGCCGGCTCGGGCTGCATGGCGGCGCTGGACGCCGAACGCTGGCTGGCGGGGCAGGGGATTGAGTAGGCGCACGGACGGCACGGGGGGGGTAGAATTGTCGCCATGTTCACGCTGGTCGAGGCGCTGAAGTACCGTTGTTTGCGCGACGTGCGTCGTCCCCTGGGGGCGTTTCATGTGCTCGTGGGGCCCAACGCCAGCGGCAAGACCACGTTTCTCGACGTGATTCACTTTCTTGGCGACCTGATCGCCAACGGGTTGGATGCGGCTATCCTGCAACGTGCGTATAGGTTTCAGGAGCTCGTCTGGGCGCAGGCGGGGAATGCCTTCGAGTTGGCCGTCGAAGTGCGCGTTCCTGAAGCCCAGCGGCAGTCGCTGAACGGCCACGCGTACGACCGCTTTCGCTATGAGTTGGCGATCAGTCTGGACGACCAGGAAGTGCCCGTTATTCTCCGGGAAACGGGGCGATTGCGGGCCGCGAGCGACACCGATGCCAGCGAGCCGCAGCGTTCGCTCTTCCCGGTGGCCGGCCCACTGCGAGAGACTCTCTTCCTGCCGAAGAGCAAGGGGGGCCGCTACGTGTTCAGCAAGCGTTCGGGGCAGGATGACAACTACTACCCGGAGTCCACTGAGACCGGCGGCTGGGTGCCCGCTTTCAAGCTGGGCCCGCGCCGATCAACCCTCGCTAACCTCCCGGAGGATGAATCGCGCTTCCCGGTGGCAACGTGGTTCAAGCAGTTGCTCCAGGACGGCGTGCAAGAACTGACGCTTCACAGCTCCGCCATGCGTCGCGGCAGCCCGCCCCTGCTGCGCGGCGCGGTCTTTCAGCCGGACGGATCGAACCTGCCGTGGGTAATCGAATCGCTCCAAACCTCGGCTCCCAAGCGCTTCCAGGACTGGCTGGCCCACGTACGGACGGCCCTGCCCGACATCGCCGGCATTCGCACACTGGAGCGTCCCGAGGACAAACACCGCTATCTCGTCGTGGACTATCGGGAGGGCATTCAGGTACCGTCGTGGCTGCTCTCGGATGGCACCTTGCGCCTGCTCGCGTTGACGCTGCTGGCCTACCTCCCGGGGTTCACCGGCGTATACCTGATCGAGGAGCCCGAGAACGGCATCCACCCACGGGCAATGGAGACCGTCTTTCAGTCCCTCTCCTCCGTCTACTCCGCCCAGATCCTCCTGGCGACCCACTCGCCGGTCATCCTGAGCGCCGTCGATGTGGATAAGGTGCTCTGTTTCGCGCGCACCGACGATGGGGCCACAGACATCATCCAGGGCGATCAGCACCCGGCGCTGCGGGATTGGAAACGGGAAGAGAACCTCGGCGTGCTCTTCGCGGCCGGAGTCTTGGGATGACGGTCGCCGCGCCGCTTGGTGACCTGCTCGCGCTCGTGGCCGACAAGAATACGGAGTTTGCGCTGCGCGGCTTGCTCTCGCGGCCCGCGGCCCTGGGTGTCCGGGCCGTGGCCCTCCAGGTCTATGTTCACCCGGAGCGCGACCCTGGATGCTGTCGCAAGGCCGCAGCGTTCTTGCGCCCCTATGCCCGTTCCTTTCAGCACGCTCTCGTGATCTTCGACCGCGACGGCTGCGGTAAGGAGCGCCAACCGCGCACCGAGCTGGAAGCCGAGCTGGAGCGGGGACTGGCCGGCGCGGGCTGGGACGATCGCGCGGCCGTGGTGGTCATCGACCCTGAACTCGAGAACTGGGTCTGGAGCGACTCGCCGGAGGTCGACCGGGTCCTCGGATGGGCGGAACTCCTGGGACCGGTTCGAGATTGGACTCGCTCGCGCGGGTTCACATGGTCACAGGGCAAGCCGCTGCGCCCGAAGGAAGCAATGGAAGCCGCGCTGCGCCACGTGCGCAAGCCCCGCTCGTCGGCGTTGTTCGAAGCCCTTGCGCAGCGCGTCGGCCTGGAACGATGCCGCGACCCGGCTTTTGGCAAACTCCGGGCCTGCCTGCAACGGTGGTTTCCCGTCGGTGAGGCGCCACCCGCGCTGTAGTCCCGCTCGCGTGTAACATCGAACCGGAACGGCGGCTCGCGCTTGTCGTCGTGCCAGAATGGGGCGAACCCACATGGGTAGCCCGCCAATCCACATTCGCCCGATGCTCGCCGCGGACTACCCCGCCGTGCGCGCCGTATGGAACGCCGCCGGACTGAGCATTCGTCCGCGGGGCCGCGACACCGAGCCGGCCATCCGCGCGCAACTCCAGCACTTCCCCGACACGTACCTCGTCGCCGAGTGCGACGGCCGCCTCGTCGGCACCGTCCTCGGCACGCACGATCAGCGCAAGGGCTGGATCAACCGGCTGGCGGTCCACCCCGACCACCAACGCCGCGGCGTGGCCCGACGTCTGCTGGCCGCGTGCGAACAGGCCCTCCATGCCCACGGCATCGAGATCATCGCCGCCCTGGTCGAGGGCGATAACGCGGCGTCCGCCGCCTTCTTTCGCGCCGCCGGGTACGAGCTCTACGGCCCCGTCCACTATTTCCGAAAACGAGCGCGTCTCGACATCTGACTCCGGAGGCTGCTCAATGACCCCCTCCCTCTCAGGGAGGGGTTGGGGGAGGGTTGCTCTTTTCGGCAGGAACGCTCACTCGATTCCTCAGTTCTTGTGTATCCGGGCCTCGGTCAGCCGACCCGTCCCGTTCCGGCAGGCACGGCGGCCTTGTGCCACTGCTTTGAAGCAGTGCTTCTGCCAGCCGCGTTGCGAACCCGCACTGCGCAAGAGCAGCGGCACACCGCAAATGTCACCCGCCCGCTGCGGGAACACCCGGGCCGCCGTCGGCGTCCAAGGGGTTGTAACTCGCCGGGCACCGGGCACCGGCGGATTCCTCAGACGACACTTACCGGAGGTCGGCCATGCTCTCCCTGCGCCCCCATTCACGCGGTTTCCTCGTCGGTTTGCTGCTCATCGGACTGGCCACGCCCGCCTTGCTGGCTCAGGGGCAAATCCTCATCGAACGCCCCGTCCCGCCGCCACAGCCCGGCCCAGGGCAAACCCGCCTGGTCCTCAAGACCCTGAAGGTGCAGGCGGACATTACGGACGGCGTCGCCGTCACGGTCGTCGAACAGTCGTTCCTCAATTCCACCCGCCAGCAGATCGAGGGTGTCTACATCTTCCCGCTACCCGACAACGTCGCCGTCGGCGACTTCTCCATGACGGTTGACGGCAAGACGCTGCGCGGCGAGGTGCTCGACGCCGCCACCGCCCGCAAGACCTACGAGGACATCGTCCGCCGCCTGCGCGACCCCGGACTGCTCGAATACCTGGGCCAGCGGATGTTCCGGGCGAGCATCTTCCCGATCCCGCCCGGCGGCACGGTGGACGTGAAGCTCCAGTATTCGCAGACGCTGGAAGAGCAGGGCGGCCTCGGACTGCTGCGGCACCCGCTGCGCAGCGACCCCGCCGGCGACGCCGCCGTGGATCAGGTCCTCGTTACCGTCCGCCTCAAGAGCACGCAACCGCTGACCGCGGTGTTCAGCCCGTCGCACGAGTGCGACATCCGCCGGCCGAATGACTACGAGGCGACGGTCGGGTACGAGGCCGCCCGGGTGCGGCCCGACCGCGACTTCATGCTGTACTACCAGCGGCGGGACGCGGCGTTCGGCGTCGTGGTGCTCACGAACCGCGCGCCGGGCGAACCCGGCACGTTCCTGCTGCGGATCGCCCCGCGCGTCGAGCTGTCCGAGTCATACATCCAACCGAAAGACGTGGCGTTCGTCATCGACACCTCCGGCAGCATGGCCGGACTGAAGATGGAGCAGACGAAGCGGGCGCTGAAGTTCTGCCTGCGCAGCCTGAACCCCCAGGACCGCTTCAACATCTACGCCTTCAGCACCGGGGTCAACCCCTTCCGCGAGACGCTCGTGTCGGCCGCCGACGACATTCGCCAGGCGGCGGACGAGTACGTCGGCCGGCTTCAGGCCGCCGGCGGCACCAACATCCATGCCGCCCTTCAGGCCGTCCTGGGTGACGACCCGCGCGACGATTCCCGCCCGTATCTCATTGTCTTCATGACCGACGGCCAGCCGACCGTCGATATCACCGACCCCGAGCAAATCCGCCGCAACGTGGTCAGCAAGAACACTCGTAACGTCCGCTGCCACGTCTTCGGCGTCGGCAGCGACGTCAACACGCACCTGCTCGACAAGCTCGCCGAGGCGACCCGCGGCAGCCGCGACTACTGCACCGAGAATGAAGACCTGGAGCTGAAGCTCAGCGCGTTCGTGGCCCGGCTGACGCACCCGGTGCTCACCGACCTGAAGCTGCGGATCGACGGCGTGCGGACGTTCGACGTGTACCCGGCGGAGCTGCCCGACCTGTTCCGCGGCAACGACCTCGTCGTCCTCGGCCGCTATGACGGCGCCGCGGCGGTGTCGGTCCGTCTGGAGGGCCGCGTCCGCGGCGAAGCCCGGACGATCGGCTACGAGGCCGAGTTCCCGCAGGTCGCCACGACCAACGACTTCTTGCCGCGATTGTGGGCCAACCGCAAGGTCGCATACCTGCTCGATCAACTCCGCCTGCACGGTGAGAACCGCGAACTGGTCGAAGAGGTGGTCCGCCTCGCCAAGCGCTACGGCATCGTGACGCCCTACACCGCCGCCCTGATCCTGGAGGACAACACGGTCGTTCCCACGACGCCGGCGGCGCAGGCGGTGCGCGAGCAGGCCCGACGCAGTCTCGGGGCGGCGGAATCAGGCGGTGGAGGCCTGTTCGGCGGCGGGCAAGGTGTCACCCCGCCGGCCAGCGGCGCGCCCGCCGTCGGCCTGTCGCGCGATCTCGCCAAGGCGCGGACCGCCGTAACCATGACGACTCGGGAGGAAGAAGAAGGCTCGGTGGCTGGCCCGGCGGTCTTCCGCCACGTCGGCGACAAGACCTTCGTACTGGTCGATAATCGGTGGACGGACGTCGCCTGGGACGGCAAGAAGCCGCCGACGAAAGTGCCGGCGTTCAACGAGGACTACTTCAAGCTGCTCGCGCGACACCCGGACCTGACGCGCTACTTCGCACTGGGTGAGCGTGTGCTGGTGGTCCTGGGCGATGAAGTATACGAATCGACCCCACCGGCCAACGGCGCGACGCAGTAACGTACGACACCCGGCGCGGCGCTGAACCAGGCGGACACCCCCGGTCAGCGCCGCGCCGGCTGTCTGTCTCACTCATCGCGGCCGGCCGAACAGCGCGCGGACGGCACTCCCCAGTTCCGCTGCCTCCGTCAGTGCCTCTCCCATCAGGACGGCCCGCGCACCCGCCGCGTGCATGCGCTGAATATCCGCCCGCGTGCGCAACCCGTGCATGGCCACGATCGGCATCCCCGGCGGCACCGCCGGGGCGAGCGTCTCCGTGACGGCCAGATCGACGGCCAGCATGCGCGGGTCGCGGTTGGACAGGCCGGCCAGCACGCCCCCGCTGACCCGGTCGGCCACGGCCGCGAGCGTCGCGCGGGCCCGCCGCCGTTCGTGCAGCACCAACAGCACCGTCAGCTCCAGACGCCGGGCCGTTTCGACGAGGGCCACGGTCTCCGGCGGTTCGAGCGCGTCCGCGACGAGCGCGACGGCATCGGCCCCCGCGGCCCTGCTTTCGTGCAGTTGGTACACATCGAGAAGCCCGTCGCCGCGCAGCACCGGGAGGCCCACGGCCGCCTTCACCTCGCGGACTCGCGCCACACGGTCGCCCGCGGCCGACGCCGCGGCGTTCAGGCTGACCGCGCACGCCCCCGCGGCCTCGGCTTGCCGCGCCAACGCTACCGCGTCCGGCGCGGGTCGCCCCGGTGCGGCCGGCGCGCCGGCCGCGCCCAGTTCCACGATGAGGTTCGGTCCCCCCAGACGCGGCGCGGCGACGGCCCCGAAGAAATTGCGGCGCGGCAGGAAATACCCCGGATCCGAGGTCAGTTGTTCCACCGGCACCGCCAGCTTGGCTTGCTCGACTTGCCGGCGCGTGTGCGCGACAATCTCGGCCAGGACATCCGCCACGGTGCGTCCTTCGCCCAAGCCGATCCGGCGCGGATCGCCGGGAGGGGCGCCGGCGGACGCCGCCGACCGGCCCGACGAATGCTAGCTGCGATGCCGCAAGTGGTGCAAGTCGCCGACACGGTCCTGCTGACGCTGGGGACGGCCGCGCTGCTGGGCGTGCTCGGGGCAGCGCTGCGCCGCGGCACGTGGCGCGACCCGCTGGCCGGCGTGCCAGTGCCGATCGGCGGCCCGCCCTTCCTCGGCGTCGTGGCCGTCATGGCCGCCTTCATCGCGGTTCAGTACCTCGCCGTCAGCCTGCTCGCCGGTGCCGCGACCGCGGACGACCCGGCACCCGGGTCCAACGCCTGGCACCGGCACCATCTGGCCGGCAACGCCGCCGCCGTCGTCATGATCGGGCTGATGGCCGCCGCCCTGGCTGCGGCCCGCACTCCCGCCGACGGCCCGTCAGTCGGCATCGGCGGCGGCCTGCTCGCGGCGGTGGCGGGGTGGCTGATCGTGCTGCCGGTCAGCACGGTGCAGGCCGAAATGGGACGCATCATCTGGGAGTGGCTGCACCCGCAACAGGCCCCGCCGGTCCACGTCGTCCTTCAAGCCCTCTCCCGCAGCGAGTGGGGGCCCTGGGGCACGGTTCAGCTTGTGCTCGGGGCCGTCCTTGTCGCCCCACTGACCGAAGAGCTGTTCTTCCGCGGCGTCCTGCTCGGGGCCGTCTGCCACCACTTCGGCCGGGCCTGGCCCGCCGTCGTGGCCACGGCCGTGGCGTTCGGACTGGCCCACGCCCAGCCGCAGGACATCCTCCCGCTCATCAGCCTCGGCCTGGTGCTGGGCTATCTGCGACTGCGGTGCCGGGCCCTATGGCCCTGCATTCTGCTGCACGTCCTGTTCAACGCCCGCACGATGGCCTTCGTGCTGCTCGCGCCGGAGTTGCTCGAACCGGTCCCCGCCGGCGGGTCTTGACGGCCTGTCCGCCGATCGTATCCTCTCACTATGTCTGACCCGTTCCCGGCCGCGAAGATCGTCGCCGAAGCCTTCACTTTTGATGACGTGCTGCTGGTTCCGCGACGGGCCCGCATTCACCCGCGCGAAATCGACGTCTCGACGCAGCTCAGCCGCCGCATCCGCATCAACATCCCGCTGGTCAGTGCCCCGATGGACACGGTGACGGAGAGCACCCTGGCCATCGCGCTGGCCCAGGAGGGCGGCATCGGCATCATTCATCGCAACCTCAGCGTCGAGGCCCAGACCCGCGAGGTCCACAAGGTCAAGCGCTCCGAGAGCGGCGTCATTCTCGATCCCATCACGCTGCGGCCCGACGATTCGGTGGCCCGGGCGCAGGAGGTCATGCGGCTGCACAACGTCAGCGGCATCCCCGTGACGCACGCCGACGGGCGGCTGGTCGGCATCCTCACCCGCCGCGACCTGAAGTTCCTCGAATCCGCCGACAAACGCATCGCGGACGTGATGACCTCCGCCCCGTTGGTCACCGCGCCGCCGCACACCACGCTGGACGAGGCCGATACCATTCTGAAGCGGCACAAGGTGGAGAAGCTGCTGCTGATCGACGAGCGCGGGCGGCTGGCCGGCCTGATTACCATGCGGGACATCGAGCGCTCCCGGGAGTTCCCCCAGCGCTGCTCCGACGACCGCGGGCGGCTGCGGGTGGGGGCGGCGATCGGCGTCCACGATTACGAGCGGGCCGCCCAGCTCATCGCGGCCGACGTGGACGTGCTGGTGGTGGACACGGCCCACGGCCACAGCGACGCGGTCATCGAAACGGTCCGCACGCTGCGCAAGAACCACGACATCGAGATCATCGCGGGGAACGTTGCGACGGCCGAGGGTGCCCGCGACCTCGCCGACGCCGGCGCCGACGCCGTCAAGGTCGGCATCGGCCCGGGCGCCATCTGCACCACGCGCGTCGTGGCCGGGGCGGGGATTCCGCAGATATCAGCGGTGCTGGCGTGCGCGGCGGCGGTCGATGTCCCCGTCATCGCGGACGGCGGCATCCGCTACAGCGGCGACATCGTCAAGGCCGTCGCGGCCGGGGCCTCCTGCGTGATGCTGGGTTCGCTGCTGGCCGGGTTGGACGAGTCGCCCGGCCAACTCGTGCTGTGGAAGGGCCGCCGCTTCAAGGAGTACCGCGGGATGGGCTCGCTGGCCGCGATGGCCCAGGGCAGTGCCGAGCGGTACGGCCAGAGCGCTGACCAGCCCCGCAAGATGGTGCCCGAGGGCGTCGAGGGACGGGTCCCCTATCGCGGCCGATTGAGCGAGTATGTCTACCAACTCGTCGGCGGGCTGCGGCAGGGCATGGGCTATTGCGGCGTCCGCAACATCGCGGAGCTGCGTGCAGAGGGCCGGTTCGTGCGGGTCACGAACGCGGGCGTCATCGAGTCGCACCCGCACGACGTGGTGATTACGAAGGAACCAACGAACTATGCGATCGACTATTCGACCGAGGAGTAGCGGGCTGCGACCGCTGGGCCGGTGGAGCACCGCGGCTGTCGTGCTGCTGACGCTCGGCCTCCTGGCCGGCTGTGCCCACGTCCCCAACCACTTCCGCGAGGACGGGCCGTCGGCGACGGCGACCTGGGATTCGCCCACCGTGGCCGACCTGCGGGCCCGTTTCCAACCGGCGCCGCTGCGCGAGCGCGGCTGGCCCGCGACTACCGTCGCCGCCGAAAGCGGCGCCGTCGTCCACTGGCCGCTGTACTTCGAGGACCCGTTCGAGGACAAGGGCCACGGCCGCACCGACGCCACCGACCCGCACAATGTGTATCGCGGCGGCTGGGAGGATTACGTCGCGCTGCCGTACAGCTTTGCCCGCTTCACCGCGAATTGGCTCATGCTGCCGGTCAGCGCGATTGTCACGCCGCCGTGGACGCTCATGGAGAGCGACGGGCAGTTGAGCCGGCAGATCCTCGGCTACGATCACGACGCCGTGCCGATCGTCCCGTGGCCCGGGTTCGGTCCGTCGCCGCGCGACGTGCCTGCGTCGCCAGAACCCAGGACCCCGCCGCCACAGATCGAATCCACCGTCGCGGCCCGCTAAGTAGGTATTCAGGATCATGGGGCGCCAACCGGGAGGGCGAGCCTCCCGGCGAGCC
>CAYWYJ010000145.1:0-9028 GCA_964462635.1 uncultured Planctomycetales bacterium
CCCAGCCACCCCGGCCCCGGCAGCGCGAACCGCACATACCACACCCCGTCCGCGTCGCGTTCCAGCCGCAGCGGCGGCGGATGGCCGGAGCGGGCGGCCGCCGCGTCCAGCGCGTCCTTCCACGCCTGGCAGAACGCATCCACCGTCTTGCGCACCGCCTCCGGCTCCTGCCGAATCTCGATCAGTGTTGTCACCGCCAGCGGCAGCCGCAGCGGGTGCGGCGGATCGTTGTGCAGGACGACGCGGCGGCCCAGGTGCGGCAGGAAGTCGCGGTCCACGTCGAACCCGTGCTGGGCCTGAATCTCCGCCCACAGCCGCTCGATGTTCGCCCGCGCTTTGGGCCCCTGAAGCACGAGCAACGCCCGGAAGAACTGCGGCAGGAACCGCCCCGCCGGCACGTCGAACACGGCGTAGCGTGCCCGCGGCGGAATCGCGGCCAGGACGTGCGGGTCGCGGGCTTCGGGGTCGGCGTACAATCGCCGCTCGGTCGTGTCGCCGTGGCGGAACTGGCCGAGGCAGTACAGCGCGCGGCCGTCGAGCCCCAGCGCCCAGTGGGCCTGCTCAAACTGGCCCAGGTTCCAGACGTCGAGGAACTGGCCGGCCCGCCCGTCCACAAACGGGTCCAGTCGCGCCCGGACGGCCTGGACCGCCACGAGAATCTCGATCAACGCGGTCTGTCGCCGCGGCTCGCGGGCCGCCGCGTACCAGGGGTCGCCGCTGAGGGCCGGGGCCGTGCCGGCGGCGACGGCGGCGACGGCCGGCCACACGTCGGGCCCGATGGTCAGCACGAAATAGCCGTCGATCTGCCCCCAGGCGATCGCGGCCCACTCGGGCAGCCGACGGTCACGCAGCTCCTGGTAGGTCCACGACTCGGCCCGGCGGGTCTCCAACGTCGCGGCGCCGCTATTGGTCTGCTCGTTCACGGCCTTCTGGATGATTTGCAGGAACGGCTCGAAGGCGGCGCGGTCGTTGTTGTCGCCGCCGTGGCCGGCCGGTCCTTCCCGCGCGCGAATGACCACCGCGAGGCGGAGCCGGTCCACGCGCCGCGCGGTCGGATCGGTCCGCGTCGGCTTGGCGGTAGCGTCGATGAGCGCGACGGCGTGCGACCGGCGGATCATCAGCCCGAACATCTCGGCCGCCCGCAGGCCGAGCTGGGCCTCGTGGTCGAGCGGCCGACCCGCCAGCCGCGTGCCGACTTCCAGCAGCGTCTGCCAGGTGGAGGGTTGCGACGTCAGCGGGGGTAGGTCCGGCAGCGGACGGCCGACCCAGCACGCCAACGCGTCCCGCGGAATCAGGTCGAGCGGCTCGCGCACCCCGGCGGCCGCCGGCAAGGCACACACGACAAACGCCGCCCAAGCAGCCGCGCGTCTTGGCCTCACTTGCGCACCAAGGCGTTTCGCACGATCGCTGTTCGCTCGGTGAAGCGCGTTACGCGAGGTCGTGGGCCGCGGGGAGTCTCGCCCCTCCCCCAACCCCTCCCCAAGAGCGCCCATCCGAGCCCCGCACGCCAGGGCGCGGCCGGCCGTTCCGCCGCTCGCGTGGCAGGTCCTGTTAGTGCGTCTGAGAGGGAGGGGGGGCTGGGACTTACTTCTGCTCATCGTCGCGAGAGTAACGCCGGGATCGATTGGCGGCCAGATCTCCGGCCGCCGTCGCGTGGCCAAACGCGCGGCCCCGCCGCGGCGGGTGGCCACGGCGGGGCCGCGCCTATCCGAACCCCGCACGCGAGTGCGGGGCCCCGCAGCCCGCCACTCGCGCGGCGGGTCTTGTCGGCGGGCTGCGCGCTTACGGACCAGTCAGCAACCGCACGAACGGGTTGATGTCGCCGAAGTCGACGTACCCGTCGAGGTTGATGTCGCCGTTGCACAGGCTGCACGCGGGGAACGCCAGCTCGTAGCCCGCTGGGTTGGTCAACGCCTGCACAAACGGATTGATGTCACCGAAGTCCACGTGGGCATCGCAATTCAGGTCGCCCGGCGGTCCCAGCCGCACGCGATACCGCGACTGGCCGGTTCCGGTGAAGTCCTCATCGTACGAGCGGCTGGTGACGGCGGCGCTCAGGGGATATGTCCCGAAGCTGCCGGCAGCCTGCACGGTCCACACGGCGTCGGCCGTTTGGCCGGCCGCGATGATGCCGAGCGGGGCGGGGTTCGGTCCGCTGACGACCGGCGCGCCGGTCAGCTCGACCGCGACCCCGTGCGCCGCCAGATCGCCGGTGTTCCTCACGCGGGCCGTGATTTGGAACTGCCCGCCGGCGGCGACGCACGTGGGCAGCACCCACTCCACGCCGAACGCGGGGCCGGTGGCGGCGACGAAGTTCTCCTGCGTCGCCAGGGCGAACTGCTCCGTCGGGATGTCCGGGTCGAACGACCCGAACGCCTCGACCTTCAACACGGCCCGCGCGGTCTGCTCAACGTGGAACTGCTCCACGTTGTCGATCCGCGACCAGGATTGGCCGAGCCTGGCGTTGTCGGCCTCGGCGTAGGCGGTGAGGTCCAGATCACTGAAGTCCTCGATTTGCGTGGGGTAGGTCGCGCCGTTGTACGCCACGTGCCGCTGCCAGACCAGCGTGACCTTCTCCTTGGGGAAGAGCTGGCCGACGTACAGCCGGTAGTCGGCGTTCTCCGGCTCGTCAGGCACCGAGTCGATGAACACGTCCAGGCCGTGCAGATACGCGTTGCCCAGGTGCAGATAGCCCCAGCCGTAGCGGCGGTTCCACAGCGAGCCCTCGACGAACTGGTCATCGCCGGTGCCGCTGGTACCGTTGTCGGTGATGGCGTCGGTGGTGTTCAGCAGGATCGCCTTGCCGGCCATGACGTTGGTAACGCCCATGTCCCACAGCAGGACGATGCCGCCGCCGGTGTGCGGCGAGGCGGAACTGGTGCCGCCGATGTTGGCGAAGCCGCCGCTGGGCGTGCAGGACATGCTGTTGGTGCCGGGGGCGGTGATGTCGGGTTTCTTGCGGCCGGCCAAGGTCGGCCCGACGCTGCTGGAGGTGTCGATCCGGTCGTCGGTGCGGGGGATCGTGTTGGCGTCGTTCATGTTGGCCGAGGCCATCAGGTTGTAGGCCGGGGCCGGGTGGGTAATGGTCGGCGAGGTGGCGCTGTAGCCGCCGTTGCCGGTGGATTTGGAAACCATGAACCCGAACGTGCTGATGACGCCGTCGAAGAACTGGTCGGTCGGCATGTAATCGCCGTCGGTGGCGGTGCCGTTGCCAAAACTGTAGTTGACGTTTTCGGGTTCGCCGGTGCTGGCGATGTAATGCATGCCGGGCATGGAGGTGTTGATGTCGCCGGCCAGGGCCACCACGATCGTGTCACAGCCGTAGGCCATGCCGCGGTAGGTGGCGTCCCGTGAGGCCAGGATGCCGGCCATGCCGGTGCCGTGCGTACCGGTGTCGTTCACGCCCATGTTGGACAGAAAGCGGTGGTCGCGCAGGGCGGGGTGGTTCTGCTGGACGCCGGTGTCGAGCACGCCGACGTCGTGGACGCCGCCGGTGATCCCCGCCTGCCAGAAGCCGGTTTCCAGACCGAGGGAGTGGCGGTGGTTGTCGAGTTCCGGCTCGCCGGGGTGGTTCAAGTCGAGGCGGGCGACGAGCCAGTGGCGGGCGAGATCAGGGACGCGCGCGGCGGGCAGCCGGGCCCCCATGAAGTTCATCACGCCGGCGCGCATCGTGACCTGGCCGCCGAGCTGCGCGATGGCCGTCGCCAGCGCATCCTGGTCGGGCTGAACGGCGGCGGTGATCTGTCGGGCGATGTCCACGCGCACCTGGCGCACGAGCTCGTCGCGCAATTCGGCGAGCGCCCGGCGCGTGGCGAAGTCCACCGCGGACAGCGGCGTCGGGATGTAGTCGCGCTCCTCCGCCGGCGTCAACGACGCCGTGGGCAGCGTCTTGCGGGTCAGGGCGCGCAGCTCTTCGGCCAGCGCGTCGAGCTGCGGTGCCGCCGCGGCCCAGGCGCCCCGGCTGATCGGGCCGGCGGGCTGGGAGCGCAGCATGAGGGTCACCTCAACGAGATCATCCGGCCACGTGGCGAGCAGGGCGTTTTGCAGCGCCGCCGTCAGGACCTGCGGTTCTTGCCGGGCCACGTGGGCCCGCAGTTCCGACGGGGTGTAGGCCCGGCCGGCAGCGTCGAAGTAAGTGACTATCTCGACGCCATCAATCAGCGCCTTCTCGACGCGATAAGAGACGCCGTTGTGCTGTTCCAGGGCCGCGTCGACGAACGATGGGGCCGTGTCCTGGGCGCCGGCGAAAGCGACCAGGCCGGCCAAGCATAGGCCGACGGATGTCATCATGTTCCAACGTGTCATGGGGCACCTCCTGGGTCAGGGCGTTCCCGCGCGGTCCGCGTGAGCACGCCGCGTGGCCGTTCTCAGAAAAAAGCGGCGCCGGACCGAGGCCCGGCGCCGCGATGACAACGAATCAGGCACGCCGCCGCCGGCTTACGGGCCGGTCAGCAGGCGGACGAACGGGTTGATATCGCCGAAATCAACGATTCCGTCGTTGTTGATGTCGCCGTTGGACATCGGGCAGGTCGGATACTGGACCTGCCACGCCGCCGGATTCGTCAGCATCAACACGAACGGGTTGATGTCGCCGAAATCAACGTTCCCGTCGCAGTTCGCGTCGCCCTTGAGGCCGCGCAGCACACCCCGGATCACCAGGGCATAGGCCGCGTCCATCTGCGGCGTGCTCAAATAGGCGTCCTGAACGATCTCGTCGCCGGAAACCTGCACGGTCCACGCGCCCGCCGGCGGGTTCAGGACAATCACGTTCTCGACGGTGTCCTTGGTGTTGGGCGAACCGCCGGGGGTCGAGAAGTTGTCGTCCCGCAGGCCGTTGTTGCCGTAGTAGACCGTGCCGCCGGGCGCGGTGACCTTGAGGGTCAGGTCGTTGATGCGGTGCTGGGTCTGGACGGCGGGATTGCCCTGTGGGTCGATGTAGACCATCGTGGCGACGAACTCGGCCTCGCCGGCGGGGACGTTCACGTTGTACGTCTTGACCGCGAGCGGCGTGAGAATGTCCGTCTCGTTGATGATGATCATCTTGTCACGGTAGTTGTAGAGCTTGCCGAGGTCGGCCATGCCCCAGCCCTGGCGGTCGCGGTACATGTTGGCGTTGGAGCCGCCGGCCTTCCAGTTGTACCGATAGGCGGTGTTGATCAGCAGCGCCTTGGCCGTGGTGGAGCGCGGCCGGTCCGCGAAGACCGACGGTCCGCCGCCGAAACCGGGGAACACGCCCTGGTGCCACAGGTCCATCATCAGGCCGAAGTGGCCGGCGGTGGCGGGCGTCGCGTTGGACGTGCCGCTGAACTGCCCGTAGCCGGTCGTGGACGTGCTGTAGGTCGTGTAAGTCTGGTCGTAGAAGTGGGCTAGGTCGGGCTTGATCCGGTTGTCCGACGCGGGGCCCGTGCTGCCCGACGAGTAGTCATCGGTGCGGGTCAGAGTGTCGTTGTGCGTAATGCCGCCGACGCTGACGATGTTCTTGGCCCACGCTTGCGGCCGCGAATCCTGGTTCAGCGACGCGTTGCTCTGCGACTGGCAGCTCAGATAATCGACCTTGAACAGGTAATCATCCGTCTCGGCCGAGAGCGTCGTGTACTGCCGCGTCCGCGGGCTGCCCACGCTCGAGGTCTGGTAGCACGAACGGAACACGTCGTTCGGATCGGTCGCCTCGGTGTTCAGCGACAAGCGGGTGTAGGTGCCACCGAACTGAGTCGACAGGTTGTAGTTGCACGCGATGCCCTGCTCGCGGTTGGGGCACATGCCCTTGGCTTGCGCCACGGCGCCCCGCGAGAAGTTGTTGCCGAAGCAGGCGGTCCCGTGCGAGTCCACGGAAGCGGTCTTGTGGTAGAGGACGGGCTTGTCGGACCACTCCTGGTGGGCGCTGACCACGCCGCCGTCAAACACCTCGCCCCGCACACCCTGGCCGGTGAAGCCCAGCGCGTGCAGTGTGGCGCCGCCGCCGATCTGGCGGACGATGTCCATGTCGTACTCGCCCGGACCCCACGGATCGATAAACTGCACGTGGTCCATGTGGGCGATTTCGAGCACCTGCGGCAGGGTCGCGTAGACCGTCATGCGGTGGCCGTCGGGCGCCACGTTCATGACCTCGCCGCCGGCGGCCTGGACGTAGTTGGCGATCGGCTGCTGCGAATCAAGCCCAACGCCGAAGACCATGATCGAATAGGCCTGAAGCTCACTGTCCGCCGCCCCGCTGGCCATCGCGTTGAGAATCGCCTCGTCCAGCTTGTAGGCCGGGTGCAGGGGGCCGACCCAGCGCACAAACTCCATCCGGGCCACCGCGTCGCGGGTCGCCGGGCTCATCTGCGCCACGACCGCGTTCTCGGCCACGAAGGCGTGGATCGTCGCGCCGGCGTCGCGCAGGGCGTTCTGGAACGCCTCCAGCGGCTGGCTGATGAACTGGACGACGTAGACGTTGCTGCCGGCGCGGGCCTGGAGCTCGGCCGGAACCAGCGGCGCATCCGTCGCCGGATCAAACTGCGCAAAGCGGAACTGAATCTGGTTCGTCGTCGGGAACGTCCGCGAGAAGCCCTGGCCATCCAGGCTCACCGCGTAGAAATGCGCCGGCCCTTCCGCCGTGAGCTCACTCCAAACCGCCACGACCCCGTCGGAGTTCGGGATCGCGACGACACGGCTGTCGAGGACCGGGTTGGTCGTATTCTGGAACGGCAGTGATCCCAGCGCCAACCCAACGGCCTGATCGGCCGGTGCCGGCAGCGTCATCGCCACGATGAACGCCGCCAGGCAGCCCATACTGCCCACCACGCTTCGGTTTCTCATGCTGTGCCTCTCCTTGATGTGCAAGACCATCCCGGTCGCATCCACGCCAGACGTTACATCGTCTGCTCACGCTACATGGAATTGACGCGCAGCTTCGCTTCGCCTCACCCATTACTTTTACCGGAGCCGGCCCCGCAAGGCAATCGAAAAATCGAGGAATTGCGTCGGACTTACGCCCCTTATTATCGGCTACCCCGCCCCGGGGGACCCAGCCCCCGAAGGTCCAGCCGCACGGGCGGCTCCTCGCTGCGCCCATCCCGTACTTCCCAGAACCGGACCCGATCGGCGGCCAGGTCCAGCGTGGCCACCGTGTACCGCGGGGCCCGGTGCAATGCGCCGGGGTTGACGACCCGGACCGCCCCCAGCCGCACCGACGCCGGCACGTGCGTGTGCCCGTGCAGGACATACTCGGCCCCGGCAAAGTCCTCGGGCCGGCCACGACCCTCCACCAGCTCACGCCACAGACCGTCGAACGCCGTCTCGTGGCCGTGAAAGACCACCAGCCTTCGTCCCCCCACCTCCACCCGCAGCGGTCCCGCGCCCAGCGTGACCCCCGGCCAGTCCGGCCCCCCGAAATACGGAGCGTCGGGCACGTCGGTGTTGCCGGCCACGACCCACGCCCGTCGCCCCGCCAGCTCGGCGAGCACGTCCGCGCTGCCCACGTCTCCGCAGTGGACCAGGGCCTCGGCGCCCAGCCGGTCCAGCAGGCGGACGGCGTCGGCGGTTCGTCGCCACTGACCGTGCGTGTCCGAGAGAATACCGAGGATCACCGCGTCGGCCTCGCGTTCCCGACTCAGGCGCGCAGGCTGCCCAGGAAGGACTCCAGCGTCGAGTGGCGTTGCAGCCGTTCGAGCAGGGTGAGCATCTGCTTCGTCGGCGGCAGGTCGTTGAGCTGCCGGCGGAGCATGTACACCTTCTCCAGCGTGTCGCGCGGCAGGAGCTTCTCCTCCTTGCGCGTCCCCGACTGCCGCAGGTCCATCGCGGGCCAGATGCGCAGGTTGGCGAGCTCGCGGTCGAGCACGAGTTCCATGTTCCCCGTGCCCTTGAACTCCTGGAAGATGAACTCGTCGGCCCGGCTGCCGGTGTCGATCAGGGCCGACGCGATGATCGTCAACGACCCGCCGCCCTCCACGCACCGGGCGGCCCCGAAGATCTGCTTCGGCTCCTGGAGGGCGCGGATGTCCAGCCCCCCGGTCATCGTCCGCCCGCTGGTGCCGACGAAGTTGTTGAACGCCCGCGCCAGCCGCGTGATGGAGTCCAGCAGAATGACGATGTGCCGCCCCAGCTCGACCAGCCGGCGGGCCCGCTCGATCACCAGCCGCGCCACCCGAATGTGCGAGTTCACGTCCTGGTCGTTGCTCGACGCGATGACCTCCCCCCGCACGTTGCGCCGCATCTCCGTGACCTCTTCCGGCCGCTCGTCCACCAGCAGCACGATCATGTAAACGTCCGGGTGGTTCGTGGCGATCCCGTGGGCCATCTGCTGCAACAGGATCGTCTTGCCCGTCCGCGGGGGGGCCACGATTAACCCGCGCTGACCGCGACCGATCGGCGTGAACAGGTCCACCACGCGCATCGTCGCCGGTCCCCCGGGCGTGTCGAAGTGCAGCACCTGCGTCGGGTCGACTGCCGTCGTTTCGGTCAGCGGCGTCGGTGGCAGCCAGTCGCTGGCGGCAATCCCCTCGATGGCGTCGATGCGGGCCAGCTTGAACCGCCGGTTGCCCTTGTTCTCCACGCGGGCCAACGGCCCGCGCAGCATCTCCCCGCCGCGCAGGGCGAACTTCCGCACCGCGTCCACCGAGACGTAGGCGTCATCCGCGTGTATCGCCAAGTGCCGCTTCGGGGAGCGCAGGAACCCGGCCGACTGCGCGTCGAGTTCCAGCACGCCCTCCACCACGGTCGCCCCCGCTTCGTTCCCATTCTGCTCGGACGGACCGCGTCCGTTCGGCCCGCCGCTCTTGGTGGACTGACCTTTGCCTTCGGGCATGGACCCTCCAAACACGGGCCGCCGCGGCGACCCACGGGGCGACGCAGCCGCGCTTCCGGCGCCGGCTGGGCCACGCCACTAACACGACCGGACATTCCCGCCCCGAACGACCGGGCCACCGTACTCGCCCGGCTCCGCGTCGGCGTGCATCCGCCGACACACCCAATAGTCTAAATGGGTATTCACGGTCGTGCAACATGGGAGGGCGAGGCTGTCTCCTGCGGCGACCCTGCCGGCCTGCCG
>CAYWYJ010000146.1:0-9014 GCA_964462635.1 uncultured Planctomycetales bacterium
TCCGATTACTGCCCGCCGCCGATCGTCTACCGCGACCGGACGCCGTACGCGTACTATCGCGATTGCTCGCCGCGGGTCGTGTATCGGGACTGCTCACCGCGCACCTACTACCGCGACTGCTCGCCGCGGATACACCGGAGCACAAGGACGTACGTATCGGGCGGCTACTACCGCGGCTCGCCGCCGTCCCGCCACTACTACGGTAGCGGGCATTGGTCGCGTCCCGCACCGCGGCACAGCGTATGCCCGCCGCGGCGTGGTGCCGATGTCCGGGTCCGCTGGTAGGCCCCGCCGGTCGCCGTCCCCAACGTCTGCGTAGCGGCCCGGCCCCAGTAGGACCGGCGTCCCCGCCGGTCCAGGCTGGTGTTCCCGCCGGTCCAGGCTGGTGTTCCCGCCGGTCCACCACGCCGTGGTGCCCCACGCGCTCCTGGTTCCCGTGGGTGATTCGGCGTGCTTGTTCTCCACGCCGGCCCCCGTAAGCACCCCGCCGGCCCGGTCCCGTGGCCCGCTTCCGCGTCATCGTCACCGCGGCTTATACTCCACCCTTTCGGTACGAGCGTCGGCGCACCGCCGCGCTTGTGGGAATCCGGGCACGACCGAAAGGTGACCCTGATGCCGATCATCGACATGCCGGCCGAGATGCTGCTGGCCCGCGTGCGCGGCCGCGACGAGTGCGCGCTGACCGTCAACGACCTGGTGGAGATGCTGCCGAAGCTGGGCTGCGAGGTGGAGGAGGTCGCCGACGTCGAGCAGCACGCGTGCCGCGTCTGCGGCAAGATCTACGACCGCACCGCGGCCCAGGGGCCGCCGCTGGCCTGCTCGCACTGCGGCGCCGACTTCCGGGCGGCGCCCGACAAGTTGGACGGGCTCGGCACGGGGCGGGTCCTGCGGCTGAACATGCTCGCGGTGCGGCCGGACCTGTTCGACCCGGGGGGCATGGCCCGCTACCTTCGCGGCCACCTCGGGCTCCAGACCGGGCTGCCGGAGTACACCCTGTCGGCCCCGCGGCGACGCGTGCAGGTGGACCCGGCCCTTGCGGAGCCGAGCAGCTTCCGACCATACATCGCCTGCGCCGTTGTTCACAACGTCAAACTGGACAACAACACGATCAAGGTCGTGATGAACCTCCAGGAGGACCTGCACTGGGCCCTCGGGCGTGATCGCAAGCTGGCGTCCATCGGCGTCTACGACCTCGACACGCTGCAAGGCGACGTGTTCCACTACGACGCCGTCGACCCCGACGGTCCGCGGTTCGTGCCGCTCGGGTTTGCCCCCGGCGATCCCGGGGCGAGCATGACGCCGCGCGAGGTCCTCCAGCGGCACAAGACCGGCCAGGCGTATGCGCACCTGCTGACGCCGCTGAGCAAGTACCCGCTGTTGCGCGACGGCGTCGGCACGGTGCTGTCGATGCCGCCGATCATCAACAGCGAAGCGACGCGTGTGACGCTCCAGACGCGGCACTTCTTCATCGACGTGACGGGGTTGTCGCAGCGGGCCGTGGACCGCGCGTTGAACATCATCGTGACGAGCCTGCTGGAGATTCTGCCGGGCATTGAGGTGGAAGGCGTGGTCATTGAGCCAAAGGGCCCAGGGGCCGTTCGCCTCACCCCCGACCTGACACCCGCCGAGATGACCCTGAGCGTGCGCGACGCCGCGGAGACCATCGGCGTCGACCTCAACGCCGGCCGGCTCGCCGAGCTACTGGAAGCGATGGGGCACGGCGTCGAGGAGGCCGGCCACGCCGACCAGTTGAAGGTGCTCGTCCCGGCGTATCGGCACGACGTGATGCACCCGGTGGACCTGATCGAGGACGCGGCCATCGCGTACGGCTACGAGAACCTGACGCCGGCCCTGGTGCCCACGTTCACGGTCGGCGCGCCGCGGACGATCGAGGAGCAGTCCGCCGTCGCGCGGCGCATTCTCACCGGCCTCGGCTTCCATCAGGTGATGACGCTGGTGCTGTCGAACGAGGCGGCGTTCGACAAGTGGCGGCTGCCGGCGGGGACGCCGGCCGCGGACGAGTTACGCCGCCGCGCGGTCCGGATCGCCAACCCCATCAGCACCGAGCAGACGATCTGCCGGGTGTCCTTGCTGCCCGGCCTGCTCGACACGTTGGCGATCAACAAGCAGTATGAGTTGCCGCAGCAGATCTTCGAGGTCGGCGATTGCTGCTTCGTCGATCCCGCCGCCGAGACCGGGGCCCGCGAGGAGCGGTACGCGGCGGCGGCGCTGATCGGGACGCACGTCGGTTATGCCGACATCCGCGCCGTCGTGGATGCGTTCGTTCGCGAGCTCGCGGCGACGATCGTGGTGGAGGCCCTGGAGCACCCGAGCTTCATCGCCGGCCGGGCGGCGTGCCTCGTCGGCGCCGCGGGGGACCGGCTGGGCACGATGGGCGAGGTCCACCCCGAGGTGATCGAGCATTACGGCCTGCGCCATCCGGTCGTGGTCTTTGAGCTGAGCCTGGCCCGCCTGCTGGCGCGGCCGGCCTAGTGTGGCGCCTCGCTGAGGCTGCGGCACGTCGGAATCGGGCCGCGACCCGTCCGAACCGAGCCGCGACCGTGAGGGAGCGGTCTTCCGCTCCGCTCCCTTACGGTCGCGGCTCGGAATGACGCCGTCTTTGCGCGGCAATACGCCAGTTTGGCAACCCGCACAGCGCGGGGCCACTCATCGTGCCCGGCGCATTCGCCGTTGCGTGGCCTCCAGTTCCGACCCTCCCCCAGCCCCTCCTCGCCCCAGCGAGTCGCCTGTGGCGACCTGAGGGGGAGGGGAGTCGGGGAGCGGCCGCTCCGCCGCCTCCAGCGCCGGCAGCAGGTCTCTGGTCCGCAGCGCCGGCGGCAGTTCGCCCCGCATCGTCAGCGCGAACGCCGTCGAGTTCATCCGGTTCAGCGAACCGTGCGTGCTCGCCACCGTCCCGACCATCGCGTGGAAGAAGCCCGAGCCGTGACAGGCCCCGTCGCGCAGGTTCGCAATCACGTCCGGCGGGTTCAGCGCCTGGCGGTGAAACGCCTCCCACAGGCGGCGCAGCGGGTTGGGGTATTCGTGCTCCACGGTGGCTTCGAACAGGGCCGCGTCGTCGATGCTGCCGTCCTCGGCCACCTTCCCGGCGCGGTGCAGCTCCGCGATGATCGGCGCCAGCTTGAGCGGGTCGCCGGTCTGTGCATCGTAGGCAAACCCCGTCGCCGTCCGCTGGACGCGGGCACGGCCCGCCGGGTCCATGACGACGATCGTGTCGTCCACGGGATAGCAGACGAACTCGACGTCCGGGTGCTTGACCAGGCACGCCGCCACGCCGGCCGGGTCACGAGTGTAGAACCCGGCGTACGTCACCAGACCGTAGGAAATGGTCACCACGTCGCGCGGGTCGCGCAGCGAGCCGGCGGGCCGATAGCCGGCGGCCTTCAGCGTGTCGTCAAAGGACACGCGCCGACAGGATACCAGGTTGTGCCCGTGGTCGGCCGTCAACGTGATCTTCACTTGCCCGCGCCGCTCGTACACGATGTGCTCACACAGGCGGTCGATGGCCACCAGGTACTTCTCAATCGCGGGTCGGCCGCCGCGCGTCCCCAGCCCCGCGGTCCCGACCGAGTACGCACACGCCCGGCCGCTCTCGACGCCGGACAAGGTGTCCGCGATACCGCGCAGCTCGTGGTCGAAGACGGCCTGCGGGTCGAGGTACACCTTCACGTCCCACCACAGCGAACAGCGATAGGCCATCAGCGGCAGCCACGGCGAATTGCGGCCGCTCAGGTACACCGCGCTGCCGTCGCTGGGGCGGTTCGCCTGCCGATCGAAGTACAACGCCTCGTATCCCAGGCACGGGCCGACGTGGAACATCTCCGCCAGCGCCAGGTCGGTCATGGACGGGTAGCCGCAGATGACGCGGGTCGGCGGACGGAACAAACGGAAATGCCCGTCGCGGTACATGTCCGCGACGACATCGAACGGCACGCCGTCCAGCGCGATGATGAAGTGCGGGCAGGCGCGCGCCGGAATCTCGTCCAGCTCGATCCGTGGGCCGGGACCGGTGGGGTCGTCGGCGTACGCCAGGGCCCGGACACGCCCGTCGGGCCCGCGGAACTGCCAGTAGTCGGCGTGGCCGTCGCCGTCCACGTCGAACGTCAGTTTCGTTTCACCGTTGAGCGGCCGCACGCTGACCGGGGCCGGAAGCCCGGGACGCGGCGCGCAGGCGACGCCCGTCGCCAACCCCAGACACAGAACCCCGATCGCCGCGATCCGTCGCGCAAGTGTTGCGCTGGCCATGTGGCACTCCTTGGTATGTGAGCATGACCCTGAGCAGCGCCTTTGTCCATCGGGCCGTCGGACCGCTGTGTCCGTGCAGGCAGCGCTGGAGTCGCGACCGTGAACCGAGCCGCGACCGTGAACCGAGCCGCGACCGTAAGGGAGCGGAGAAGCAAACGCCCCGCTCTCCCCTGCTGTTTCGTACCTGCTCTGCCTGTCCATTCAACCGCTCCCTCACGGTCGCGGCTCTGATCGCGTTGCCCGAGCCGAACCGGGTGTGACGGTGAGCCGGAGGCCATCCCATTTCGCTTCTGCCTGTTGGTGGGGAGTGCGTCGCACCTCCCTGGAACGACGACCCTCCCCCAACCCCTCCTCGCCACAGCGAGTCGCCCGCAGCGACCTGGAAGGGAGGGGGGTTCTGGCCTGGCCGCACATTACCCGATCATAAGACACGGCAGGCCGCGCGGCGTGAGTGGAGAGACCGCGCCCCGCGGCCGAGAGGCAGGCAGGATGGCCGCCGGCGCGCGGATACACCATTTCGGGCAGGTGGTGCGGGACATCGACGCCCACCTGGCGGGATCGGTCTGGCAGACAGCCGGCCCGATCGTGACCGACCCCCTCCAGCGGGCGCGGCTGTGCCTGGCGGCGCTGCCGGGCGATGCGCCGCTGGTGGAGTTGATCCAGCCGTTGGACGCCGACTCGCCCACGTGGAACGCTCTCCAGCGCGGCCCCGGGTGGCACCACGTCTGCCTGATGCTACCGACCCGGGCCGCGGGCGACACGTTCGTGCGGGAACGCCGGCTGCTGCCCGTGACGGACTGGATGCCGGCGGTGCTGTTCGACGGGCGGCCCATCCGCTTCGTCTACAGCCGCCAACGCGAATTGATCGAGCTATTGGCCGATGAGCACGACCGCTGATCCGCTGACCGCCGCGCTGGAAGCGCCGACCCGCGCCGAGCTGGACCGCGCGCTGCGGGCGAGCGGCCGTGAGCTGGGCCTCGTCGAGGTGAACCGGCTGACGCGGAAACTCCGCGGCCTGAACGAGGCCACGCAGCCACTGCGGGTCGGCATTCTGCACACGTACACGACGGAACTGCTGCGGCCGCATTGGGACCTGGCGGCGCTGCTCCACGGCTTTGCCCTCGACTTGTACGAGGCCCCCTACGGCTCGTTGCTGCCCGAAGTCCAACGCGATTCCGCCCTGCTGCGTCACCAGCCCGACGTCGTGTTCGCGTTCCTCCAGTGGGAAGACCTCGATCCGCGGCTGCGCGGCCCGCTGCCGGCGGTGCCAACGGGCCAACGCGCTGAGTTGATCGAGGCGATGCTCGAACCGCTGCGCGTCCTGCTCACAAGTCTCCGGCAGACCGCCGCGACGCCCATCGTCCTGACGTTGCTGCCACCTCTGCACGGCCCCGCCCTGGGGCTGCACGACGCGCTGGCCGCCGACTCCGATGCCGAGTTCCGGGCCGCCTTCAAGCGCCGACTGGCGGCGTGGCTGCGGGACTCCGTACCGGCGGCGTACTTCGACGACCTCGACGAACTGCTGACTGACGTGGGACGCCGGCAGTTCTTCGACGCGCGACTCTGGTATACGAGCCGCTACCCGTTCAGCGTGGCCGGGGCACGGGCCGTCGCCGAGCGCCTGATGACGTACGCCGTCCTGCTCAAGACGCCGCGGGCCAAATGCATCGTCCTCGACGCCGACAACACGCTGTGGGGTGGGATCGTCGGCGAGGACGGCCCCGACGGCATCGCCCTCGGCCCGGACTACCCGGGGTCGGTGTTTGTCGCGTTTCAGCGGCGGCTGCTGGATTATCAGCAGCGTGGGCTGCTGTTGGCGCTGTGCAGCAAGAACAACGAGGCGGACGTGCTGGAGGTGCTGCGGCAACACCCGCACCAGCTCTTGCGCGAGCCGCATTTCGCCGCCCTGCGCGTGAACTGGTCGCCCAAGCCCGCCAACCTGCGCGAGCTCGCCGCCGAGCTGAATCTCGGGCTCGACACGTTCGTGTTCGTGGACGACAGCCCGCACGAGTGCTTGGCGGTGCGCCAGGAGCTGCCGCAGATCACCGTCGTGCAGCGGCCGGCGAGCCTGCCGGACGTGCCGCGCTGCCTCGACCATCTGCCCACGCTGGAAGTCCTCGGATTGACGGAGGAGGACCGCCAGCGGACGGAGCTGTATGTGCAGGAGCGGCGGCGGCGCGAGCTGCGGGCGACGGCGGGCGACGTCGACCAATACCTGCGCTCGCTGAACATGCGGATGACGATCGGCGTCAATGATACGCGGCAGGTCGCCCGCATCGCCCAGCTCACGCAGCGCACCAATCAGTTCAATCTCACCAGCCGGCGTTACAGCGAGGCGGATATCCGCGAGTGGATGGCCGACCCCGACCGCCTCGTCGCCCACTTCCGCCTGGCCGACATCTTCGGCGACAGCGGACTGGTCGGCGTGGCGCTGGTTCGCGGCGTCAGCGGCCCGACGGCGGAGTTCGACTCGTTCCTGCTGTCGTGCCGGGTCATTGGGCGGCAGGCCGAAACCGCGTTTCTGCACGCGTTACTCGACTTGCTGCGGCAACGGGGTGTCCGGCGCGTCGAGGCGAGCTACATACCCACGAAGAAGAACGGGCTGGTCAACGGCTTCTGGCCGCAGCACGGCTTCACGCGGGCTGACGGAGACCGATCAACGCCGGCGGACGGAGATCGCTTCGCTCTGGCGGATGGTAACCGCTACACGCTGGACCTCGCGGCGGCCCCTTCCGCCGCACCCGCTCCGATCGCGATTCAATGGGCGGAGGAGAACCCCGATGGACGTGCTTGACTCGCTGCGCGAGCTGATCGCGCTGGCGTTCGACGTGCCGCGCGAGACGGTGACGGAACGGACGGTGCAGGCCGACATCCCCGCGTGGGACTCCGTCGGCCACCTGAACCTGATGCTGATGCTCGAAGACCACTTCAAGGTCCGCCTGGACGTGGCGGACATGGTGAAGCTCACGTCCGTCCAGGCCATCCTGGACTGGCTGGCCGGCGGCCAGCTCGGCGTCCGCCCGGCGGAGCTGGCGAATGATCTCTTCCGGGGTGTGACGTTTGCGTTTCATCGAGAGTCGCCTCCCCCGGGCGCGGCTACGCCGCCGCCGGGCAACAGACTCTCATGACGCCTGGATCAGATTTTGGGGAGCAGGCCAGCGGTAGCCCCAGTAGCCGAGACCCGTTTCGTCGTCCCAGTACTTCGTGCTGTACCGCACCGGGTTCGCGGCGGCGTAATACCCCGCCTGGGCCGTCACGCCGCCGTAGGGGTCGTATTCGTAATGCGCGACCAGCCGGCCGGCCCGCGAATCGGGGTCCGGCCGGGCGGCCGAGCAACGCGCCGGCCCTGTTAGCCTGATTCTATGTGGGCATTCGAACTGTCCCTGAACCCCCCTCCCTCTCAGGGAGGGGTTGGGGGAGGGTCGAAATCCTCGGCACAAACTGCTGCCTCGATTCTCTAGTCCATGTAGATCCAGGCTTCGGGATCGCTTCTCAGGGGAACGGGCCGCCGGCACCCTGTAGCGCCTGACCGGAGCCCGCCCGCCGTGGCGGGAGTCCGGCGTTCTGACTGGGCAAGGCGGAGCCTTGCCCTACGGCCCCATTGAGTCCCGCCAGGTCCAGGCCCCAGGTGTACTTGTGCATCACCGTGTCCACCGGCGGGTCGCCCGTGCCGCCCGACCGAACTCATTCCGCTGCAGGATCGCCAAGCAGTGCTCGCACGAGAGGCTACGCTCTTCCGTCACACCGCACGTGCCCGCGCTTCAACTGACCGCTGCAAGAGCGGCGACCAGCACCATGACAAGCACCAGAACTGCGATCGCCCCAACATTGAAGCGAGCACTCAGCGGTATACAATACGCACCCGTCACTGATGGCGTTGCCGAGGCGCATTCGGGGCACCTTCCGCTGATGCCACGAATGTCATATCCGCACTCTATGCAATGGCCTCGCACGTACCTGTGCCGAGCGCGCGCCGCACTTACTACATACGCCACAGGAAGCATCGCCAGAACAATCGCAAGTGGCCAGAGCGGCACGTGGAGAGACCACCCCGTGGGAGTGCGCACGTAGCGGGGCACTCCCGTGATTGCGAAATATCGAAAGCCACCATATGTGTTGGTCAACGGCAGCTCCGCGCTGCTCGCGAAATGGCGCGTCCAACCGAACTCGAGAACCCCCTGCCAAAGATAGAGATGGCAGTGCCCACCCGGCAAGTCCACTGCGATATGCCAGTAGCTCGCAAGCCACGCGAGGGTCACTACAAGCAGGCCAAGTGCGCTGATAGTTGCGGCACGAACAAGGGGGCGTGGCGCCATCACAAGAGCGGATCCCCGGCGTCCGCGACGACACGCTGTTGAATGGTATGGCATCACCTGCTCCTGCACGGCACCTCGCGTAGACGCGGTGCCTTCCGGCTCGCGCAACTCATACCATCGTCCGTCGTCCAGGTCAGCGCAGACGGATGCCCGGCCCTTGTAGCATAGTGGGCGCGCCGGCGAGGAGTCGGCGAGCAGATTGCAGCACGCATGGTCACCACGGCTTACACGGACTCCACGTACCGCAGGCGGGCGAGGTAGGCCGAGTGTCCACTTGCCAGCGGTTATCGCCAAACGGACTTGGGCGGCAAAGCATGGGACACTGCCTGTACTGCTTTCCATACCAGACGCAGCGTGTCTTGATACGCAGCCAACAACATATGGGGCATCTGAAGAACCTCTCACGGTGGAATCCGGTTTGAATCATGGCGCGTT
>CAYWYJ010000147.1:0-8920 GCA_964462635.1 uncultured Planctomycetales bacterium
CCCGCCACACCAGCGCCGACAGCGTTTCCGCCGCCGATGTGGGCACCAGCTTCTCACTTGCCGCCAGCGCCGCCTCGGCCTGCTCCGCGCCGAGCAACGCCTGGACCAGCCACTCCTGCACCTGGAACTGCTCCGGCTGCTCCGCCAGCCACAGCCGGACCTGCCGCTCGGCCGTGCCGTAGCGTTCGGCGTCGAGACACGTCTGGACCCACTCGGCCCGCCGGTCGAAAAGCGCGGCCACCACGCCCGTGAGCTCGCGTTCCAGGTTCTTCATCTGAGCGGCCGCGTCGGCGTCATCCGGCACCGCACGCAGCCGTTCGGCCAGGGCCTGCGCCCGGCGGCGCAGCTCGTCGAAGCGCTGCGTCGCCGGCTCCAGCCGCAGCGTCGCCCACGCCACGGCTTCGCTCGCCCGCTGCGCGGCCAACAGCACCCGCAGCTTGGCCCGTGCCCAGGCGTCGGAATCCGGCTCCGCCGCCAGCCACGCATCCACACGCTCCACCGCCGCGTCGTAGTCACCGAGTTCCAGGAAGGTCGCCAGGAGGCTCAGCCGGGCGGCGTTGCGTTGCTCGGGCGGGATGGGGAGCTCCAGCAGGCGATCGTACGTTTGGCGCGCCTCGGAGATCCGAAACTCCGCGAGGTAGGCCTCGGCGAGCAACCGCAGCGCCTGCGGCCGGCGGGGGTGGCGCGCCACGAGCGGCTCCAGCCAGCGCAACGCCTGCGGCCCCTCCAAACGGCGCAAGTGAATCTGCACGAGCAGATAAACCGCCCGTTCGTCGTCCGGGGCCAGCGCTCCCACACGCTCCGCGACTGGCAGCGCCTCGTCCAGCCGCTGGTTCATGAACAGCCCGACCGCGAGTTTCAGCCCCGTGACCACGTCGTCGGGGTGCTCCGCCCACTGTCGCGACAGCTCCGCCAGGTGCTCCGCTTGCATCGGGACGTCGGCGAACCGCAGCACCGTCCGAATGCGACGCAGCGTGTCCGCCGGCAAGTCGAGCCCCTCGGCTTGTTGCAGCGTACGGCGGGCGATCTCGGCCTTGCCGCCCTCCAGGTAGCAGTCGATCAACTCCTCGACCGCCTCACCCAAGCTCGGGGCGAGCGACCAGGCCTCCTGGAAGTACCGCTGGGCGGACAGCAGGTTGCCCGTCTGTCGATAGTGCCGCGCCAGGGCCAGCGCATAGGTCGGATCGTCGGGGCGCTCCTCGACGGCCCGCCGATATGCGGCCTCCGCGGCCTCGTACTCGTCGAGCGCCGCGTGCGCTTGCGCGGCGAGGAAATGGGCGGCGGCGAAGTGCGCGTGGCCCGCCAGGATCGCCTCCGCCTGGCTCCGGGCGGCCTCCCAGCGCCCGGCCGCGAGCGCCATGCGGCCGCGCCCCAGCCGGGCCAGCGGGAAGTCCGGACGGGCCGCGAGGGCCCGCTCAAACAGCCGCTCCGCCATTTCCGTTTGGCCGGCGGCCGCGGCTGTCATGGCCAGAACGGTGAAGGTGGCGTAGTCGCTGTCGGGCCGTTCCGCGAGGTCCCGCACGCACCGCGGGAACTCGTCGGTGGCCTCGATGCCGCGCATCCACGCGGCCAGCCGCTCCGACGGAATGTCGGCCTCGTCCCCCGCGGCGCGCACCAGCCGAGCGAGGGCGTTCAGCGCCGCGGGCCAATCGCCACCGGCCCGCAACGCGTTAGCCAGCGCCCACTGCACATCGACCGACTCGGGCTCGGCCCTCGCCAGCGCCTGCCAAAGCCGGGCCGCCTGACTCGCGTTCTGGTCTTCGAGTCGCCGCGCCACGCGCCGCGCTTGTTCGCGGCCGCGCCCCGCTTCGACCTCGCCGGCCAACTCAACGACCCACTCCTCCAGACGGCCCGCGGCCGTCGCGGTCTCCAGCGCCAGCGCGAGCAGAACGTCGGGCGTCGTCGCCGCCGCGGCGGTGGTCGTCGGCGTTGCCGTTGATGCGGTGAGTTGTTGGCGACAATACTCGAAGGCTTCGGCCGCGCGGCCGGCCTCGATCAGCGTCCCCACGTACAGCTTCTGGAGGTAGGGCTCCCCCGCGCGACGTTTGAGGGCCGCTTCGGCCAGCGCCACGCGCTCCGCCGGGGGCCCGATCGGCCGCAACAGCTCCAGTTGCCGGTCGATCAACCCGTACGGATGGGCTTGGAGAATCTCCGCCACCTCCGCGTCCGCGCGGAGCTCGTCGGACCCCGCCTGGACGACCTCGTCGAACCGGGCCAGTGCTTCGGCCGCGGCCCGCGCGTATCCCGCCTCGGCCAATGCCTCGCCGAGTTCGTACCACGCCAACGTCACGAGCACGGGGTCGGCTTGCCCGTCCCCGCCGGCGAGTGTCGCCGAGCGCAAGTGGGCCGCCGCCAACTCGGGCCGGCCGGCGGCATGGTGCAGGCGCCCCAGCAACAGGTGTCCCTCGACGGAATCGGGCCGTTGCCGCACCGCCGCCTCGGCCGCCAGGCGGGCCTCCCCGTCGCGGCCCAGCCCGCGCTTCGCCTTGGCCAGCAGAATAAGCAGATCGTGCCCCGGCTGGCGGCTGCCCTTGAGGGCGGCGTCCAGCTCGATCACGGCCCGCGCGAACTGCCCCTGCGACAGCAGCTGGCGTGCCGCCCCGGCGCGCGCCGCCGTCGCGTCGTCGTGGCCCGCGTCCACGGCGCCGGCAGTCGGCGGCGTCCAGCGCGGGATTTCGGTAAGCGGCACGCCGGCGTGCGACGCCGGCGCCGCGGCGTCCCCCTCGCCGGTCGGGCGCGCCGCTTGCCCCCACGCCCATGTCGTGCAGGCCAAGACCAAGCCGCACGCGGCGGCCGGCTCTACGAGCCACGGCGTTCGGCGGGCACCACAGCGTGCGGATTGTCGGCATCGCAGTTCCACGGACACGGTCAGCTCCCTTCGCACGCGGGCCCCGCGTGGAGAATCTACCCCCTCGTTGCGGTCGCTCCGCGCGACCTGCGCGGCCGGTTGCATCGTCCGATATCTTACAGCCGCTCGCAGAACCCGCCACGCAACTGGCGCAACGCTTGGCCCCGCACTGGCGTGCGGGGTTCTGACAGACGGTCTTGGCGAACCTGGGGTTCCCGGTTACGGCGCTTGGGCGGGTGTACGTCCCCGGCGTTCGGCCGATCAAGCCAACTTGGCCTTGCGCCCCGCGCGCGCGGTGCGGCGGGTGCCGGCTGCCCGAGTGGCCCCCGCGCCGGCCGACTTGCGCGGGCGGCTGCGCTCGCCACTGGCGGCGCTCCTGGCCGGCGGCTTGCGATCGGTGGCGGAGCGACCGGCCTTCGCCGAACCGACACGCGGAGACTTCGTCCCACTCCGCTTCACGCGCGGCGCCGCGTGGGAAGTAGCCTTGACGGACGAACGCTTCGCGGACTTGCTCTTCTCCGCGGAGGACGCGCCGGCGGCCGGCGCGGACGCCTCCGCTGCCGGCGGCGGACCGACGGGCGCGGTCAACACCTCAGCCTCGTCGAGATCGTCGTCGGGCAGCGCATCCGCGGGGGCGACACGGCCGATCAATTGGAGCATGTTGCGCGCAGTGCGGTCGGGCGGAACGCTCAGAATATGCGGGACCTCCCGCTTGCGGACCGCCGCCCCCATCTCGCTCCAGGCGAAGCGCTTGAACAGGGCGTAGAACTCGAGGCCGTTCTCCTCCGGCACCTGCCGCTCGAGGAACTGCTGGGCCTCCAGGAGCGGGCACCGCCCGTCGACAATGCGCTGGGCCCGGGCGGTTGCCCACATCGCCTCGTCCAACGGAATGGCATGGTGCCGCAGCCCCAGCAGGCGGATGCGGGCCCGCGTGTACGGCTCCAGGCCGTCGATCTTCTCCAGGGCCGCCGCCGCGTCGCGCCGGGGCATCTCGATCAACCGATCGAGTGACACGGTGTGCTCGCGGGCGAACACCGCGTTCAGCGCCCGCGTGATGTCCTCGCACTTCAGGCGGGCATCCGGGAAATCCCCCAGAATCGCGGCGAGCTCAATGGGCGGGATGACCCGCAGCTCATTGTAGTCCACGACCATCCCCCGCAACCGCTCCAGCCCCTCACTGGCCTTGGTTTCCGGCGTGTCCCGCGACAAGACACCCAGGATCAACTGCGTGATGGGGTCCGTGATCGCCGGCGGACTCACCTTGCCGAGCTTGGCCCGCAGGGAGCTCCACAGCAGCTTGAGACGTCGGGCACATTCCGTCGCACCCCTCATTGCTTATGCGTCCTCCTGGCCGGTGGGGGGCGGTGGCTCGGGCCGCGCGGCCGCCGGGCCGTCCGCCGATCCGCGCGACTCCTCGGCCACCGGCCGCTCCTCCTCATCGCCCGCCTCGTCCTCCTCCCGCTCCCACTCGGGGACCTCCCCCAGTTCCCGCATGGCCTGGTCAATGCGGCAGACCGTCTCGAAGCTGCGGCGCAGCGAGTCATCGAGCCCGAACACCAGGCGCGGGAGCTGCCGCAAGTGCAAGTGGGGGGCCAGCTCGCGCCGCAGCCGCCCCGCCGCGTGCCGCAGCGCCGTCACACACAGACGCCGCTCGCTGTCCCGTCCCAGGACGCTCACGTGGACGTGGGCCACGGACAGGTCGTCGCTCACCTCGACGCGCGTGATGGAGGTGATCGGCGGGATGCGGGGGTCGGCGAGCCGGTTCTGTATCGCGTCCGCCAGCAGCGAACGGATCAGGCTGGCGATACGTTCGATCCTGCGTGAGGCCATCCACCACACCATCCGCGGGACGCGGCCCGCCGGGGCCGGCGTCGCCCTCGCTCGTTTCGTGCCCGGCCGCGGCCGCCGCGTCACAGCAGCTCGAGGTCGTAGTCCAACAGCGACGCGTGCGGGTAGGCGCGAATCTCGTCCACGATCCGGGCCAGCGCGCTTTCGACGAAGCGCGACTCGTTGGCGACCATCGCCAGTCCCAGCGTCGCCGCCTGGCAGTGGTCCAAGTCGTCCACCTCGGCGATGGACACGTTGTGCTTGGCGCCGAGGCGGTCTTTCAGGCTGCGGGTCACGCGCCGCTTGTCCTTGAGCGTGCGCGCCTCGAACAGGCCCAGCCGGATGCGCAACACGCCGACGATCATGACCGCGTTCCTGCCGGCCGCCCGGCCCGCCGCCCTACAACTCCTGCGCGACCTCGACCACCTCGTAGGTCTGGATCACGTCGCCGGGCTTAATGTCGTCGTAGTCCTGTATCTTGACGCCGCACTCCAGGCCGGCCCGTACCTCGCGGGCGTCGTCCTTGAAGCGCTTCAGCGAGGCGATGGCCTTGCCCTCGGACACGACCCGTCCGTCGCGCACCAGACGCACATGATGATGGCGGCCCACGACGCCGTCGGTGACATAGCAGCCCGCGATGGTCCCGACCCGCGTGACGTTGAATACCTGCCGCACCTCGAGCGTCGCCCGCAGCTCCTCGTGCTCCATCGGCGCCAACAGCCCCGCCAGCGCCCGCCGCACGTCGTCCAGCAACTCGTAGATCACGCGATACGACCGCACCTCCACGCCGAGCTGGTCGGCCAACTGCCGGGCGCGGTCCTCGGCCACCACGTGGAACCCGATGATCAACGCCCCCGAGGCCTTGGCCAACTGAACGTCGGCCTCGCTCACCGCGCCGACCGCCGCGTGCAGGATCGTCAACTTGGCCTTGTCCGCCGGCAGTTCGCCCAGCGACTTCCGCAGCACTTCCACCGAGCCCTGCGTGTCGGCCTTGACAATGACGTTGAGCTCCGGCACGCCCGCTTCCGTCTCGCCGCGCATCAGCGACTCCAGCGAGCGGACCTTCGGCGCCGCATCGAGCGCTTCCTCCCGTCGGTGCTGCTGGACCTCGGCGGCGATCTCCTTCGCGCGGGACAAGTCATCCACTTCGTACAGCCGGTCGCCGGCGGCGGGCATCTCGTCCAGCCCGGACACCTCGACGGGGGTCCCGGGGCCGGCTTCCTTCAACGTCCGGCCGCGATCGTCGCGCAACGCGCGAATCCGGCCGGCCCCCGGCCCGCACACCACGCTCTGGCCCGGCCGGAGCGTGCCCTCGCGCACGAGCACCTGGGCCACGACGCCGCGCCCCTCCCGCATCTGCGACTCGATCACGACGCCGTGGGCCGGCACGGTAGGATCGGCCTTCAAGTCCAGCAGTTCGCTGAGGGTGCTGAGGTGGGCGACGAGCTCGTCGATGCCCTGGCCGTTGGTCGCGCTGGTCTTGATCACGTCGGTCTGCCCGCCCCACTCGGTCGGTGTCAAACCGTGCTCGGCCAGTTGCGCGTAGACGCGGTTCACATCCACGCCCGGCATGTCGATCTTGTTGAGCGCAATGACAATCGTCACGCCCGCGGCCCGGGCGTGCGCGATGGCCTCGATGGTCTGCGGCATCACCCCGTCGTCGGCCGCCACCACGAGCACCACCACATCGGTCATGTGCGCGCCGCGCGCCCGCATCTCCGTGAACGCGCGGTGCCCCGGCGTATCGAGGAACGTGACGTGCCAGTCGCCGCGATCGAGCCGGTACGCCCCAATGTGCTGCGTGATGCCGCCCGCCTCCCCCTCGGCCACCTGCGTCTTGCGGATCGCATCCAAAAGCGACGTCTTGCCGTGGTCCACGTGCCCGAGCATCGCCACGACCGGCGGCCGGGGTTGCGGGTTCGGCCGCTCCCGCGACTCGAACTCATCCTGAAGCACTTCGTAGGCGGTCTTGGCTTTGGCCACGCGCACCGGAACTCCCAAGTCCAGAGCCAGCACCTCGGCTGTCTCCGCGTCGAGCGACTGGTTGATCGTCCACAACCGCCCCGTTTGCTCCATGAGCTTCTTCGACAAGGCGGCGAAACCCACGCCCACCGCCGCGCAGAAGTCCTTCACGAATATCGGGGTCGTGATCGTCACCGGCTCGCGGCGCGCCACCAGCGGCGTACCGGTCTGCACCGTCTGCATCCGGCGTTTCTCGGCGGCCCGGCGATCCCGCAACCCGTGGCCGGTCACGCTGGCCAGCCGCTCCTTGCGCTCCAGCAGGTCCTGGTCGCGCCATTCGCGGAGACGCTGGTCCACATCCATGGCCGGCCCGTGCCGCCGTGGGCTGCGCGAGCGGGCGCGCGCCAACTCCTCTTCGTCAGCCCGTTTGCCCTTCCCGCGTCCGCGGCGCGCCACCGCCGGTCCGGCTGCCGCCGGCACCGCTTCAGTGGGTGCGCGCAGGCCGCCCACACGCGGCCGAGGCACGCGCGCCGGTTCCGGAGCTTCGATCCGCACCACTTTCGGCCCGCGAATCTCTGCCGGGGCCGGCACAACCTGCGGTCCGGCCGGCTTGATGGGTTCAACCGGACGCGGGGGCTCCGCGACAATCGGAGGCGGGGGCGACTCGGGGGCGGGCGGCGCGGCGGCTTCCGTCGGCGCCGCAATCGGTGCGGCCGCGGGCGCCTCGGCCACTAGGCGTTCCGGCTCCGGGGCCGCCGGCGGCGGGGCCACCGGCTCCACCACGGACACGCCGACCTCGCTCGGAGGTGCGGCGACGACCGGCGGAGTCTCGACAGAGACGACCGGCGGGCTTGGCTCAAGCGTCACGGGAGCAAGGGCCTCGCTCGGCACCGGCTCGGCCACCTCGGTCCCCTCAGCGGCCTCTGCCACGCCGACGGCGCTCTCGCCCGCCTCGGTCGGGGCTTGTTGGGCCCGCCGGCGGGTCTTGCGGACGCGCTCCACATCGACGCGTTCGCCGATCTCGACGGACGTGACGTCATCGCCGGTGGAGAACCACTCGCGGATGGACTCCGCCAGGCCGATGGAGATAACGGCCATGTGGTTCTTCAGCTCGATGCCCTCGGCGCGGCACTTTTCAATGATGGCCTTGCTGGGGACACCTAATTCCTTGGCCAGTATGTGGACTCGCAGGGTGGCCACGCAGAACTCCGTCAGACCACGCGATCGCGCTAGAGCAGATCGCGAGGACTGCGCACCCAGACCGGGCCGGCTGCTGCGCGCCCATCGGCGGCAGTACCCCACACGTCGCCGCGAGTCGTTTGCCGTCCGACTCCCGACGTGCCGTTCGGGCGCGTCGGCAACCTCAGCCGCCGGCGCGACCGGCCATTAAACCCACAAGATACCGCGCCGGGGCGGTTTACGCCACTGGCCGACCCCAGTTTCCGAGAAATCATCGCTTGCCGCTCAACGGCGGCCCTCCCGTTTCCGATTTGGTCATTATGGTCATTGACAGCCCCCAACAACGGGTGGTAAGCTCCCGCCCCGTATGTGCTGCGGGTCTTGCCGGTCCCGCGCGACAGCGCTAAGGGAGGGTGCTGTCCACGCCGCGGCATGACGGGATAATCTCATGGCCTTCGGCAGCCGGCGGTGAGGTCGTCATGAGGGTCTTCATGCTGGGCTGGGAGTTTCCGCCCTTCATCAGTGGCGGGCTCGGCACAGCCTGCTTCGGGCTGACGCGCGCCCTGGATCGTCTGGGCGTGGAGGTGCTCTTCGTCCTGCCCCGCGCGGTGACGAACCCGGAGGGCTCCCACGTCGAGATTCTGTCCCCCGCGACCGCCGCCGCGGAAGGCAAGGTTATTGACACCACGGGGCTGTTCCGGCACACGCAGTTCCGCGCCGTGGCGGCCACGCTGCGACCGTACGCACGCCCGGACGAAGCCCGCGTCGAAGATGAGGACGTGGCCGGGGGTCGGCTCGCCCCGGGGCGTGGTCGGCCGCGTCGCCGCCGGCGGGGGGCCCAGGCCGCCGCGGCGGGCATCACCGCGCCACCGGCCGATAACTATGCGGGCGACCTTTTCTCCGAAATTGAGCGGTACGCCGCCCTGGCTGCCGCTTTGGCGATCGACGAGGAGTTCGACGTCATCCACGCCCACGACTGGATGACCTACCTCGCCGGCATGGCCGTGCAGGCCGAAACCGGCCGGCCCCTCGTCGTCCACGTACACTCAACCGAGTTCGACCGCTCCGGCCTGCACGTCAACCAGCGGATCTACGACATCGAGC
>CAYWYJ010000148.1:0-8761 GCA_964462635.1 uncultured Planctomycetales bacterium
GCCTGGACTTGGCGGGACTCAATGGGGCCGTAGGGCAAGGCTCCGCCGTAGGGCACGGCTCTGCCTTGCCCAGCACAAACGCCGGACTCCCGCCACGGCGGGCGGGCTCCGGTCCGGCGCTACAGGGCCAGGCCGGCGTGGGCGGCCTGCCGGCGACGAGTCGGCTCCACGCCGGTCACTCCTCCCCCAGTAGCCCCCGCAGCGTCTCGCTGAGGCGGTGCAGCGGCTCGGCGGTCACCTTCGGGGCGCTCAGCGTGCCCTCCACGCGATACTGCACGAGCTCCTGACCGGCCGATTCCAGCAAATCGGACAGCACCGCCACACGCGGCCAATGCTCGGGGCGGGCGCCCCACAGCGTCATCTCCACGGCGTCAGAACGCAGGTCCCACGTGCCCTCCCCGACCAGCCGCAGGTCCGCGCTCTGAATGTCGATCCGCCGCAAGCGGATCAAGTCGCCTTCCCACAAGAACCGCAGGTGGGCCACGTCCACCTGATCGGCCCCGCCGCGTCCCGCGCGCTGCCGAGCGACGGAGGCGAGCACCGGGGTCTGCAGGAAGGAGCCCCCGCGCAGGCGGAGACTCCCGCCGCCGCGCCGCGACCCCACGTCGTCGCCGCGTCCGCGCAGCCACACGTCCCCATCGACCCGCCCGCGCCGCGGCCGGTCGGCGTGCGCGCGCGGCGTCGGAAACAGCTCGGCCGCGCCGATATCGTGCAGCTTGACCGACAGCTCGTACTCGCCGCTCTGCGGGTCGATGGCGAGGTAGCCCTGGGCCACGCCGTCGCACAACTGCCCGTGCAAGTCGTCGATCCGCACCCAGCGGTCGTCGGGGCGATAGGTCAGGCGGCCGTCCCAGTTGGCCACCGGCCGGCCCGCGAGCCGCCCCTGCCCGATGGTGAAGCGGGCGTCGAGCTCCACCGCGCCCGTCGGCCCGATGAAGCAGGCGCCGGCCAACTCACCCTGCACGACCTCGAGCGGGAGGCCCACGCGCAGCGCGGCCCCGCGCAGCGGCACCCGCCCCTCGAACTGCCACGCCCGCGACTGGGCCCCGCGCACCCGTACGGTCGGCAGGTAGGCATCGAACTCCCCCTGCCCGGCGAGCCGCGTCAGCAGCCGGCCCAGGCCGCCGGGCAGCGCCTCGACGAGCGCGGGCTCCAGGCGCAGGCCCTCCGCGCTGACTTCGAAGGACGCGTCCACCGCGCCGCGTTCCCACTGACCCTCCCGTGCCTGCCAGACCGTCACCCGTCCGGCTTCCCCGCACTGCGCCCGCGCGGATTCCAGGCGAAACCGCCCGGGGGCCAGCGTCACGGTCGCCTGGACATCGCGCAGGTCCAGGGGCATGGGCGTGGGCCGCATTCGCTCGGCGCGGACCTCGACGTCCGCCGCCTGGGCACTTCCGCGGTCAACGTGGGTGATCGGATACAGCCGGACGGCCACATCGCCCCGCCCGGTGAGACCGAACGAATCCAGCAGCGCGGCCCAGTCGGTGGGGACGAACTGAGGATACAGCTCCTCGACGGCCGGCGTGCGGGCCCGCAGCCGCAGGTCCAGCGGTCCCAGGCCCCCGGCACCGGCCTCCGTGACGACCCCCGACACGTTGACCTCGGCCTCTCCCTGCCGGCAGGTCAGGTACTCGATCTCCTGTCGGGCATCGCGCACGTGGACGCGACCCGCCGTCACGACCCAGGGGCGCTGCGGGTCGGCGGCCGCGAGTTGCCCGTCCCTGAGTTCGGCGGTCATCTGCTGGTTCAGCCCCGCGCCACGCTCCGTCCCCCACACGCGGCCCCAAACCGCCGCGTGCCCCGTCAGCCTCAGTTCGACCGCCGCCGGCCCCGCCCCCACGAGCACGCGCTGATCGACCGGCTGGTTGTCCACCACCAAGCGCAGTTCGGCGTGGGTGGTATCGCCGACCACGTGCACCGTGCCGTCCAGGCTGATCTCTGCATCACCCTGCTGACCGTGCAGGCCGCGCACCTGCACCACGCCTCCATGCACGGTGATCCAACCGGTGGCCTGTTCGAGGCGGCCGCCGGCCCCCAGGGCGAGGCTGCCGGCGCGCAGGTGCGCGTTCACGTGTACGTCGGTAGGGAGCGCCCCCAGCTCAGGCGAACCATCGGCCCGCCGCAATGTGGTGACCACGTCGCACAGTCCCAGCGGCGCCGCCCGTTGCCAGAGCTGGCGGTATTCGTCCGGCAGGGCCCCGTACAGGTCCGCATCCAGCGCCACGTCGCGGCCGTGAAACGTGAGGTCGAAGCCGGTCCACGAGCGACTGCTGTGGACGACGCCGTTGGCCCACAGCCGCGTGCCGCCGTGCGTGCCGGACAGGTCCTCCAGCAGGATGCGTCCCCGCGACAGTCGCACGCGGCCGGACATGTCCACGCAGTCGTAGGGGAAGAGGTAGTAGCGGCAGGCGGCCCCGCAGGCCTCGATCTCCCCCTCCAGCCGGTCGGCCAGGTCGGTGGCCCCGTCGTCCGCGGCCGAGGTCAGGGCCAGCCGCACGTTTACACGGCCGCGCGGGCTGTAGTGCTCGAACGCCGCCGCCAACGGGCCGCCCAGCCTGCGGCTGCGAACAAACGCGGGGAAGTTCTCGAGAGTGGGCAATTCCAGGCCGTCGATCTGTAGTTCGCCCTCGCGCAGATCGTCGAGCCACTCCGCCGAGTCGGAGTCGCCGGCGCGACGGGGCACCGGCCGAAAACACTCCAGGATGCGCCCGGAGGCCACGGCACGCAGCCGCGTGGCCGCGCCGCGCAACCGCGCGCCGGCCGTCAAGGTCACAGTCCCCGGATCGTCCGGTCGCGCTCGGTCTCCCGCGACGGTTGCGTCCACGTTGGTGAACCGCAAGAACGCGTCGGCGGACGGCCCGGCCCCCGCCGCCCGCCCTTCCTCCACCGGCAGGACCAAACGACCGTCGGTGACCCGCAGCTCCACGGCGGCCAACCACAGTCGGTCCGGGGCCGGGGGGCCGCCCACGTCCCCGCTCTCGTTGGCCCGGCCGAGTCGAAAGACCAGTCGTTCGACCGCCGCCTGGCCGCGCAGGTCGAAACGTTGCAGGAACCCGGCCGCGCGCATCGGCAGCAGGCCGGCGGCCATCCGCAGGTCCGCTCCGTCGAAACGCAGCGACAATTCCCCGCCGGCGGCCTGCCAGCGCAGCTCCGCCAAGGCCCGCTCCCCCGTCGGGCGGCGGTCCACGCGCAGGTGATACCCCTCGGCGTCGGATCCCCCCTCGGCCTTGACCAACAGGCGCTGCACGAGTTGCGTTCGTCCGCGCTCCGCGGCCCAAAGCTGCACGTCGCCCTGCCACACGGTCACCGACGGAAGGGGACCCTCCATCGCCGTCAGCAGCCGTTGAATCAGCCGCCACTCGGCCGCGGCGCTCTCTTCCTCGACTTCGTCCATCGCGTCCCGGCGGCACTCCAGGCGCAGTGCCGCGTCCCGCACTTCGACCGCCCGCGGCCACAGCCGCCCGCGCAGCAGTTGGCCCAGATCGCAGCGGATGGCGGCGGAGCCGACACGTAGCAGCGGCTCCCCCGCGGTCGCGTCGCTCGGCGCCGCCGGGGCCAGCGTGAGATCGGAGATTTGCAGCCCCTCCGACGGCGAAAACGTTACCTCGCCGACCTCGGCCGCGACCGGCAGGGCCCGCAGCGCCGCGAGCACCGCCGCCCGCAGCCGTGCCGGCCGCGTCAGACTCGCATAGGTGCCGACCAGCAGCACCGTCAGCGCCACCAGCACCCAGACGACGGCGCGCAGTCGATTCGACCTTCGCCTCGGCATGAGGGCATTCTGGCGGCAGCCGTCGCGTTGCGAAAGCGGCCGTCGGATTGAACCGCGTGACCCCCTTGGCGCTGTGTCCCGGCGTTCAGGCGCCGGGGCCGCCGGCCCGCGGGACGAGCACGTGCGCCGTCGTGCCCTCGTCGGGCCGACTTTCGAGCCAGATGCGCCCCCCGTGCGATTCCACGATGCGGTACGCCCGCGGCAGGCCCAGGCCGCGCCCGCGCCCCGCGTGGCGGTGCGAGTAGAACGGGTCGAACGCCCGCTGAAGCACCGCCGGGCCCATCCCGCACCCGTTGTCCTCCACCAGCACCTCCACCGTGTCGGGGTGCAGCGAGGGCTGGCAGCGCAGCACCACGGTCCCGTCGTTGGCGGCCACTGCGTCCGCGGCGTTGCGCAGCAACTCCTCAAACACCGTCTTCATTTGCTCGCGGTCCACCCGCACGCGGCTGAAATCGGGCGCAGACGGCGTCGTCCGATCCGCCGGCGGGCCGCTCAGCCGCAATCGCGTGGGCGGGAGCCGCCCCGCGCGCAGCCAATCGTCGCGCACCTCCGCCAGCAGATCGACGAGGTCGACCTCTGACAGCCGCGGGGAACGCGGCCGCGCGAAGTTCATGAGCTCGCTCACGATGCCGCTGCACTCGTGCGCCTTGGCCGAGATGGTCTCCAGGGCACGCCGCGCTTCCGGATCGGCGGCGCCGGCCGCCAACATCTGCGCCCGACCCGAAATCACCGTTAGCGGCCCATTCAGCTCGTGCCCCGCGCCCGCCGCCATTTCCGCGATCATCGACAACGTCCGCGACCGCAGCAGCTCGACCTGCATCTGCTGAAGCCGACGATTGGTTTCGGCGAGGTCTTCCGAGAGGCGCTGGGCAGCCGCCTGCGCATTGGCCCGCCCCAACGCCAAGCCCAGACTGGCCAGAAACGACCGCAACTCCTGGGCTTCCTCGGCCAGCCGCGCCCGCTCGTCGCCCTCCCGCTGATACACGATGCCGCCCGCCACGGCCCCGTCGTGAACGATCGGCACCAGCCACGGCACGCCGCGTTCGTCCGCCGGCAGCACCGCCCGCACAAGGCTGCGCACCGCCGACGGCGCCTCCAACACGACCGAATCCAAACGTCCGCGCACCCCGTCGAGCCACGCAGCCAGCTCCGACGGCACGGGCTGCGTCCGAGGCCCGCCTTCACCCGGCAGCGCCCCGGTCCGGCACACATCCACCACCGCCGCGTTGTCCCGCAGCCCGAATGCCACCAGTTGCGGTTGCACCAGTGCCGCCGCCGCCGCGTCGGCCAGCGCGACCACGACGGCGGACGGATCGGCCCAGTCGGTGAGGCGTTCCTCGAAGCGCGTGATGGCCTGGAAGTACCGCGCCCCGGCGGCCAACTGGCGGTTGCTGGCCAGCAGGTCGGCGTTGAGGCGGCCAAGTTCCGCGTTCGCCCGCGTCATCGCCTTGACGTACACGGCCTGCGCCGTCTCGCCATCCAGCCCGAGCAGCGTGGCCTGCTCCGCCACGTCCGTGCCGAGCGACTGGACCACGGCGTCGAGCTGCGGCGCGGTGAAGCCCAGCCGCTCGCCCAACCGGGGCGACATCTCGTAGAACGCGTGGTTGCCCGAGTAGCCGATGCGCTGCTCGCGGGCGACGGTGTCCGCCAGTTGCACCAGGCCGATCAGGCGCGGCCGCGACACCGAGGACGGCAATGCGTCGGCGGCGAGATGGTGCAGCCAGATCGCCTCGCGCAGATCACGTGGCAGCCGCCAACGCTCGGCGAGCCGCCGCCCCGCCACGGTGTGGTCCGCCCCCAGAATGGACCGCTCGTGGTCCGCGATGTCCCCGCGCGTGTGGTTCGCCTGGGCGGCAATCCGGTCGTACGCCTTCGGAAACACGGCGTCGAGGGCCACTTTGCCCAGGTCGTGCAACAGACCGGCGACGAAAGCATCTTCCGGCTCCACGCCCAGGTCACGCCGCACCTGCGCCAGTCGCCGCGCGCCGCACGCCACCGCCAGCGCGTGCTTCCAGAACTCCAGACGATCGAACGCCCCCGTCGGGGTCTCGGCCGCCGACTTGGCGAAACAGTCAAACACCCCAGTGGCCAGGACAATGCTGCGGATGGTCAGGAAGCCCAGCAGCGGGACGGCCTTTTCCAGGGTCGTCACCGGGCCGCGCACGCCCGTGGCCGCCGAGCTGGCCACCGACAGGATCTTCGCCGTCAGCGACTGGTCTGCCCGCAACAGGCGGATGACATCCATCGCGGCCGAGTCCTCCTCGGCGGTCACCTGAAGCAGCTTCAGCGCGACGGCCGGGAGCGTCGGCAGACTGTCCAGGTGCGAAAGAACCAGTTCGGGAGAGGTGCCTGTTGCCTCGGCCACGACGCTTCACCCGCCCGGATCACTTGACGCTGACCAGCTCCGTGATGCGCGACACCAGTTGCTCGATGCTGAACGGCTTCTGAATGAAGTCGTTCGCGCCGTCGGCAAACAGCCGGTCCACGTGCTCGCGATCGATGACCCCCGACACGATGATGATCTTCACGTCCTTGAGCGATTCGTCGCTCCGAATGCTCCGGCACACCGCGTTGCCGTTGATGTCCGGCAGCATATAGTCCAGCACGATCACTTCGGGGCGGAACTCCCGCGTGCGCAGGCCGGCGTCGAAACCGGTTGCGGCCGTCTGAACCTCAAACCGGCCGTCGCGCTCCAGCAGCTCGACCAGCATCTCGACGATGGCCGGGTCGTCGTCCACGACCAGCACCCGCGTCTTGCCCGTTTCGAGGTGATCGAGCGGGATGTTGTGCTCTTTCATGAACTGGATGAGCGCGTCGCGCGGGATGCGCCGGAACCGCGACCCGGGCACCCGGTACCCCCGTAGCCGCCCGCTGTCGAAACACCGAATGACCGTCTGCTGACTCAGGTTGCAGATATCCGCGACCTCGCCGGTCGTGAAAACACTCTTGGACGGCAGTGGTCCATCGCGGTCGTTCTTGGCCATATCCTGCCCCAACATTTTTCCCATGTTTCCCATATTAACAAATATAGCACAACCGGGGGGTTTTGGCAAGTTTCATTGTTCCACGTGGCAGTCCGCTTAACAGGCTGTCTCGGTGCGGTTTCGGAGGTGAACCATCAGGATCACGACGTCGGTCGGGTGTATCCCACTTACTCGTGCCGCCTGCCCGATACTTCGCGGCCGAACTGCCGACAGCCGCTCAACTGCTTCCCGTCTCAGGTGCCGAATCGCACCGTAATCGATTTCGGCGGGAATAGCGCGGTTCTCCAGCTCCCGGAATCTGACGATCATGCGCTCCTGGCGATCGATGTAACCTCCATATTTGACAGTGACTAATGCGCTGGCGAGAACGCCAGGCTCGCCACCCAGCTCCCGCAAGTCTGGGAACTTGGCCAGGAATCGACGGCCGTCCTCGTCAGGGCGGCGAAACCACTCCCGAAGCGTCTTGCCGTCATGCCGCAGGTTGTCCAACGCCGCCAGGAACGCGGCGATGTGCTCCGATTTCGACCGGAAGCGCTCCCACCGAGCATCGTCAACCAAACCCAACTCGCGGCCCAACGGCGTCAGGCGAGTGTCGGCGTTGTCGTAGCGCAGAATCAGCCGGTGCTCGGCCCGCGACGTGAACATGCGGTACGGCTCGGTGACGCCGCGAGTCACCAGGTCGTCGATCATCACGCCGATGTAGGCCTGGTCGCGGCCGAGCGTTATGGGACTCTGCCCGGCCACGAAGCGTGCGGCGTTCACGCCGGCGACGAGCCCCTGACCCGCCGCCTCCTCGTAGCCACTGGTTCCGTTGATCTGCCCGGCCAGGAACAGGCCCGCAACCCGCTTGACCATGAGCGTGGCGTCAATCTGCTCCGGCGGGACGAAGTCGTACTCGACCGCGTAGCCCCACTGGACGACCCGGGCGTTTTCCAGCCCCGGCACCAGTGCCACCATCTGCTGTTGGACATCAACCGGCAGCGAGGTGCTCAGCCCGTTCAGGTAGACGCGCTCGCCGGCGCGGCACTCGGGTTCCAGGAAGAGCTGGTGGCGGTCCTTGTCGGGGAAGCGAACGACCTTGGTTTCGATGCTGGGGCAGTAGCGCGGGCCGGTGGATTGAATCTGCCCCGTGTATAACGGCGCGCGAGATAGATTCGCGCGAATCAGCTCGTGAACGGCCGCACTGGTCCATGTCACCCAGCAGCACACCTGTGGCTGAAGTATGCAATCAGTGAGGTGGGAGAACGGGGCCGGGGTTTCGTCGCCGGGCTGCTCGGCCAGTTGGCGGAAATCGATGCTGTCGCGGGCGATGCGCGGCGGCGTGCCGGTCTTGAGGCGACCGAGCGTCAACCCCAGCGCCCGCAATGCTCCGCTGAGGCCGGCCGCCGCCGGCTCGCCGATGCGCCCGCCTGGGGTCTGCCGCTCGCCGGTGTGCATCAGGCCGCGGAGGAACGTGCCCGACGCGACAACCACGGCGGCCGTCCGAATCACGCGGCCGTCGGACAAGACGACGCCGGTGATGCGCTGCGTCCCGTTCCGAGTCGGCGCGGCGCGGATTTCCTCGGCGCCGCCTTCGATGATGGTCAGGTTGGGGCAGTTTTCGAGATAGCGGCGCAGGACGGCGGGGTAGAGGTCGCTATCGACCTGGGCGCGGGGGGCCCAGACGGCGGGGCCCTTGCTGCGATTGAGCATCCGGAACTGGATGCCGGCTTCGTCGGTGACGCGGCCCATCAGGCCGCCGAGGGCGTCGGTTTCGCGGACGATCTGCCCCTTGCCGAGGCCGCCGACGGCAGGGTTGCAGGACAGGCGGCCGATGGCTTCGCGGCGGAACGTGACGAGTGCGGTGCGCGCCCCGAGGTTCGCGGCCGCCCACGCGGCCTCCGCGCCGGCGTGCCCGCCGCCGATGACCACGACGTCGTAATCTCGGTTGCCGTGCGGCATCGTGTACGTGCAAGTGGCGCGCTGCATCTCATGGCCATTGTACGCATCGCCGCCCGGGGAGGCTGCA
>CAYWYJ010000149.1:0-8070 GCA_964462635.1 uncultured Planctomycetales bacterium
GTCTCCTGCGGCGACCCTGCCGGCCTGCCGAGCCGCGGCTCGCCGGGGGGCGCGCCCTCCTCACACGCTGTCGAATCGCGCACAACCGTCTCGCTGAGGGGTGGTCCGCCGGCCGGTCAGACCGCGCGGAAAACGAGGCAGGTGTTGTGGCCGCCGAAGCCGAATGAGTTGCTCATGGCCACGCGCACGCGGGCATCGCGCGCCGTGTTGGGCACGTAGTCGAGATCGCACTGCGGGTCGGGATGGTGCAGGTTGATCGTTGGCGGCAACGTGCCGTTCCGGATCGCGAGAATGCACGCGATGGCCTCGACTCCGCCGCTGGCGCCCAGCAGGTGGCCGATCGCGCTCTTGGTGCTGCTGATCGGGACCTTGTGGGCCGCGGCCCCGAACACCCGTTTGACGGCGTTGGTTTCGGCGATGTCGCCCAGGGGGGTGCTGGTGCCGTGCGCGTTGATGTAATCCACGTCCTGGGGATTCAGCCCCGCGCTGGCCAAGGCCATTGCCATGGCCCGGCCGGCCCCGCGGCCCTCCGGCTCCGGTTGCACAATGTCCGACGCATCGGTCGTGGCCCCGAAACCGACGACTTCGGCGAGGATCGGTGCCCCCCGGCGGCGTGCGTGCTCATATTCCTCGAAAACCAGCACGCCGGCACCCTCGCTTAGCACAAACCCGTCACGGTCCTTGTCAAAGGGACGCGACGCCCCGGCCGGGTCGTCGTTGCGCGTGCTGATGGCCTTCATGGCGGCGAAAGCGGCGATGCCCAGCGGGGTCAGCGCGGCTTCACTGCCGCCGGTCATGATGAGGTCGGCGTCGTTGCGCTGAATCGCGTGGTAGGCCTCTCCCATGGCACTGCCGGCCGACGCGCACGCCGTCGCCACCGAGGCCGAGATCCCCTGGAGGTTCAGCGCGATGGCGATGTGTCCCGGCCCGGCGTTGGCCATGAGCTTGGGGATGGTGAAGGCCGAAACCTTGCCCGGGCCCTTGTTCAACAGGCGCAGGTGCTGTTCCTCGATCTCCCGCAAGCCGCCGATGCCCGCCCCGAGGATGACCCCGGCCCGCTGAGGGTCGATCGCGGCGCCCCGGAGACCGGCGTGGTCATGGGCCTGCTTGGCGGCGGCCAGGGCCAGCAGGGCAAAGCGGTCGAAGCGCTTGGCCTGCCGGGCGTCGATGTAGGGATTGGGGTCGAAGTCGAGGCACTCCCCGCCGATATGGACCTCATGGATCGCGTGCTCGAAGAGCGTGATGGTGCGGATCCCGCTGCGGCCGGCCACGAGGCCATCCCAGTAGGCGGACACCGAGGCCCCCAACGGGGTAACCGCGCCCAGGCCGGTGACGACAACCCGACGTTCGGTCACAACCGATCTCCCGCGTGGCGTCAGGCCTTGGCACTATCCAGGTGCTTCAGGATGTAGTCGATGGCCATCCCGACGGTCTGGATCTTCTCGGCTTCCTCATCCGGGATGCTCATTTCGAAGGCATCCTCGAACTCCATCACCAGCTCGACGGTATCCAGCGAGTCGGCGTTGAGGTCGTTGACGAACGAGGTCTCGCGGGTGATCTCGGACTCCGCGACGCCCATCTGCTCCGCGACGATCTTCTTGACCTTGGCTTCAATCTCAGACGCATCCGGCACGAGAGTGTCTCCTGCGTGGGTAGGGCCTCCGCCACGGAAGCCCGCCTCTATGTACCGGGAGCCCGCGGGTCGTGCAAGGAGCGGCCACAAGCCGCCTGCCCCAACGGCCCCGATCACCGCCAGCCCGCTGGCGCCGATCGCCGACGCCGACGACCGGCCCCGTCAAAGCGGCGGGGATGATAAGGGCTCCATCGCCGCTTGCCAAGGTGCCGCGGAGACCATTCGGCCGCTGACGACCGCGGCGGCTGTGCGGCGGCGTAGGGGGGTGTTACGATTCCCCCATGCGTGACCCGGCCCGAGTGCTCTGTCGCCTGGCCCGCTGGGCGTATCGACGGCAATTGGTCGAAGGCACCGGCGGCAATTTCTCGTGCCGGCTCGAGGGCGGGGACATTCTGTGTACGCCGACGCAGACGTGCAAAGGTTGGCTGACGCCGGCCGACTTGTGCGTCGTCGCGCCGGACGGGCTCCAGCGTTCGGGCGCGCGGTCCCCCAGCAGCGAGCTGGCCATGCACCTGGAGATCTACGCCGCCTCACCCGCGACGGGGGCCGTCGTTCACTGCCACCCGCCGTACGCAACCACGCTGGCCGTGCTGGGGGAGACATTGCCCGAGGGGCTGTTGCCGGAGGGCGACGTGTTTCTCGGTCCCATCCCGCTCATTCCTTATCAGCGGCCCGGAACGCGCGACATGGGGCGAGCGCTGGCCCCCTACGTCAACGATCACGCGGCGGCCCTGCTCCAGAACCACGGGAGCGTGGTCTGGGCAAGCGACTTGGAGCGTGCCTGCCTTCTGACCGAGACGCTGGAGGCGGTCTGCCGTGTGTACTGCCAGGCGCGCCTCATCGGCACGCCGCAGCGGATCCCTGACGCCGAGCGGGCCGCGCTGGCCCGGCAGCGCTCGCCGTCCTGAGTGGACACTTGCGGACATGCGATACGGGGGGCGAGGCTGTCTCCTGCGGCGACCCTACCGGCCTGCCGAGCCGCGGCTCGCCGGGAGGCTCGCCCTCCCGTTCCTCGTCCCGTGCCCGTGAGTGCCCGCGTAGGCCAAGCGGCCGTGGCAACCACTCCTCGAGGCGTGACAGACGGCGGACCCGATCAGGTCTTCGACCCCCCGGTGGCCAGCATCGCGGCCAGGTTGGCCAACTGCTTCTGGGCGTCGGGCGGTTCCTTGGACGGTCGCGGGCGTTCCGTCGGGGGCGCGTTGGGGTCGTACAGCGACTCGGTGGGCCGGCGCGGCCCGCGCCCGTCCAAAGTCCGGTCCTGCCGCCACCAGCGGTCCACGATCTCCTCGACATTGCTGTCGGCGGTCCCCGTGCTCCAGAGCTTGAAGAAATCCACGTCGCCGCTGCGGGGCAGCCGCGGCGGGAGGTCGATCAGGGTGCGCATCGGCATGAGCACCGAATCGCCGATGATGAAGCCTTCGCCGGGCCTCATGCTGGGCAGCAGGCTGATGAGGCTGCGGAACTGATCGGAGACCACGCGGGCGACGTAGTTCTGGTCGTCCGGGTTGTTCATCCGCATCAGCACCATCGAGTTGCACTGGCTGAGGATGGTCTCGGAGATTTCGCTCGGCCGCTGCGTGACGATCATCGCCGACACGCCGTACTTGCGGCCTTCCTTCGCCACCTTCTCGACCGCCTCGCGGGCGAACATGCGCTCGGCCCGGTCGGTGCGCGGCAGGTAGTTGTGGGCCTCTTCGTAGACGAGGACGAAGGGCTGACGGACCTCCGGCGGGGCCCAGAAGTTGAAGTCGAAGAGCGTCCGCGTGAGCACCGCCACCGTGATGTCCACGACATCGAACGGCAGGCCCGACAGGTCCACGATGGTCAGGTTCTTCCGCGAGCCGAGCCGCCCCAGCAGTTGCCGAATAACCGCCGCGACGCCGCGGCTGAGCTCGCCCGGCGCGTCGCCGACGTGCAGCTTGCCGGACAGGTCGGGGTTGCGGGCGGCCTGCTCCTCGGGCCGCAGCAGGAAGTCGTACCGCCGATCGTTCAGGCGGGTTTCGAGCTGATTGACGAAGCCCAGCAGCCGCCCGAAGAACGTCGCGTGCGGAATCTCGCCCTCGGCATTGCCCTTGTTGAACTCCATGCGGCGGGACATCAGCAGCCGCTCCTGTTCTTCTGACGGGAGCTGCCGATAGGGCAGCCGGGCAAAGGCGTAGCTGTCGGTGTTCAGCACGAAGCGGGCTTCGTTCATGTTGAGTGCGTAGGTCTTGAGTTGGTCGATCGAGTAGTACACGGGGGTGTCGATTGTGTACTCGGCGAGCAGGCCCAGCTCCTCCGCGGCCTGCCGCTTGAGCCGCTCAAAGGCCATCCGCAGGAAGACCTTCTGGGCGTTGATGTTCATCTGGTTGGTCGTATCCACGAACAGCCGCTCGAACTCGGAGTATTGCAGCATCCAGTACGGGATCGCCAGGTTGCGGTCGGAAAGGTACGTCACGTTCGGCAGCGGCCGGCCCTGCTCGTCACTGAACGCCGCCAGGTACTCGCCGTGCATGTCAAAGAGCACGAACTGGGCGTGCGGCAGTTGCAGGGCCTCGTGCAGGATTTTGGCGGTCGTGACGCTCTTGCCCGAACCGCTGTTGCCCATGACCGCCACGTGTTTGGCGAAGAACTCCTTGCCCAGGGCCTTCACCTCGAAGTCGGTGTCGACCGCGAACCGTCCGAAGGAAAACGACTTGCGCTCGGCCGCCCCGCCGGCCAGCTCGGTGAAGCAGCCGAAGATGAGCTCGAAGTCCTCGTCGATCCCCAGGCGTACCGGGTCGCCCAGCGTGGGGTATTCGCTGACCCCGCGGCTGAACTTGTCGTTGCGCACCGTGCCGAGGAGCTGGACGGTCATCGTGACGCGGCGGGGCTGCCCGGGATTGGGACCCGGCTCCAGTTCGCCGGCGGCCCCCACGCGGGTGATGTAGCCGATCAGCGTGTGCCGCTCCAACGGCAGGGTGACGTAAGTGCCCAGGCGACCGACGCGGTAGATGGTGCCGTGGTAGTCGATGTGCAGGTCGTGTACCGTGATCTGCACGTCCACCTGGTCGCCGTTGACGCCGATAACATGTCCGATCTTCAGCGGGTCCATAGGGAATCTCCGGGGCGGACGGCACCCACGCGCCTTATCGACCATTCCGCCCGGGGGCATCAGCCCTCGGCCCCGCACCGGGGGGCCGGCGGCCCGCGCCCCCTGTCCTACCCGCCCGGCGGCCCCCGCGACAGCGGCCCGGTCGGAGAGCAGCACAGCGCGGCCTCCGGCTGCAGCCGAATGTAGCGGCTCGCCACAGCGAGTCGCCTTCGGCGACCGGGCTCCGTACCGGCCGTGGGCCGCGCGCCGGCCTGCTGGACCAGAGCATGTCCGCGCAAGGCCGCGGACGTGCCACCGACCACAGGCCGGGACGCCCAGGCTACTGCACGTCGCGGCGGCTACGTCGTCTCAAACTCCACCAGCGGTGACACGTCCTCCAGGCGGTCCAGCGCGAACGCCTGCTCGATGAGCCGCTGCGCCGTGGCGGCACTGACGACGCCCTCCGCCTGCACCAGGAACTTCGCCACGACCTCGTCATCGGTCATCGGATTGCCGGCGTGGCCGCGGGGGTACTTGACGAGTTGCGTCAGCTCCCGCCCGTCCTTGAGCCGGACAATGAGCTTGTTGGGAATGCCGTCGGGATAGCCCGCGTTGCACTCGTCGGTCTCGACGATCCTGGTCCGGTCGAGCAGCCCCAGCACGCGCGGATCGCGGATCTTCGCGTCGCTGAACGACGCCCGCGTCAGCTCGCCGTCGAGCAGGGCCACCGCCACGCAGTAGCCCATGCTGTGGTCCGCCGTCTCGCGGCTCGTCGGCCGCCACTTTTCCGGCTCGCTGCCGATGATGCTGACGGCGGCCTCGAAGCTCTCGATGACGATGCGGTCGATGCGCTCGGGGTCGCCGATCTGCGGCCGCAGGCGCAGGGCGGCGTCAATCGCGGACTGCGAGTGGTACTCCGCCGGCCAGAACTTGATGTACGTCTTGCGGATCATCCAGTCATCCGGGCCGGCGGCCCACGCCGGTTCGAACGGCCCGGTGACCATCTGGAACAGCCCCTTGGGGCCTTCGAAGATCTCGTGCGGCCCGGTGAGCCCGTGCCGGGCGAGGTTGGCGGCGAAGACGCCGTTGCGGGCCGCGTTGGAGAAGGCACAGGCTTTCCAGTCGGAGAGCTGGCCGGTGCGGGTTTGGCGGGTGGCGAAGTTGCACACGCCGGCCAGGCCGAGGGCGTGGACGGTCTGCTCGACCGACAGGCCGTAGAGCTTGCTCGCCAGCAGCGCCGTCGAGAACGCCCCGTAGACCACGTGGTCCCAGCCGTGCTTGCGGAGCGACGCCGCGTCGCACAGCCGGCATTGCAGCTCATAGCCCAGCGCGCAGGCGGTGATGACCTGGCGGCCGTCCGCGCGGCACGCCTGCCCGACCGCCAGCGCCGCCGGGATGTTATCGCTGGGGTGTGCCGGTTCCTTGCTTAGATAGGTGTCGTTGAAGTCGAGGTAGCGGACGAGGGCCCCGTTGCTGAAGGCGGCCAGGTCGGGCGTCGTGCGATGACGCGAGCCCAGCAGGCCGGCCCCGTCGGGCATCGTGACGGCCTGGGCGATCTCGCGCGTCACGCGGGCGGGACGGCTGCTCCAGGCCCCCAGGGCGCAGCCGATCGAATCCAACACCCGCCGCTTGGTCTCGTGCACGACCTCGGGGGACAGGTCGTCGAAGGATGTCGCGTGTGCCCGTTGTGCCAGACGCTGAGCAAGGCCGGCCATTGGTGCTCCTCCACGTTGGTGCGGGTGGCCCACGATCGAGCGCTCGGCTGATGGTAGGTCGCTCCGTCGGGTCCGTCCACGCACGGCCGACCGCTACGGCGGGCGGGACGCCCGCACTCCCCTGTGGCGCTGGACTCCCGCCACAGCGGGCGGGACGCTCGCGCTCACGACCGGTGGGACGCCGATGCTCCCCACGGCGGGCGGGACGCCGATGCTCCCCACGGCGGGCGGGACGCCCGCACTCCCCCGTAGCGCCGGACCTGCGAGTACGCGTGGAAGCGTTTGAGTCAGTAGCGCCGGACCTCCGAGTCCGGCGTGCTTGGGGCTGCCACTGCGGCGGCGCTGGACCCGGAGGTCCAGCGCTACGGCTTCATCACGGGCGGCCGCCCCGCGCGGCGCAACGCCGTCTGCGGCACACGGCCCGCCGCAAACAGGTCACGGTCTCGCCAACGGCTTTGCGGACGGCAGCGTCCGTGTTCGTCTGGACGTCGGTGCCGGGAGAAAAGTTGACCGCCACCGAGATCATGGAACTTTACCGGCTGCGCTGGCAGATCGAGTTGGCGTTCAAGCGCCTCATGTCACGCATGGGGTTGGGGCACCTGCCGAAAGGGTCGGATGCCAGTTGCCGGGCCTGGATTCATGGGAGATTGTTCATCGCCCTGCTGACCGAACGGCTGCTGACGGCCGCCGAAGCCGTTTCCCCCTGGGGATACCGCCTGGTCACCACGCCGTAGCCGTGGGCGTGAAATCCAGTTTCTGCACCGCGAACTGGTCCGCGCCCTGTCTCCGCGCATCGGCTTGGGCACGGCGATTCGGCAATGGTTTTGAATTAGCCGCCAACTGGCCAGCGCCCCGCGTCGGAGAAAACTGCGCACTTCAAGTTGACGCTTATGGGCGTTGAGGAATTATCTCCCCCAACTTCTGCCTGAGAAGGAGTACGATCAGGGAGCGGCCGGCAGTCTCCGCAGGGCCTACCGCACTTCGGCGATCGCGGCCTTCAGCCCCGGCAGGCCACCCTCGATCGTCGCCCGGTCCACGCAGAACGCCAGTCGCAGGTATCCGGGGCGGCCGAACCCGCGCCCGGGGACGGCCAACACGCGGTGTTTCAGCAGGATGTCGGCGAACGCCGCATCGTCGTCGATCGGCGACTTCGGGAACGCATACAGCGCCCCCTGCGGCATGGTGAGGTCGTAGCCGTAGTCCCGCAGCGCGTGGCACAACCGGTCGCGGTTGTCCCGGTAGAAGCTCAGGTCGCACAGCGCATCGGCGCAGCGGGCGATGACCCGCTGCATGAGCGCCGGCGCGTTCACAAAGCCCAGCGTCCGGTTCAGCATCGTCATCGCGCCCAGCAAGAGCCCACGCTCCGGCGTCGCGTTGGGCACCGCGATGTACCCCAACCGCTCGCCCGCGATGCTCACGTCCTTCGAATAGCTCGACACGAGCACCGTGCGCGGGTAGTGCCGCGCGGGCGTCGGACACCAGTCGAGGTCGTACAGAATCCGCCGGTACGGATCATCCGTCACCAGGTACAGCGGCCGGTCGGGCCGCTCGTGCCGCGCGGCGAGCTCCGCCAGCGCCCGGCAGCGCTCCTCGGTGTACACCGCCCCGCTGGGGTTGTTGGGCGAGTTGATGATGAGCGCGCGCGTGCGCGGCGTCACCGCGGCCGCGAG
>CAYWYJ010000150.1:0-8066 GCA_964462635.1 uncultured Planctomycetales bacterium
CCTGCGGGGCGGTGGCCGGCCAGTAGCCACCGCCGCAGTACAAGGATCGCCGGAAGCGCCACGGACCCGCAACCAACTTCCCGGGCGCCGCGCCTTGGGTTATCTTGCTCGATCTGGGCGGAGTTCGCAGTGGGCTATGCGTTCGAAAGCGTGTGAGTCCTCAGGAGATGCATCTTGAAGCACCGCCACGGGCTGTGCCGCTTCAATCAGCCCGCAGGAGCACCGCGACGGCGGGGCCGAGTGGACGAAGGGCCGAAGGATCGAAGGTGTTGCGAATGGGCCGGCAAGCCGATGACCGCCCCATGCCATTCGCCACTCTCTGCGCTACTAACGATCGGATTCTTGTCGGCGCGACAAGCTTCCCCGGGGGCCAGCGGCCGGTACGGAGCCCGGTCGCCAAATCCGCCGCAGGCGAGACTCGCCGAGGCGAGGGCGACTCGCTGTGGCGAGCCGCTACGTTTGGCTGCGGCCCCCAGGCCGCGCTGTGCCTCTGTGGTTAGTATGATCCAGGCTGATTGATCGAGGGCGTGAAGGAGCGTGCCGCGTGGCCCAACGCAAGAAGAAGGTCGTGTCGCGGGGGCTCGCCAAGCTGTCTGACGGCTGGTCGCACCAGTTCAAGCCGCTCGAACCGATCGACGTCCGCCGGACGAAGTCGTGCTCCGACCTGCTCGCGGCGATGAGCAAGACCGCCTTCAGCGGCCGCAGTCTCGGCGAGGCGGCGGACATCCTGTGCGCCATGGCCGCCGACCGCGACTGCTTCATCGTCGGCACGTTTGCCGGGGCCATGACGATCGCCAAACAGGGCCTGCTCATCACCGAGATGATCGACCAGGGCCTGCTCCACGCGGTCGTCGCCACCGGGGCGCTGATGTGCCACGGGCTCGTCGAGCAGTCCGGCCGGACGCACTTCCGCCACGAGCCGCACTGGAGCGACGAGCAGCTCTACGACCAGGGCTACTGCCGCGTGTATGACACGCTGGAGCTGGAAAAGAACCTCGAAGAGGCGGCCGAGATCATGCACGAGGTGCTGGCGGCGTGCCCGACCGACGCGCCGCTCAGCAGCCACGAGTTGAACTGGCGGATCGGCGAGCATGTCCGCCGGAAGCACGCCGGGCGCGGCATCCTTCAGTCCGCCGCCGAGAAGCGTGTCCCGGTGTACGTGCCCGCATTCACCGATAGTGAGCTAGGACTTGACTTGTACGTTCACAACCTGATGCAGACCGACGCCGGCCGGCCGCCCGTGCCGATCGATCTGATGCGGGATGTGGACGACTACTACCGGCGCTGCGCCGCGGCCAAGCGGTTGGGCATCTTCACGATCGGCGGCGGCGTGCCGCGGAACTGGGCCCAGCAGGTTGGTCCCCTGGGCGAAATCCTGGATCGCCGGACGGAGGGTAAGCACGGGGCGCACCTGCGATTCCATTATGCGATTCGCATTTGCCCGGAGCCGGTCCATTGGGGTGGGTTATCCGGCTGCACGTATTCGGAGGGCGTGTCGTGGGGGAAGTTCGTGTCGGAGCAGGAGGGCGGCCGGCATGCCGAGGTCTACGCCGACGCGACGGTCGCCTGGCCGTTGTTGCTGCGTGGCGTTCTGGAGCGGCTGGGGCGGGTGTAGCGGTCGCCGGGGGGCCGCTGACGCTCCACGCTCACGTGGCGTACGCGGCGCGGATCGCGGAATCGCTCCCTCACGGTCGCGGCTCGGCTCTGGGGACCAGCGCGCTGCGCGGACCCCGCGCCGGCGCTTGGGGCTCGCTGCGGGGCACCACGTCCAGACCGCGCTGCGCCGCCGGACTCGGAGGTCCGGCGCTACGGTTCCGACGGGGCGTCGGACGCGGCTGCGGCCCCACCGGCGGGACGCCGGTGCCACCCAACCACGGGTTTCTCTGCGTCCTCAGCGCTCTTGGCGCCTCGGCGGTTGCCTTTCCCTGTTCCCCGTTCCCTGGGAACCCTCGGCGGTTGCCTACTCACCCCGCCACGGCCGGTACGGAGCCCGGCCGCTACGTTCGGTGGCGGCCACCGGCCGCGCTGAGCTTCTCTGAGTCCTCCGCGCTCTCGGCGACTCGGCGGTTTCTACGGCGCGCGCTGCGCGTCAGGGGTTGGTCAGCAGACTGACGAACGGGTTGATGTCGCCGAAATCGACGCGCCCGTCGGCGTTGATGTCGCCGAACGTCTGCCCGTCGCACTCCGGGAACTTCTGCGGATAGCCGCCGGTGAGCAGGGCCACGAACGGGTTGATGTCGCCGAAATCGACCTTCCCGTCGCAATTCACGTCGCCGCGGACGATCTTGCGGTTGTAGTAGACGAAGTTCCCGACGTCGTTGTCCCAGTTCGTGATCGCCATGTCGAGCTTGCTGGAGACGGTGTAGTCAATCTGCAACTCGACGGCGACGTTTACGCCGACCGTGATCCAGCCGTGCTCGTGGTCGGCGGTGTACTGCGACGGCAGCAGCGGCACGCCGTCGGCCACGACCGCCACCAGGCGCTGGAACGGCTGATACGGGAGGTGAAACAGCCGTTGTCCCGCCACGCCGGGCGTCAACCGCGTGGTAACGGGCCGCAGGCCGTTCTTGTCGATGTCGCCGAAGGCGATCTTCTCGATGACGCTGGTGCGCCCGGAGCGCCAACCGTCGGAGCTGCCGAAGCCGGTGCCGGTGTTCAGGAAGATGCGCGTGTAGTCCCACCAGCCGCCGGTGGCGAGGTCGAGGTCGCCGTCACAATCCACGTCGGCCAGCGCGACCGCGGAGCAGTAGCCCTCGTTGAAAGTCCACGAGGCGGTGGTCTGGAACAGGGCGCCCGGCTGCCCGTTGTACTGGCGGAAGCGCCCGCTGCCGCCGAGCTGGTTGTTGTCGGCCATCAGCAAGTCGGGCACACCGTCGCCGGTCACGTCCCCCGCGGTGACCATGATCGCGTCCTGGCTGGACACGTCCATGACTTGCCAGCTCGCGGTGGTCTCCAGAGTCCCGCCGAGGTTGCGGTAGAGGCGCGACGCGGTGCCCTGCGTGGCGAAGGCCAGATCGAGCCAGCCGTCCCCGTCGGCATCAACCCAGCAGGCCCCCTGATGATCGTACTGATCGTCGGATTGCCACGCGGGCGCAGGCCCCAACGTTCCGCCCACGTTCAGATACACGTAGTTGCGATAGTGCTTGGGGGGGCTGTACGCCCAGCCGGTGGCCACGGCCAGATCGGGCCGGCCGTCGTTGTTCATGTCGCCGAACGCCACGCCGAAGGCATTGCCAATGACGTTGGCCGACCAGTTCGGCAGCGACGAGAGCGTGCCGCCGTTGTTCAGGTAGACGCGGGCGATCGGCCCGGTGGTGCTGAACTCGCCCAGCGTGGCCACCGCGATATCCGGCCAACCGTCGCCGTTCACGTCCGCCACGGCGAGGTGCCCGTTGAACACCTGGTCCGCCGACTGCCAGGTGGGCAGCGTCGGGAAGGTGCCGTCGCCGCGGTTGTGGTAGACGGCGATCCGCTGTTGGGCCATGTCGTTGCCGTTGGCGACCACGAAGTCCAGCCAGCCGTCCAGGTTCAGGTCGACCAGGGCGCCCCCCGTACTGACCTGGGTGTCGGCGGAAATCCAGTCCGGCTGGGACGGGTAGAGGGTTTGTGCTCCAGCGGCCACCGCCAGCATGAAACCGGCAACTGTCGGGAGAATCCGGCGCGCGAACATCTTCCAGCACCTCCTGAAGCCGTGGATGACGAGGCTCCGCTTCGATTCTACCGTTTTCCCAGCCCCGTCGGAACCCGATCTCGACCGCTTTGCCGGCGGTGACCACGTTCCGCGGGGGTACGGACTCGGCGACCCACGCCCGCCGCGAAGCGCGGTCCCGCCCGCAGGTGCGGGTGTGACGAGATTCCGTGGCACCGGTTGGAAGCCTACCGGGGCGGCAATCAACGAGCCCAGCGGGCGACTGAATGTAGCCCCGGGCGCGAGCCCGGGGACCCACGAGGCGCAATTCACCCCGGAGCCCGCATAGCGGGCGACTGAGGCTTCAGTCGCCCCCTGCGGGGGCTCCAACGTGGCGGGCCACGCCGTTCTCCCCGGGCTCGCGCCCGGGGCTACATTCAAACGCCGCCACGGGGCTGCCCACGGGCCGGTTGGTGACGGGACACGCTCACTCGGGTCGACGCACACACTCGGTGGCTGTCGGGGGCCATGATCCGTGGCCAGACTCGCAGGTGCCCGAGTGTGTCCGGTGGCTGGACACTCGGGGGCGACGGGGTATTCTGCGCGGGCACGCTCGGCGTCGTGTCCGGCTGACCGTGGGCGGGCGGCTTGCCGCCGGGCGTGGCCTGTGCTACGTTTCGGCCTGCGGGGGCGGGCCGGACCAGCGATGAGGACCGTACGCCGATGGACACCACCACCACGCTTACCCGCGAACGTCAGCCGGCTCCCCAATCGCAGGCCGCGCGCCCGTTGCGGCCCGTGGCGCAGCGGCTGCTCATCATCGGGCTGGACGGGGCGACGTTCGAGATTCTCGACCCGCTGCTGGACGCGGGGCGCATGCCGCACCTCAGGCGTTTCATGGACGAAGGCGTCCGCGGCGTCCTGAACTCGACCCAGCCGCCGATCACCCCGGCCGCGTGGACCACGTTCATGACCGGCAAGGGGCCGGGCCGGCACGGCATCCTCGATTTCGAGACGTACGACGCCACGACCCACACACTGACCTTCAACAGCACCTACGAAATCCGCGAGAAGACGCTCTGGCAACTGCTGAGCGAGAAGGGCCTGCGCGTCGGCAGCATCAACGTGCCGATGACCTATCCGCCCAAGCCCGTCAACGGCTTCATGATCAGCGGCTTCGAGACCCCCAGCGTCGACGCCCAGTTCACCTGGCCGCCGGAGCTCAAGGACGAGATCTTCCGGCTGATCCCGAACTACGACTACCGCACCAATTGGCGGCGGACGGCCTTCGGCCGGCGGGCGCAGCTCGCCGACAACCTCGATTACATCGCCAACAGCTTCGATCAGGGGGCGAAGCTGACGCGGTACTGCGGCGACCGCTTCGGCTGGGACGTGCTGATGACGGTGTTCAAACTGGTGGACAACCTCCAGCACAAGGCCTGGAAGTACCTCGATCCCCGCTTCAACCGGCGGTTCCGCCACGAGGCCGAACTCGCCGCCCGCTGCTTCACCCGCTTGGACGATGCGCTCCGCGACCTGTTCGACTACGCCGCCGAACAAGACGCCACCGTCCTGATCATGTCCGATCACGGGCACGGCAGCCTCGACGGCAAGGCCCAGCCGAACCGGTTGCTCAATCAGTGGGGTTACTTGTGCCTCCGCGGCGGCTGGGAGCAGGCCGTCACGCGCACACAGAACTGGTGGCACCGTTGGAGCAAAGGGCGGGCGACGCGCTTCGAGCAGGGCAGCCGCGGCATCGAGCGCGACCTGGCGGTGGACTGGTCCCGCACCCGCGCCTGCGTCATGCACGCGGGCATCTACGGCTACCTGTACATCAATCTGAAGGGGCGCGGCCCGCACGGCATTGTGCCCCCAAGCGAATACGAATCGCTGCGCAACGAGTTGGCCGAGCGCCTCAGCCAGGCCACGGTGCGCCACCCCGACGGCCACACGACGCCCATCTTCACGCACGTCCACAAGACCGAGGAGTTGTACGGCTGCCCGCGCGAAGACAACCCGAACCTCCCCGATCTGCTCCTGGAGCCGCACCCGGGGTTCGCCGTGGTGCGCAAGATTCGCGGCCGTCGGCCGGTCCGTTGGTGCGGCGTCAGCCGGCTGGAAGGCACGCACCGCGTCGAGGGGATTCTCGCCCTGGGCGGGCCGAACGTTCGCCGCGGCGCCCGCGTGGACGCCAACATCGTGGACATCACGCCCACGACACTGGCCGCCCTCGGCCTGCGCGTCCCCGTGGACATGGAGGGCCGCGTCATCACCGAGGCATTCTCGCTCGAACCGATCGTCGAGCAGGAACCCCCGGTCGAGAAGGTCCGCCGTGTCGCCGAGGAAGCCTACACCGAGGACGATCGCCGCGTCCTCGAGCAACGCCTCAGCGATCTGGGCTACCTGGAGTGATCGGCCCCCGACGCCGTTCCACCCCGTCGCCACGCCGTCGGCCGACCCGGTGCAGGTCGGGGCCGGCTAGCCGATATAATCCGGCGTGTGCGGTGTGCCTTCCTGGACGGGGGCGCGGCGTGCCGGACAAGTGAGTATCGGTGTGGATGAGGTGCGAACGGTCTTTGAAGGGTATCGCTTCCGCGTGGAACGGCGGCGGTTCGTCCGCGACGGCCGCACCCATGAGCATGACATCGCGGTCCATCCCGGGGCGGCGGTCATTCTGCCCGTGTTATCGGACGGCGGCCTCGTCTTGATCCACAACTACCGCGTGGCCGTCGGGCAGGAGCTGATCGAGCTGCCCGCCGGCACGCTCGAACCCGGCGAGCCCCCGGAGGAGTGTGCCGCCCGCGAGCTGGCGGAGGAGACCGGCTACCGCGCCGGCCGACTTGTCCCGCTGGTATCGTTCTATTCGACGCCTGGCATTCTGACGGAGCGGATGAACACGTTCCTGGCCACGGAACTCACGCCGGGGCCGACGGCCCACGAGAGCGGCGAACACATCCGCGTCACGTCACTCTCGCTGCCGGAGGCGCTCGACGCCATCCACGCCGGTCGCATCGTCGACGCCAAGACCATTCTGACCCTGCTGTACTACGACCGTTTCGTCCGCGGCGGGAGGAACGGCGCATGAACTTCCTCAATGGTTCGCTGCGGATCGGCGGCCTGTTCGGCATCAGTGTCCGCGTCCACGTGCTGTTCCTGCTGTGGATCGGCTTCCGCCTTTTCGACGCCGCCGGCCAGGGACTTAACTGGACCAACGAACTGCTGTTCCTGGCGATGCTCTTCGGCATCGTCCTGTTGCACGAGTTCGGGCATTGCCTGGGGGCCCGCGCGGTCGGCGGCCACGCTGAGGACATTCTCATGTGGCCGCTCGGCGGGCTGGCCTACGCCCACGCCCCGATGCGCCCCTGGCCCCAGTTCGTCACCGTCGCGTCCGGACCCGCCGTCAATGTCCTTTTCTGCCTGCTGAGCGCGGCCGTTATGTTCATCGCCGCCGGCGGGCAGTTGCGGCTGTCCATCAACCCGCTGGGCGGGCCGATCGACTACTTCGGCACCGGCCCGCTGCCCGCCTGGTTCTTCTACGTGGCGATCTTCTACCGCGTCAATCTGTTCCTGTTGGCGTTCAACCTGTTGCCGATCTACCCGCTCGACGGCGGCCAGCTCTTCCAGGCCGTCCTGTGGCCCTTCGTCGGCCTGCACCGGGCCACCCTCATCGCCTGCCAGGTCGGCCTGGTCGGGTGCGGCGTGCTGGGGTTGCTGGCCCTGCGCGGCGGCGGGGGGGGCATGCTCTTCTTCATCGCGATCTTCGGCGGCTTCACCTGTTGGCAGCGGCTGCAAGCCTTGCGGCACGGCTACATTCAGGAGGACTCGCGCTTCGAGGCCTTCTACGGCCCCAGCCGCGACCCGCGCCCCTGGTACCAGCGTCTCTTCCGCACCGGCCCGCGTCGCCGCCCCCCGTCGGCCCCCCTCGAGTTCCCCGGCCGCGGCGCGTGGGAGGCCCGGCAGCAACGGCGGGCCGAGGAGGAGACCGAACTCGACCGCCTGCTCAAGAAGGTGTCCGAGCACGGGATTCAAAGTCTATCCTATGTGGACCGTCAGCGATTGGAGCAGATCACCCGCCGCCGCCAGGAGGAAGAACAACTCCAACGCGGGCCCCACGTCTGAGACCCGCGGAGAGAACCCGCCGCGCGAGTGGCCGGACGGACGGCGCCGAAGGGATCGCGGGCTGGGGCCAGGGGGGTAGCGAGTTCGCCGTCGGCCACGATGTCGGAATCGAGAACGCCCGCGGGCGCCGGCCGTTGACGCTGGTCCTCCACGTGGGGTCTAATGCTCGGCAGGCCAGGCAGCGGAAGGACGACCATGAGCGGGACGGTCGCCGATCGCAAGAGACTCCTGCGGGTGACGGCGGGCAACCTGCGCAACAGCCACCTGGGGCCTCTGAAAATCTCCAATTCCCGCGCGCCTTTTGAATGAACTCGTGGCA
>CAYWYJ010000151.1:0-7974 GCA_964462635.1 uncultured Planctomycetales bacterium
CGGAGGAGCTGACGCGGCAATTCGTGCCAGTGGTGCGGGCGCTGACGGTCGCGGAGGACCTGAGCGGGCCCGTCGAGCACCGCGGCGCGGTCGTGTTTGAGGGCTTGGCCGGCGACGCGTTCGATCGCGTCTGGCCGCGACTCGTCGCCGCCGGCGCGCCGGTCACGCGGGGACTGGCCCGGCATGACGTGACCCACCGATTGGCGCGCTTCGTGTCCGCCTTTCACCAGACCGGTTACTGCCATCGCGACCTGTACTTGTGCCACGTGTTCGCCGACCTCGATGCCGACGGCGGCCGGCCGCCGCGCTTCACCCTGATCGACCTTGCGCGGACGCACCGTCCGCGGCTGCGGCGGACGCGCTGGCTCATCAAGGACCTGGCCCAGCTCGACAGCTCCGCGCGGCAGATCGGGGCGTCGCGCGGCGACCGGCTGCGCTTCTTGAAGACGTACCTCAGCCTCGAGACCCGCTCCCCCCGCCTGCGCTGGTACGCGCGGAAGATCGTGCGCAAGAGCGACACGATCCTGCGACGACTGGCCCGCCACGCGGCGCGCGGCGGCGGGTCGCGGTAGGGGCGCCGACCCCATCACCCGCCGCCGGGGCGTGCTGCCCCGCGGGCGGCGGGGCGGGTAACATCGGGCCGTGCGAGTCGCCATCGTCCAGGAGCACGTCGATCTGAGCCGCGGCGGCGCGGAGACTTCCACGCTGGAGATGGCGCGCCAGCTCGCCCGGCACGGGTGCGACGTGACCGTGCTGTGCCGCGGACCGGTCGAGTGTCCGATTGGCGAGCCCGGAGTCAACGTGCGTCCGCTGCTTGTCGGCGGCCCCACACGCGCCTTGCGCACTTACCGCTACATCCAGGCGGTCCAGCGACTGTGCCGCCACGAACGCTTCGACATCGTTCACGCGGTCACCCCGTGCCTGGCGGCGGACGTATATCAGCCGCGCGGCGGAACGTATGCGGAAACGTTGTCACGCAGCCTCGCGCTCACGGCGTCGCCACGGGTTCGCCGCCTGCGCGCGCTCGGCCGGCGATTCAACGTTCGCCAGCGGTTCCTGATGCGGCTGGAGCGGATGTTGCTGACGCAGCGGGCGGGGCGGGTCGTCGTCGCCGCCCTGTCCGACTATGTTCGCCGTCAGGTGGAGGACTTGTGCCGCGCTGCGTCGGATAGCGCGCCGACACCGCCGGTACGGGTGATCTTCAACGGCGTGGATGTGGCCGCGTGGAGCGCGGATGAGCGGTCCCGGCTGCGGGCGGAGCGTCGCGCGGCCCTCGGCGTCAGGGATGCGACGCCGCTCATCCTGTTCGCGGCGCACAACTTCAAGCTGAAGGGGCTGGCGGAGCTGATCCGGGCCCTGGCCCACGAGGCCGCGCGGCCCGACGCGCTGTTGGTCGTCGCTGGCCGCGACCACCCGGCCCGGTACCAGCGGTTGGCCCGTCGGCACGGGCTGGCGGAACGGGTCCGGTTCGTGGGCACGGCGGCGTCGCTCCGCGGATGGTACGCCGCGGCCGACGTGCTGGCCCACCCCACCTGGTACGACCCGTGCAGCCGCGTGGTACTGGAGGCACTGTCGCTGGGGCTGCCGGTGGTGACGACGCGGTACAACGGGGCGGCCGAAGCGATGGTGTCCGGGCGTCACGGCGTGGTCATCGACGAACCGGCCGACGCGGCGGTCCTCGCCGCCGCGCTGGAGCGGGGCTTGCAGCCTGAGTTGCGGGCGGCGTGTGCCGCCGACGCCGCGTGCTTCGCCGAGCGCTACTCGATGGCCCGCCACGCGCGCGAGCTGCTGGCGTTGTACGAGGAACGCCGCGGGGCCCGTTGAGGCTGGGCTACGGCGGCCCGCCGACCCGCGCGGAAGCCGGCGCGACCGCGGGTCGATTCTCCCTACGGACTGCGACCCTCCCCCAACCCCTCCCTGGAAGGGAGGGGGGTCGCCAGTGCTCCCCGCGAGTCAGTCGGTCAGCGTCTGCTGCACGTCGCTGACCAGGGTCCGTAGCGAATCCAGCGGGTGCAAGGCGTAGAAATACTCGCGGTCCAGGGCGATGCGGTCCAGCGCCCATTGCGATTCGAGCGCGGCCACACGCTGGTCGTACTGGGCCGCGCGCCACGGGTCCGTCGCCAACAAACGCTCGTTCACCCGCCGCAACTCGCGGAACACCAGCGCCCGGGTCACATGGTCGGCGGGGCGCTGCGCCCGCAGCTCATCCGACCGCCGCACCAGCTCTTCCCGCTCGCGGCGCAGCTCGTCCGGCACCCGCGCCAGGTGCCGCTGCGGGTTGTACCGCAGGTCGCGGCTGGCGTGCCGCGCGTGGGCGATGTCGGCCGGCCCCAGGGCACTGTGCGGCAGCGGCAGGCGGAGGGTGGCGGACACGCATCCGATCGGGGCCGGCGTCAGCCCCGCGTGCGCCGCGACGAACTCCTCCGTCACCTCGTCGTACTTCGCCCCGCCGATGCCGTGGATGAAGAGGTCCGCCGCGAAGAGCCGCAGGAAGGCCGAGAGCGTCAGCGCCCGCGGCCGCAGCCCCCAGCCGTCCCGCTCGACCGGCCACGGCGCGCCGTGCGTAGTGGCGTCCGCCAGCTCGCGCCGCGCCGCTTCGCCGATCGGCTGGTCGTCAGCCAAGAGCCGCACGCGCTCCCCGTCGATCTCGGCGTACAGCCGGCGGCGCGGCGCGCCCCGGCGCACCACCCACAACGGCACTTCGACCCGGCTGCCGTCAATGGCCAGTAACGGCACCGGGCGCCCGCGGGCCCGGACCCGGTGCCGCCGGCGGTATGCGTGCACCGCCGCGTTGTAGCACTCGGCGCCGCGGCGAGCGTCGAGCAGCAGCCCCGCCGCGAACGCGCGAAAAGCCGCCGTGGCGCACAGCCGTGACACGCGGACCGGCTGAACGCGGTCGAGCCCAAGGCTCGTTTCCGTCGCACCGTGTGCCCGCACCATCGCTTCGACGAGATCGAGTCCCCTTTCCGACGCACCCGCCGGCTCCGCCGACGTCCCCGGCGCCGTCAACCACGCCCGGGCGAACGCCGGCAGCGCCGAGCGGTCGCCGCACTCGTGCAGCGACGTCACTGACGCAAAGCACTGGAGCCACTCCGCCCGCGTGGCGGCGGGCTGGTCCTCCACCGGTCGCCGTGCGTCGAACCCCGGCAGTGGCACGGTGACCCGGCGCACGCCCCGGCTGGTCACCTGCGGCACGGCCAGGTCGCCCCGGCGCGGCTCGTCGCAATCGACCCAGAAGAAGACACACCGGCCGCCGAGCCGCGCGGCCAGACTGTGGGCCGCGATGACCTTGGCCAGCACGCCCGCGTGAAAGAACTCGACTTGGTGCCCCGTGGCGATGACCGGGCCGTCCAGATTCAGTTCCTGCCGCAGCTCCGCCCGCCACGCCGTCAGCGGACACCCCAGCCACGATCCGCCGACCGGGCGCGACGCGGCGTCGAGCAACACCGACGCGGACGGCTCGACGAGCACCGCGCGGTGCGCCGCCGGCGTCACCAGCCGGTCATATCGGATCAGTCGTTCCGCGGGCAGTGGCATACGGCCAGGGTGCGCTCATCGAGCGGCACCAGCGGGGCGCGTTGCAGTTCCCGGACGAACACCGCCAGGTAGTGCTGCAAACGGGCGGCCGGGTCGTCCAGGGTCCCGCCGAACTCGCGGCTGGTGTCGCGGTAAATCCGCCGGACCGCCAGCTCACGCACGGTCAGTCCGGCGCGCACACACTGTACCCAGAACTGGAGTGGAAAGGCATAGCCGGGTTCGTCCAGCGTCAGACGCCGGACCGCGGCCACGCGGTGGGCCTTGAAGCCGCAGAAAGCGTCCGTCAGACGCAGCCCCAGCGTCTCCCCGATGAGCTCGGTGAGCGCGCGGTTGATCGCGCGGCGCTCGGCCGGCGGGCGGTCGTCATCGGGAAACGAGCGCAGGTAGCGCGAGCCGCTGATGATGTCCGCGTCGCCGCAGCCGGCGCAGCGCAGGAAATCGGGGATGCGGGCCGGCTCGTGCTGCTCGTCGCAATCGAGCGTGATGACCCAGTCGTAGCCGCGGGCGTCGGCCAGCGCGAACGCGTCGATCAGACTCTGCCCGTAGCCGCGGTTCTCCTGGTGCGTGATGACGGCCACGTCCGGCTCCCGCCGCAGCAGCGCCGGCGTCGCGTCCGTCGAGCCGTCGTCCACCACCAGGATGTCGGTCGCATACCGCCGAACGGCCGCCAACACACCCGGCAGATAACGCTCTTCGTTGTAAACCGGGATGGCCACCAGGAAGCGCATCGGCCCGTCGGTCCTCCGGCGGCGCGGCCGGCTTGATCCGACCCTCGCACACCTGTCGATTCTTGCGGCGGCGGGTGGATTGTCAAACCGCCGCCCGCGGGAAAACGCGGCACCCGCGCGGCGGGCGCCGTTGCCCACCGGTCGGTCCGGCGGCATCATGCCGCCATCATGGGTTCGGCCCCGACATCCCCCCCGACCGCCCCGCCGGCCCCATCGCGGCGACGCGGCCTCGCGTTGCACTGGCAGATTCTTATCGGGCTGCTGATCGGCGGCCTCGCCGGCCTCGTTGCGCGGGCGCTTTACCCCCCCGCCGCCGACGGCACGCCCGATCCCGGCCTGGCGTGGGTTGTGCGGAACATCGCCTACCCACTGGGCGAGATCTTCCTGCGGCTCATCTTCATGGTCGTGCTGCCACTGGTCTTCACGGCGCTGGTGCTCGGCGTGGCCGAGCTGGGCGACGTGCGGCGACTCGGCCGCGTCGGCATCCGGACTCTGCTCTACACGGTGATCCTCTCGGCGATCTCGGTCGGCATCGGCGTCGGCCTGACCAACGCCGTCAAGCCTGGTGAGCGGTTGAGCGCGGCCCAGCGCGAGACGCTCAAGGCGCGGTACGAAACCGAGGCCGCCCGCAAGGTCGCCCAGGCCCGCGAGAGCAAGACCCCCCTCGACTCCCTCCTCGACATCGTGCCGCGCAACCTCCTGCGCGAAATGGTCGGGGCCGTGGATGGCACGTCGCCCGGCGGCGGGATGCTCGCCGTCATGTTCTTCGCCCTGCTGTTCGGCATCGCCCTGTCGCTCGTGCCCGAGCGCGCCGCCCCGCTCATCACCGTCCTGCAAGGCATCTACGACGCCGTCATGGTCATCATCGGCTGGGCCATGCGCCTGGCGCCGCTCGGCGTGGCGGGGCTGGTGTTCCGCCTCACCGCCGACCTGGGAGCGGACATTCTGCGGGTGTTGGGGTGGTACGTTCTCACGGTGCTCGGCGGGCTGCTGCTGCACTTCCTCGGCGTCTACAGCGCGTTCGTCGGCATGGCGGGCCGGCGCAGCCCACGGCGGTTCTTCGCCGACATCTCGGAAGCGATGCTGACGGCGTTCGCCACCTCGTCGTCCAACGCGACGCTGCCGACGACGCTCCGCGTGAGCGAGGAGCGGCTGCGGCTGCGGCCCGAGATCGGCCGCTTCGTGCTCACCGTCGGCTCGACCGCCAACCAGAACGGCACCGCGCTCTACGAGGGCGTCACCGTCCTCTTTCTGGCCCAGGTCTTCGGCGTCGATCTGACCCTCGTGCAGCAGATCACCGTCGCCCTGCTGGCCATCCTGGCCGGCGTCGGCACCGCCGGCGTCCCCGGCGGCTCGCTCCCCCTGGTCGTCATCGTCCTGCAAACCGTCGGCGTCCCGGCCGACGGCATCGGCATCATCCTGGGCGTGGACCGCCTGCTCGACATGTGCCGCACCACGCTCAACGTCACCGGCGACCTCGCCATCGCGGCGTGCGTGGACCGGGCCGAAGGCGGGCGAACACCACCGCCGCCCCGCGCGCTGGGCGGCTCGTCCAGTTGACCATCGCCGCGCCGGCCGCGGTCAGGGGCTCAGGGACACGCTGGTGATGACCACCGGGCAGAAGTTGAGTGGCGAATCGTCGAGCAGCAGGCCGTTGCGGGGAACGCCGGAGCCGGGATCGTATCGGCGGATGAGCAGGCCGCGCCGGTGGCCCGCGCCGTGCAGCTCCCGCGCCAATTCAAGTGAGTCGCGCGGCGTGTCTGGAACAAAGATGGCCTTGGAGTAGAAGTTCCGTGACAGGTCCATCGGAAGGTGCCAAACGTCGGTCACGATGAACTGCTCCGGACGCTGGGCCACGGCGTCGTTCAGCTTGTGGACGAACTCCCTCCGGCAGCGCAGCAGCTCCAGCGCGTATACCTGCGCCGCCACCGCCAGCACCAGGGCACTGACCACGACGACCCGACTCAGGTGGGCGGGACCGGCCCCCTGCCACCAGCGCGCCACCGTGCCCGCGGCCAGCACCCCCAGGAGCGGATACACCGGGAGGAGGTATCGGCAAGCCCAATGGAGGCCCTGGGTGATCACAGGTGGAGCGACCAGCACGTACAGCACGCCCCAGACGGTCGCCAGCGCCCACAGCATGTGTTCAACGGTCTTCTGCCGGGCACCGCACTTGGCGGAATCAGCCGTGCCGCTCACCGGCTTCGCGCGGACGAACGCCAGGCACAGGACGGTTGAGGCGGCGAAGAACCCGTTGGATTCAGTCATCCACCAGAGCGGACTTCCGGCGTTCAAGTACCCGATGCCGATGGCCACAGCCCCGACGGCCGCCAGTCCGGCCAAGGCCGGGACCAGCCAGCGAAACGCGCGCGCCGGAACACGTGGATTCACGGCCCATACGAGCAGCCCCACACCACTAATCAACCACGATAGCCACAGCGTTTCGTGGACTTTCACCAGCAGGTTCAGCAGGACGGTCCAGCGGTCCCGGCCGTACACGGCCAGGCCGGCCGCGAACGGATCGTGTGGGGCCAGATGGTGCCCCAGCGGGTGCCCCAGGGCCCACCATTGAAACAACCCCAATGGCCCCCAGGTCAGTGCGGCCGCCGCGATGAAGAACACTGCATCGCGCCAGCGGCGGCGGTGATAGAGCAAGATCACGCCGACCAACCCGACCCCGAAGACCGCTGCATCCTCGCGAAACCACGTGGCGGCCCCGCAGCACACGCCCGCCACCGCCGGCCCAAGCCGGCTGGGCCGCGCGCGCTGCCGGATCAGCAACAACACACTCCCCAGGATGAGGGCGGTCGCCGGCGTGTGCTCCCAGAACGTGAGGCTGTAGAACCACAGTGGCGTCCCCAGCCCCACCAACAACACCGCCAGCGGCCGTGTCCCCGGCGGGGCCTCCAACCGCCCGGCCAGCCGCCACACCATCCAGAGCGTCGCCAGGCCGGCCCCCAGCGGCAGCACGTACAGCCCGGCATGGCCGAACAGCCGAAAGGGGAAGCTGGATACCAGGGCGAAGAGCGGCGGGAACGACACGTAGAGCCGCCCGTCGACTATCCTCCCGAACGACAAACGGAACGGCGAATGGCGAAAGGTCGGGTCGTACGCCTGCCCCGGCCAATCCACGGCGTAATCGCGGTAGTGACCGCGCAGCAGCCCCTGCACCTGAATGAACTTGGCCCCTTCGTCGCATACCCAGAAGCCGTCCTTCGGCATCAGCGCGAACGCGCCGAGGTAGGCCAGGAGGACCAGGGCCGCAGCGGCCCAAAGCCACCTACGCCGGGGCTCACCCGCTGCGATGACCACGTGTGGCTGGGATTGGCGCATACGCATGTGGTTTCAATGCTACAGCGCCGGGCCCTGCGCCGGGAGCCGGCCCAGGACGTGCAGCGCGGGTCAGGACTCCCGCACAGACTGTGACTGTGCCTTGACCCCCCTCCCTCTCAGGGAGGGGTTGGGGGAGGGTTAGAGCCCTCGTGTTCAACGGCCCGCGGCGCGCCCGATCCGAGCCGCGACCGTGAGGGAGCGGTCATGCGGGGAAAGTGAGAAGCACCGCTCCCTCACGGTCGCGGCTCGGACAGCCCACCGCACCACGGGTCGCCGCGCTAAATAGGTACTCAGGATCATGGGGCGCCAACCGGGAGGGCAAGCCTCCCGGCGAGCCGCGGCTCGGCAGGCCGGCAGGGTCACCGCAGGAGACAGC
>CAYWYJ010000152.1:0-7917 GCA_964462635.1 uncultured Planctomycetales bacterium
GCGGAACAGCGGCGCTGGGACCACCCTCCGTGTCAGACCGTTAGCAGCTCCGACACGCCGTAGCGGCCGGCCAGCGTCAGCGGATAGTCGGCCCCGAGCGTGCGGCGGCTGGTTTCGAGCGCGAGTTGCGGGTCGTTGTTGTTCTCGCTCAGGTGGGCCAACGCGGCCCAGCACGGCCGGGGCACATACTGCCGCAGCAAGTCGGCCGCCTCCTGATTGGACAGGTGCCCGCCGTCGCCGCGAATCCGCGCCTGGACCTCGGGGGGGTACCAGCCCTCGGCGAGCATCTGCGGGTCGTAATTGCTCTCCAAATACACGGCGTGAACGTCGGCCAGGGCTTGCTTCAGGCCGGCGAAGGGGTGCCCCAGGTCGGTGAACAGCCCCAGGCGACGGCCTTCGGCCTCAATGACAAACGCGACGCTCTCGGCGGCGTCGTGCGGCGTCGGCACCGTGTGAACCGTGACCGGGCCGAACGTCAGCGCGTCACCGGGCTGGAACAGGCGGACGCCATTGAGCAGCCCCACCAACGGCTTGATGGCGTGATGGGTGGCCGGCGTGGCATAGATCGGCAGCTTGAACAGCCGGTGCAGCACGCCGGCACAACGCGTGTGGTCGCCGTGACGGTGGGAGAGGACGACGGCGTCCACGTCGCGGATGTCGCGGCCGTGGACGGCCATTCGCAGGCGCGTCTGACGCCCGGACAGCCCCGCGTCAAACAGGAGCCGCACGCCGGCCGCCTCCACGTAAATCGAATTGCCGTTCGAGCCCGATTGCAGCGAGAACGTCAGCATGGCGGCGTAGTATACGGCCGCGGGTCCGGTCGGCCCATCGTCGCCAAGCCGCGCCGCCGGGGGTAAGCTACACCGCCCCGCGACTCGTGGGCGTGGAAGTCAGCGTCGCGGAACGTCCGATAGTATCAGGATCAACCGCCTATCGATCGGCGCGGCCGACCCGGCCCGCGCGGCGGCGGAAGCGAGCACCGCATGATCCGCGTCGATGGTCTGACGAAGGTCTTCCCCAACCCCGACGGTTCCGAGAAGACCGCCGTCGATCACGTCAGCTTCGAGGTCCGCCCGGGCGAAATCTACGGGCTGCTGGGCCCCAACGGCGCCGGCAAGACCACCACGCTGCGGATGGTCAGCGGGCTGCTGCGGCCGACGGCCGGGCTGGTTTGGATCAACGGGCAGGAAGTGACCGGTCAGCCCGAGCACGTGAAGCGGCACATCGGCTACCTGACCGCGAACACCGGCCTCTACGCCCGGCTGACGCCGCGCGAGATGTTGGAGTACTTCGCGACGCTCTACGACCTGCCTGGCGAGACCGCTCGGCGGCGCATCGCGGCCCTGGTCGAGTGGCTGGACATGGGGTCGTACGTGGGCCTGCGCTGCGGGGCGTTATCCACGGGGCAGAAGCAACGTGTGAGCATCGCCCGGGCCCTGATCGCCGACCCGCCGGTCCTGGTCCTGGACGAGCCCACGCTCGGGTTGGACGTGTTGAGCAACCGGCTGATCCTGGAGTTCATCCGCACACAGGCCGACGCCGGCAAGGCGATCCTGCTGTCCACGCACGCGCTCGACGAGATCGACCGGATGTGCCGGCGGATGGGGCTCATTCACAACGGCCGACTGATCGCCGAGGGTGAGCTCGACACGCTCCGCCGCCAAACGGGGCAGCAGCGGCTCAGCGATGTGTTTCTGCACCTGGTCGGTGCCGAGGAGCCCGTGTTCTGTGGCGACACAGCGAAGCAGTGATAAAGCGAAGCAGTGATAACGTGATAAGGTGACAAGGTGATAATGGGCCGGCAGCCGGCACATCTTGCGGTCTCGGGTGGTGCCTGCGGTCCACGACGTTCGAGACGATCTCGAGATTCGGCGCCGCCGGAACTCACGAATCGAGAACAGGGCCTGCGCGGAGGAATCCGACCCGCCCCCAACCCCTCCTCGGAAGGGAGGGGGGTGGGAATCGGCGCCTCGTCACCTTGTCACCTGATCACCCTATCACCCCACAGGTGCCCATGAGGCGTTTCACCCGCATCCAGACCATCGGCCGCAAGGAGCTGCTCGACACGCTGCGCGATCGGCGGACGCTGATCGCCATGATCTTCGTGCCGATGGTGTTGTACCCCGCCATGATGCTCGGCTCGCTCCAGGGCTTCGAGCTCCAGGTCAGCCGCTTGAAGCAGGAGGAGTACCAGGTCGCGGTCGAAACGGAAGCCGCCCAACGCTGGCTGCGCGCCGTCATCGATTCCGACGCCGCCCGGCGGCCCGGCGCCGTCGGCCGCCCGGCGGAGGAGATCATCGAGCTGCACGAGCGCGGCGAGCTGGACGAGCCGACCGCAACCGCCCCGACCCCCCGCGACGAGACGTCCGTCGAAGCGGCCCGCGCCGACGTGCAGCGGCGTCCGCCCCGCTACGACATCGTTGTCGTCCCCGATCCGCGGGCCATTCGTGACCAGGTGCGCTCCGGCACCCTGCACACGGGGCTACTTCTACCGGCCGTGCCCGAACGGACCGGCACCGGCTCGACCGCCATCACCCTGGTCCTCGACCAGACCGACATCCGCAGCCAGATTGCCGCCTCCGGCCTGGAAGGCATCCTCCGGCGGGTCAGCGACGCGTGGCTTCAGGAGCGCTTGCAGCGGGCCCGACTCGAACGCGAGTTCATCGAGCCGCTGGCCATGAAGCAGGAGCCCGTCGCCACGCCGGAGAAGGTCGGCGGCTCGATTCTCGGCCAGATCGTCCCGCTGATTCTCGTCATCATGACGATCACGGGCGCGATCTACCCGGCGATCGACCTGACCGCCGGCGAACGCGAGCGCGGCACGCTCGAAACGCTGATGGTGGCGCCGGTGCCGACGGTGGACCTCATCGCCGGCAAGTTCCTCGTGGTGGCCCTGATCGCGATGCTCAGCGCGGCGCTGAACCTGCTCTCGATCGGCGGGACGATCTGGTTGGGCGGGCTCGGCAATCTCCTGGCGCAAGGTGGGGAGGTCGTCATCCCCCTCAATATGCTGCCGTGGGTGCTGGTGGTGCTGATCCCGCTGGCGGTGATGTTCAGCGCGGCCCTGCTCGCGGTGTGCAGCTTCGCCCGCAGCTTCAAGGAAGCCCAGAATTACGTCATGCCGGTGATGGTGGCGGCGATGATCCCGGCCGTCGTCGGCATCTTGCCCGGGACGCGGCTGGAGGGGCCGCTGCTGATCATGCCGGTGACGAACATCGTCATCCTGACCCGCGACCTGTTTACCGGGCGGTTCGACGTGTTCGCGATCCTGTGGGTCACGCTGTCGACGACGCTGTACGCGGGCGCCGCGGTCGCCGTCGCGGCCAAGCTTTTCGGTCAGGAGGCCGTGCTGTTCGCCGACAGCGGGTCGGTGAAGACGTTGTTCAAGCGGCGGTTCTTCAAGCCCGCCGACCGGCCCACCGCGGCCCAGGCGTTCTTCCTGCTGGCGATCGTCTTCTCGCTGAACTTCTTCGCCCAGCAGTGGCTGCTCAAGCTGCCCGGCGTCGCGGGCACGATCTGGTTCTGGATCGGGCTGGCGGGCGTCATTGTCGCCCTGTTCCTCGTGCTGCCCATCCTCTTCGCCGCGTACATGCGCGTGCGCGTGCGGCCCGCGTTCAATCTGACGCGGCCGCCGGCGGCGGGCTTGCTCGCCGCGTTGTGCATCGGGCTCTCGACGTGGGTCCTGGCCCAGGGGTGGTTCGCGTTTCAGCAGACCTGGCTGCCGATGCCGCCGGAAATGGAACGCATGTACGAGGAGATGGTCGGCTTGCTGGGTGACCTCCCGCCGCTCGTCATGGTCGCCTTTCTCGCGCTGGTGCCCGCCGTCTGCGAAGAGCTGTTCTTCCGCGGGTACGCGCTGAGCGGCCTGCGCGGCGGCCTGGGGAAGGCGGCGGCCATCGTCGTCGTGGCGGTGGCGTTCGGCGTGTATCACCACAGCGTCCACCGGCTGATCGTGACGAGCGTGCTGGGTCTGGTGTTCGGGCTGTTGGTGGTTCGCTACGGCTCGATCTGGCCCGCCGTGCTGGCCCACTTGTTGCACAATGGGATTTCGGGCCTCAGCGCCCGCAGCGATGGCCTGAAGCCGCTGCTGGAGCGGGTGGGGTATGCGCTCAACGAGGCCGGCTATCCGCCCGCGTTGTGGCTCGCGGGCGCGGGAGCGCTGCTGACCACCGGCCTGTTGCTATGTGCGTTTGCACCGCCGCGTGATCGTGTTGCCCCCAGCACTCTCCCGTAGCGCGGGACCTCCGAGTCCGGCGCCCCGGCGCGACTGCGGGGGCACCGGCCCCGCGGGTTTCCCCGAATCCCTGCCTGGGGCTTCCTTCCCCGCCGCCGAGGCCGCCCCGTGCGACTGGCAACCCATGTCGAAAGGTGTTACGTATGTTTCCCAACGTGCGTTACCCATGTATCCCGTCGAAACACCAGAAAGTGAGGAGGGCGGAGTAGCGCCGGGACGCGGGCATGGTGGTGTTGATCGACAACTACGATTCGTTCACCTACAACCTCGTGCAGCGAATTGGTGAACTCGGCCATGCGGCCGATGTCCGCGTGTACCGCAACGACGCGGTGACGCTGGACGAGATCGAGGCGCGGCGGCCGGACCACCTCATCATCTCGCCCGGACCCTGTACGCCGCGCGAGGGCGGCATCAGCAACGACGTGATCCGCCGCTTTGGCGGCCGCGTGCCGATCCTGGGGGTGTGCCTCGGGCACCAGTGCATCGCGTACGTTCACGGGGCCCGGATCATCCGCGCCCGACGGCTGATGCACGGCAAAACGAGCCGGATTCGACACGACGGGCTCGGCGTTTTTCGCGGGCTGCCGAACCCGTTCGAGGCCACGCGCTACCACTCCCTGGTGGTTGAGCCCGAGACGCTGCCCGGTTCGTTCATCGTCAGCGCGGTCGCCGACGACGACCCGCGCGAGATCATGGGCCTGCGGCACCGCGAGTGGCCGCTGGAGGGCGTGCAGTTTCATCCCGAGAGCTTCCTGACCGGCGTCGGCCATCGGCTGCTTGCCAATTTCCTGGGGATCGAGTACGGATAGCCACATGCTGCGGTGGTCGGTCATTCTCGTGGCGGCCGGACTGACGCTGGTGCCGGGCTGCGCGCGGCAGGAGGCGGCCATCGCGGCCAAGCCGACCGTTGAGGAGCTGCCCAGAATCCCCGAACTGGAACCCAGGCTGCCCGCCGTGATCGTCGCGGAAGGCTGGGACCAAAGCTCGCGGGCGCGGCTCGTCCCCACGTTCGAGTTGCCGCCGTTGACCGAGGAAGAGCGGCGGGTACTGGGTCAGGACGTGCCGTCGTTCAAGTTCCTGCCGTATGCCGACGCCCGCCCGCCGGTCGGCTCCCGCGTCGGAAGGTGGGCGGGTGGCGTGGAGACGCACGCGTTTGGGGCCGGGCGACCGGACACGGCGCTCAACCCGGCGACGTCCGTGACTGGCGTGGCGGGGTGGGGCGGAACCCTGACGGAAACGGACCCACTGGCAAAGGGCATAGCCGAGGTCCGCCCGCCGCGTGAGGCGATTGCCGAGCCCGGGCCGGCGTCGGGCATTCGCGTCGAGGGGGATACGACGGACAAGCGCATCGCCGAGCGTAAGCAGCGGATCGAGCGCTAGGGCGGGGACGAACCAAACAGAGCTTGGCAGCGGGCCGGAACCGGTTACGGGCAACCCGTGCCTCTCCCCTTTCTTAGTTGCTGCGGCTCCTTGTCTCGCACGGCGCGCGGCGCGGCCATTGTCGGGCCCAAGCGAGCGCGTCATAATCCCGCCCGGTGGATCGCTGCGAGTCGGCGTGCGGGCCGCGGCCGGCAGTGCGGGCGCGGACGCGCCGTCGTCAGCGTCCGGCAAGTGTGCGAGGCGACCGGTTGCACATCACCTGTTGAGGGAGCCCCATGGCAAAGAAGAAGGCCAAAGCAGGCGGCAGGCGAGCCAAGACCAGTCGGAAGAAGGCGGCCCGAAAGACCGCGAAGGCGAAGGCCGCGCGCCGGCGCGTGACGCGAAAGAAGGCTGTGCGCCGCGCGTCCAAAGTCGCCAGGAAGAAGGCGACGCGCAAGCCGGCGCGACGCAAGGTCGTCAAGCACGCCGCCAAGGCGCCGCGCAAGGTGGCCGCACGGGCCCCCGCCGCGCGGCCCAAGCGCCCGCGGCGGACGACGGCGGCACTGCCGCCCGAGCCGCGGCCGATCATGCCGCCGGTCGTGGACGTTGAGCCCCTCGCACCGCCGCCGATCACCCCGGCGCCCTACACGCCCCCCGCGCCGCCCACGCCGCCCGCCCCCGCGGCGGAACCGACGGGGATGGAGACGGACGACGAGGAGGGCGGGCCCACAGCCTCGTCCGGCGGCCCCGCTGCGGCGGGGCCGAAAGCGGGCGACCTCGCCCCGGACTTCACGTTGTCCGATGAGCAGGGTCGGCCCCATGCGCTGTCGCAGTATCGCGGGCAGAAGGTCATTCTCTACTTCTATCCCAAGGACGACACGCCCGGCTGCACGACCGAAGCCTGCGGCTTCCGCGACCGACTCGGCTCGTTCGCCGACCGCAATGCGGTGGTGCTCGGTGTCTCGCCGGATTCCGTCGAGAGCCACCGGCGCTTTGTTCAGAAGTACGGTCTGAACTTCCCGTTGCTGGCCGACGAAGGCCACCGCGTGGCGGAGCAGTACGGCGTGTGGGTCGAGAAGAAGCGGTACGGCGCGACGACGATGGGCATCACGCGGACGACGTTCGTCATCGACCCGGACGGGCGGATCGAGCACGTCTTCCGCAACGTCCGGCCCGACGGCCACGAGCAGGAGATCTTGCAGCGCCTGGGGTCCTGAGCGCCGCGGAGGCAAGCCGTTGTGACTCCGGCGAATGGCCGCCGTGACACCCGGCCAAGGATGTTGTGTACGCTGGTCGTCTGCTGAGAGCTGCTGACAGAACCCGCCACGCAAGTGGTGGGCCGTGGGCCCGCGCGCTCGCGTATGGGGTGCTCACGGGTGCACCTGCGGGCGGGGACCGGAATCGAGTGGTCGATGAGTGAGAACTTCGCCGATCGTCTGACCGCGGCCATCCGCGCCCACGGCACACCCGCCGTCGTCGGCATTGATCCGGTGCTCGAAAAGCTGCCGGCGGTGTTGCAGCCGTGCGACAAGCGACTCCCCTCCGCGGTCAAGGCGGTTGAGGCGTTCTGTTGCGGCGTCGTGGACGCGGTCGCCGAGCACGTCCCGGCCGCCAAGATCAACGCGGGGTTCTTCGAGGCGTTCTATGGCGAAGGTCTGGCGGCGTACTACCGCGTCGTCGCGCACGCGCACCGCCGCGGGCTGCTCGTCATCGGCGATATCAAGCGTGGCGACATCGGCTCCACCGCCGAGTTGTATGCCCGCGGCCACCTCGCCCCGCCGGCGTTCGACGACATCGACCCGGCGTCCATACCCGACGCGGTCACCCTGGCGGGTTACCTCGGCGAGAACGCCGTGCGGCCCTTCATCGACGCGGGGCGCGCGACGGGCCGCGGCGTGTTCGTGCTGGTGCGGCCATCCGATCCGGGGGCCGATGAGGTCCACGAGTTCGGCGGCGCCGAGCGGTTCTACGAGCACATGGCGCGGCTGGTGCATCGCTGGGGCGCGGCCGACGGCCTGATCGGGGACTGTGGTCTGTCGTGCGTGGGCGCGGTCGTCGCCCCCCAAGACGCCGCGAGTACCGCCGCCCTGCGCGCCGCGCTGCCGCACACCCCCCTCCTCGTCCCCGGCTACGGGGCGCAAGGTGCGACGGCGGAAAGCTGCCGGCCGTGCTTCCGCGGCGACGGCACGGGGGCGATCATCAACGCCTCGCGCTCGGTCATCTACGCTTTTTCCCGCCCGGAACACCGCCACCGGTCCGGCGCCGACTGGCCCGCCGCCGTCGCCGCCGCGTGCCACGCCTTCGCCGGCGACGTGGCGCGATTG
>CAYWYJ010000153.1:0-1841 GCA_964462635.1 uncultured Planctomycetales bacterium
GACATTTGTGGATGTGCTGAACGCCGCCGAGAAGGAAGCCCGGCGGATGCAGGACCAGTACATCTCCAGCGAGCACCTGCTGCTGGCCCTGGCTAACGTCGAGAGCGACGCGCAGCGCATCCTCCAGGTCAACGCCGCCCGCAAGGACGACATTCTCGCCGCCCTGAAGGAGGTCCGCGGCAGCGCGTCGGTCACGTCGCAGAGCCCCGAGGACACCTATCAACCGCTTCAGCGGTACGGCCGCGACCTGGTCGAAATGGCCCGCCAGGGCAAGCTCGACCCCGTCATCGGCCGCGATGAGGAAATCCGCCGGTGCATGCAGGTCCTGGCCCGCCGGACGAAGAACAACCCCGTGCTCATCGGCGAGGCGGGTGTGGGCAAGACCGCGATCGTTGAGGGGTTGGCGCAGCGGATCTTGGCGGGCGACGTGCCGCAGGCGCTGAAGGACAAGAAGGTCGTGGCGCTGGACATGGGGGCGTTGATTGCCGGCGCGAAGTACCGTGGCGAGTTCGAGGAACGTCTGAAGGCGGTCATCAAGGCGGTCGTCGAGTCGGCCGGCCAAGTCATCCTGTTCATCGACGAACTGCACCTGCTGGTCGGCGCCGGGCGGGCGGAGGGCTCGCCGGACGCGGGCAACCTGCTCAAGCCGGCCCTGGCCCGCGGCGAGCTGCGCTGCATCGGGGCGACGACGCTGGACGAATACCGCAAGCACGTCGAGAAGGACAAGGCGCTCGAACGCCGGTTTCAGCCGGTCTATGTCCGCGAGCCGACCGTCGAGGACACCATTGCGATCTTGCGCGGGCTCAAGCCGCGGTATGACGCGCATCACGGCGTGCGGATTCAGGACGCGGCCCTGGTGGCCGCCGCCACGCTCTCGCACCGCTACATCGCCGACCGGCACCTGCCCGACAAGGCCATCGACCTGATCGACGAGGCGGCGTCGCGGCTGCGGATCGAGAACGACTCGCTGCCGAGCGAGCTGGACGAACTCCGTCGCCGGATTCTCCAGCTCGAAATCGAACGCGAGGCCCTGAAGAAGGAGAAAGATGAGGGCAGTCGGCGGCAGCTTGAGAATACCGAGCGCACGTTAGCCGAGCTGAAGGAGCGCGACCGCGTCCTGACCGCGCAGTGGGAGAATGAGAAAGGGGCGATCGAGGCCATCAAGGCGCTCAAGGTGCAGCTCGACGCCAAGCAGACCGAGCTGGACGATGCCCAACGCCGCGGCGAACTCGAACGGGCCGCGCGCATCCGCTACGGCGAGTTGCCGGAGCTGGAGAAACAGCTCCGTGAGCGCGAGCGGAAGTTGACCGAGCTGCACGCGGCCGGTGGCGGTCTGCTCCGCGAGGAGGTCACCGCCGAGGAAGTCGCGGAGGTCGTCAGCAAGTGGACCGGCGTACCCGTGTCGCGGCTCGTCGAGGGTGAGAAGGAGAAGTTGCTGCGAATGGAGGAGCGGCTGCACGAGCGCGTCGTGGGGCAGGACGAGGCCGTGCGGGCCGTGTCTGATGCTGTGCGACGCAGCCGGGCCGGGCTCGGCGATCCTAACCGGCCAATCGGGTCGTTCCTGTTTCTCGGGCCAACCGGCGTAGGCAAAACGGAGTTGTGCAAGGCGCTGGCGGAGTTCCTGTTCGATGACGAGGCCGCGTTCGTCCGCATCGACATGAGCGAGTTCATGGAGCCGCACAGCGTCGCGCGGCTGATCGGGGCGCCGCCGGGCTACGTCGGGTACGAAGAGGGCGGGCGACTGACGGAGGCGGTGCATCGGCGGCCGTATTCCGTCATTCTGCTGGACGAGATCGAGAAGGCGCACCGCGACGTGTTCAATGTCTTGCTCCAGGTGCTCG
>CAYWYJ010000153.1:1851-7798 GCA_964462635.1 uncultured Planctomycetales bacterium
GACGGCCGGCTCACCGACGGCCACGGCCGCACCGTCGATTTCCGCAACACGATCATCGCGATGACGAGCAACATTGGCAGTGAGCACATTGCCGCGGTGGGCGCGGAGGGGCCGGGAAGCAAGGGAACGGGGAACAGGGAACAGGGAGCAGTTCGTCGCGGACCGTCCGGCGCGGGCAGTGCGGGCGTCCCGCCCGCCGTAGCGGCCGGGCTCCGTACCGGCCGTGGGCGCGACGGCGCCAGCCCCACCGCTCCCCTCGACCCCTCGGCCCCTCGGCCCCTTGATCCCTCGGACGTCGAGATCGAGCTGCGCGTCAAGGAAGAACTGAAACGCCACTTCCGCCCCGAGTTTCTCAACCGCATCGACGAGGTGGTCGTCTTCCACCGCCTGACGCGCGAACACCTGCGCGGCATCGTGGATCGGCAAGTCGCCCTGCTTCAACAGCGTCTCGCCGCGGCCACGGGTGTGCGTCACGGCGTGACCTGGACCGGCGACCTCGCCCACGGGGCGGCGTCGGGGCCCGGTGGCACCGGCGTCTCGCCGGTGTCGCCTGACGGGCGAGACGCCCGTCCCAGCCCCTGGCCGGTTGGCGTGGGCATGACCCTGGAACTGACTGATGCGGCAAAGGACCAGCTTGCCCAGGACGGGTACGACCCGGTGTACGGCGCCCGCCCGCTGAAGCGGCTGATCCAGCAGCAGATTGAGAACCCGTTGGCCAAGCGCATCCTGCGCGGCGATTTCGGCCCCGGCGACCACATTGTGGTCGATGCCGCCGGCGAGACGTATACATTCGCCAAGCGCGTCGCAGCGGAGGTTTCGCCCGCGGGGAGCGCGGGCCCCCCGCGTTAGGGGAGTGCGGGCGTCTCGCCCGCGCATTGGCGACCGGGCTCCGGCTCGACCGGGCCCACTGCTCAAGACCAGTGACCCACCGGTCGGGCCAGACGTGCGGCGTCGGAAGTGGATGGATGGCCGCGAACCGAACCCACCACGCAAGTGGTGGGTGAGCCCCGCACTGGCGTGCGGGGTTCGGACGGAAGCTCCTGAACCGCCGGCGCCAGCGGCCGGCCGCAGGGTGTGACATGGTCGTTGTTTTCTGGGCGCGCGATCCCGTTGAAGCCCACCTGGTGAACGCGCTGCTCGAGCAGCACGGCATCGCCGCGGTGGTGCAGGGTGACGCCAGCGCGCTGGCCACATGCTCCGCGACCGCCTCCTCCGTCTGGGTCGTGGAGGACGCCGACGCCGAGCGTGCGGCCCACGTGATCGCGACGGAACACGGCTCTTTCGAGCCCGCCCGCTGTGCGAATTGCGGGTACGACCTGCGCGGCCTGCCGCAACCGCGCTGTCCGGAGTGCGGCACGCCGTTCAAGCGGCTGGAAGCGGGGCCGGCGTGGACCTGCCCGCGTTGCGGCGAGGAATGCGAGGGGCAGTTCGCTCAGTGCTGGAACTGCGGCGCGGACCGGCCGGAAGCACCGTAGCGGCCGGCCTCCGCACCGGCCGCCCGAACAGGACAGCAATCGTCAGGGGCTATTCCCGCTGGTCGCCGCGGGCGCGGCGTTTGGCCCGCAGCAGGCGCGACGTGTACTCGCTCTCCGAGGTCGTCGCGGGGCGCGGTTTCTCGGGCGGGGCGACGACCGGCTGATCGGGTCCGGCCCCGTCGAGGGCCCGCGTGAGCGCGTCCGACTCACGCGGCGGGACTGGCGGTGACGGCGCGTCGCGCGCGGCCGTGTCCGGCGCGGGCGCCGGCACGACGCCGTCGCGTGTGCGGCTCTTCACGCCGCGCAACGTGGCCAGCGTCGCGGCGCTGTCGCCGGTCGCCGGCCGCCCGGCGAGCCCGTGCAGGAAATCGCGGACCCGCCGCACGACTTCAGCCGGCGAGACGGCGATGCGGCGCACGGCCACGTCGATAAGGAACAGCAGCAGCGTCAGCCGGATCAGGTCTTCCCACAGCGGTCGGCGCACCTGCGCCGGCCGGATACTGCCGGCGTCAAAAACGGCGGTGGGGTCGCCGAGGTCCAGGACGCGGCCGCCCGTACGCCGGGCCACGTCGGCGAGGCGTTCCGCGTCGTCGCGCAGCGTGCGGTACTCGGGCGAGTAGCTCAGGACGACGCCGGTGCGGAGCACACCGGTGCGCCCCTCGCCCGCGGGGCCGTAGCTGTAGGCGATGTTGACCAGGTAGGTTCCGGGCGAGTCGAGGGGGAAGGTCGCTTCGAAGCGATGGGCCCCGGTGCGTTGCACGGACAGGTTCTCCGCGGTGAAGTCCGGGCGGACCAGCCGGCCGGCCAGATTCAACGAGCCGAGCAGCCGCAGCGGCAGACGTTCCGCGGACACCACGACGTAACCCTGACCGTCCTTGACGGCGGCTTCCACGTCCAGGTCCGCCGGGTTCCCCGGTCGGCCGGCGTAGCGCACCGCCTGCGTCCACAGCTTGCTGAAGCCGGGCCACGCGACCCATTCCGGCCCCCATTTCGGCCACAGGCCGCTGGTGAAGGCGACCACGCGCCCGAGCCCCACCGGCCAGTGCGCCAGGATCGGGTCCGCCCCGTCGTCCGTCGTCCGCACCAGCGACGCCTGAGCCAGCGGCTTGATCGCCGTCACAACGTAGCCGCGCAGCGGCGGGATGTCGGCCGGCGTCAGGCCGGCGACGATCTGGTTGTCCACGACACGGCGCAGGGCGGGGGTAAACGGCTGCTCGACGAGGCCGGAGCGACCCGCCAGCACCGTCTCGCGGACGAAGATCTGCGGCAGCGGCTGGGCGTCGTCGGCCACGTACATCCGCCCCCCACTGAGCTGCGCGATCCGTTCCAGCAGTTCGCGGTCGGCGTCGGGTCCGACGGCCACCGACGAGATGGTGACGCCCGCGGCCCCGCAGCGCCGCGCGAGCGTCTCGAACTCCCCGGGGGCGGACTGACCGTCGGTGAGCGCGATGATGTGCTTCAGGTTCGTGTTGGCCTCGGCCAGGGCGGCCGCCGCATGAACCAGCGCCGGGTACATGTCCGTGCCCCCGCCGCTGCCGATCGCCGCGATGGCCCGCATGATCCCCGCCTTCTGGCCCGCCGGTTGAAGCGGGACGACCCACTCGGCGAGAGTGTCAAACGCGATCACGCCGACGCGGTCGAGCGGACCGAGCAATTGCACGGAGGCGACGGCGGCCCGCCGCGCCATGTCGAGCTTCTCCCCCGCCATCGACCCGGAGTGGTCGATGACGATGACGAGGCTGAGGCTGAGCAGCTTGAGTTTCTCGCGGCTGGTTTCGACGGGCAGGACTTCTTCCAGGGCGGTGCGGGCGTAGCCGCCGACGCTGAAGGCCTGGTCGCCGCCGACGACGATCAGGCCGCCGCCCTGGTCGCGGACGTAGGAGGCCAGCCCCTGTTGCCGCCGCTCTTGCAGGGCGAAGGCCGACACGTTCGACAACAGGACGGTCGAGCAGTCGGCCAGGGCGGCGGGGTCTTCCGGCAGCTCATCGACCGACCGCACCTCGCACTCGATCCCCCCGCGACGCAGGGCCTCAGCCAGCAGGTCGGCGGCCGTCCTGTTCACGCCGGTCGAGTCGGCGGCGGTGTCCGCCACCATCAGGACGCGTTCGGCCTCGCCGACGATCGTGAACGCCCGGCCCTCGTTGTTGTAAGGCAAGGTGTCGGCCTCGGGCGGATCGGCCTGCACGACGGCGCGAAAACGGTGGACGCCGGGCGAGCGCAGCTCGAACGGGATCGTCAGCCGGTTCGGTCCCGCGTCGAGGGCCACAAGGCTCCCGGCGCCGGAGCCGGCGGCATCGAGCGGGACGAGCTGCTCGTTGTGGTACAGCCGCAACCGGGCGCCGGCGGCGACCTGCGAGCGCACGACCAGTTGCAGGTTGATCGCCTCGTCACGCCGGGCGACGGCCGGCGCCGTCAGCGAATCGACGAGCATCTCGGCGGCGTGCGCATAACGCAGCGGGACCACGTCAATCGGGATTCCCAGGGCGGCGCAGGTCGCGGCCTCCTCCGCGGCGCGCCCCACGTTCTCGTGGCCGTCGGAGAGCACGACGAGCCGCCGGGCCGCGTCCGCCGGCAGCAACGCCAGCCCCAGCCGCAAGGCGGCGGCGACGTTCGTGCGGTGCGGCTCGATCGGCCGGCCGAGTTGCTCGACGACGAGCGTGGGCCGGGGCACCTGCTCGACGGACGGCCGCCCGTCGAACGCCAGCAGGCCCACGCGGTCCTTCCCGGGGCGCAGGCCGGCGACGGACGAGCGGACGAACTCGGCGGCGGCGCGCTGCACGTCGGCCGGCACGCTGTCGGACTGGTCCACGGCGAACACGACCGCCTGGTCGTCCACGACGCGGACCCAATCGGGGCTGGCCAGCGCGAGCGCCAGCACCAGGATAACCAGGCACCGCAAACCCACCGCCAGCGGGCGGCGCACGCGGCCCAGCCCGGACAGCGAGCGCAGGCCCAACGCCACAACGAACGGCAGCACGGCCAACAGGGCCAGGTAGCCCGGCTGTGCGAGATCGACGAACACGGACCAGCCAACGGTCGGCATGAGCGCACGGTACGCAGACGCCAGCGGGTTTCGCAACCCCCCTCTCGCTGGGCTTCGGCACGTTGGAGGCCCCGACAAGACCCAGCACGCGACTGGCGGGTGACCGCTTGCCCCGCGCTGGCGTCCGGGGTTCGGATGGGCACCCGGAGTGCGTTGCCGCGAGTGAGGGGTATGATGCGGGGGATGGCCACCGGTGTTCCATCGCCTGCGCCGGCCGACGCGGTCCGGCCCGTGCCGCCACGATTCGGGTGGCTCAAACGCATCGCGCTGGCGCTGGCGGCGTGGATCGGGGTGCTGGTGGCCGCGCGGCTGCTGTGGGGCTGGGAAGCGGACCGGCGGATGCGGGCGAAGATCGCCGAGTACCGCGCCGCCGGCGAGCCGGTCCTCATCGAGGACTTCCAACGGCCGCCGATCCCGGACGACGAGAACGCGGCGGTGCTTTACAAGCAGGCGTTTCGAGAGATTGCGGGCGTGGCGCCCATCGTGGTGACGGCCGACGACGGGACCCCGGTCAATGTGACGCTGGTGGACCTGATTCGCTACCCGGAGTGGCTGGAGCGCTACCCCACGGAGATCGCCCGCCTGTTCGACGGGCACGGGGAGGCGTTGCGGCTGGCGCGTGCGGCTCGCGCGCGGCCGCGCTGCGATTGGGGGCTGCCGTTCACCCCGCCACTGATGTCGGCATTCCCGGGCCCCTCCACGGCCAGTCAGCGCGCGCTGACGAGGGTCGTTTGCGGCGCGGTCCTGGTCCAACATATGCGCGGGCAAGACGCCGAGGCGGTCGAACTGCTGCGGGACGGCCTGGCCTTCTCGGACCGGATGAACGACCCGGCGCAGTTCCTCATCGGGTACCTCGTGGCGCTGGCGTGTGACGCCCTGGTCAGCGACAAGGTGGCCCCCGTTTCGGTCGATCTCCGCCTCGCGTCTGAAGACGAGAACGGTCATCCTGACCCCGGGATGCCGACGCGCGCCCAGGTGCGCCAACTGATGGTTGAGCTGCACGACGAGAGCGGCATTCAGCGCTGCTGGGGCACGGCGTTCATGGGCGAACGCGCGTTTCTGTTCGACACCGTGCAGGTCATCTGCGAGGGTCGAACGGCGCTTCTCTCGCCGACTGCCATCGCCCCGCCTGCGTGGGGGGAGAGTTTGGTCCGCCCAGTGCTGGCACCGCTGTGGCAGTTAGTCGGCCGCAGAATGCTGGAGCACATCAGCAACGTGCATTCTGCCGGCCACGCAAACGCCTGGCCCCAGGGGCACGCGCGAGTGGATTGGGAATGGGCGCAGACCACGACCGACTGGCTCCAATTCCCGGTGCCCGGCGGACCTTCGACCCTTCTGGGCAGTTACGATCGCTGCCTTGAGCTGCACTTCCGTGGACTCGCTCAGCGCCGCATGGCCGCCACGGCGTTGGCGATCCGGCTCTATGAGG
>CAYWYJ010000154.1:0-7797 GCA_964462635.1 uncultured Planctomycetales bacterium
GCCCGCCGCCGTCGCCGCCGCGTGCCACGCCTTCGCCGGCGACGTGGCGCGATTGATGACGACGTGAGTACCCGTCGGCCGCGAAGTGATGGTTGCTCTTGCGTTGCGTCCGGGCACAAGAAAGCCGCAGGTCGCTTGTACGAGCTGCGGCGGGCTGGACGGCGCCGATTGCCTGTGGTTCCATGACGTGAGCGGCGATGGCGGTCAGGTCAGCACCTTGAGGAGCAAGAGCGGCATGGCGGGCGACCGGCGGCTATCGGCCACAATTGTACACAGGCGCCACAGCGTGGCGGCCACCTCAGTGCGCTGTGTCGCCGTGGCGCACGTGTGCTACGTCGTGGTGGCCTTGGCCATGGGCGCGCGGCAAGGGCCGTTGACCCCGGGCGCGCTCATCCCGCTTGGCCTGGGTGCGGCGTGGGTGTGTTTGTGCGTGGTGATTGCGCGCAGGCTGCAGAACGGCCGGTGGCACGCCGGGGCGCTCGGCGCCCTGGGATTCATGTTCGGATCTCTGATACTGGCGGCCGGCTTTGCAGCATGGTCCATGAAAGACGAACCGGACGCGTGGCTGGTATGGCTCGGGTTCCTGGTCTGCATCGGTGGTTACGCGGCCTGCTGCGTCACATCGGGCGTGCTCGTCTTGCGCGCGTGGCAAGCGGTGCTCGACGGCCCCCGCGGTGTGTCAGGAGATAGCACTGGGCCCTGAGTCGCCATGCGTTACTCGGCGGCGCGATCAGGGAGGGCGAGCCTCCCGGCGAGCCGCGGCTCGGCAGTCCTGACGCGCCGGGATCGCCCTCCCACGCCGCACAACCGCGCACGGTGGCATAGCCGTCAGTTCGCCGCACGACCCACTATCCCGTGACGCGCCGTCGTCGCCTCCCTTGGGTGCAGTGGCCGCCACGTGTCCCCCGGCCCCGGCCCTACAGGCCGCGGGCGTGGGCCCGGCGGGCGAGCCAGCCGGTGTAGAAGGTGTGCAGGGCGATATAGAAGTAGCCCACGATGAAAATCACCAGGAACGGCAGCGCCATCGACACGCGCTCGAACCAATTCTCGAAGAACAGCAGTGTGGCGGCGCAGGCGATCAGATAAAGCCCCATCGCCAGCTCCGCCCACACCTTCCAGTTCGTGCGGATGCGGAACGCGCCCAGTCGCCGTTTCCAATCCGGACTGCGCTGCGCCGCGTCGCCGAACTTCGGCGTCCGGACGAACTCGCCGGTGGAGCCGAAGAAACCGTCCAGGGCCGCCAGGGCGTTGTTGAACGCGATGCCGATACCGACGGCCATGAGGGCGGGGACATAGCACAGGCCGCGCCACCAGCCGCGGAGCAGCTCGTGCTGGCTGACGATGTAGAACAGCGTCGTAGAGCCGAAGCCGATCACGAACAGGAGCAGCTCGTACCACGGCACCCACGCCGGCTGCGGCTGCTTCAGGGCGAGCTTCGCCACCAACGCCGGTCCCAATAGCAGGCTGAGCAGGACCACGAGCACATAGACGGCCCCGCTGGTGAGGTGGAAGAACGACTCGACCTTCACCCACCAGGGCACGTCACTGGTCAGCACCCGCGGCAGCAGCTTCACGCACGTCTGCGCCCCGCCCTTGGTCCAGCGGTGCTGCTGGGCCTTGAAGGCGTTCATCTCCGGCGGCAATTCGGCCGGGGCGGTGATGTGGGGCAGGAACACGAACTTCCAGCGCCGAAGCTGGGCCCGGTACGACAGGTCGAGGTCCTCGGTCAGCGTATCGTGCTGCCAGCCGCCGGCATCCGCGATCGCCGCCTTGCGCCAGACGCCCGCCGTTCCGTTGAAGCTCATGAACCGGCCCGTGCGGTTGCGGGCGGTGTGTTCGACGACGAAGTGGCCGTCGAGGAAGATGGCCTGGGCCTCGGTGAGGATGGACTGCCCGCGGTTGATGTGGTCCCAGCGGGTCTGGACCATGCCGACCCGCGCGTCGGTGAAGTAGTCGATGGTGTCGCGGAGGATGTTCGGCGGGGGAATGAAGTCCGCGTCGAAAATCGCGATGAACTCGCCCGAGGCCTGGCGCGTGCCTTCCTCGAGCGCCCCGGCCTTGTACCCGACGCGGTTGGTGCGGTGCAGGTAGACGACGTCGTGGCCCGCGGCCCGCATCCGCGCCACCGTCTGTTGCGCGATCTCGCGCGTCTCGTCGGTCGAGTCGTCGAGAACCTGGATCTGCAACCGGTCCCGGGGGTAATCGAGCGCACAAGCCTGCTCGATGATCCGGGTCGCCACGTACTGCTCGTTGTACATCGGGAGCTGCACGGTCACCCGCGGCAGCTCGGCGAAGCGGGCCTTGGGCCGGGCGGCCTGCCGCCGGACCCGGTAGTACAGCAGCAACAGGAAGTAACGGTGCGCCCCGTAGATGCAGATGATGGTCAACACCACCAGGTAGGCGCGAATCGCCCACTGCGCTAGCGTTTGCGTGTCCATCGCCAACGGGTCCGCCGCCTTTCAGCCGCTCCAGACTGCATACGCCACCCACAAACCGTTAATGGTAGGACGCCGCGGCAAGCGGGTCAATGTACCGAGCGGCCACGCCGAGGGCCGCCGGTGGCATTGGGCGGTCCGGTGGCGGCCTGGATTCGGTGCGTTTGGGGGCCAGGCCATTCGTCGAGGCGTGCTAACAGAGACCGTAGGGCCTGGCCGCGGTGGCTGCGGGCGTTTTTCTCGGCCGCCGGCAGTTCCGCCGCCGTCCGCCCGAGTTCCGGCACGAGGAAGTGCGGATCGTAGCCGAAGCCGTTGGTCCCACGCGGTTCGTCCACGATCAGACCTTCGAACACGCCTTCCGCTTCGAGCAGGATGACGCCGCTGTCGGCCAGGGCCAGCGCGCAGTGAAACCGCGCGGTGCGGCGGGCGAGCGGCGCGCCGGCCAGGGCGGCGATGAGCTTGCGGTTATTGGCCGCGTCGTCGCGTGGTGAGCCGGCGTAGCGGGCCGAATGGACCCCGGGGGCGCCGCCCAGCGCGTCCACCTCCAGGCCGGAGTCGTCCGCCAGGGCGGGCAGGCCGGTGGCGGCAGCGTAGTGCAGCGCCTTGAGCCGGGCGTTCTCCGCGAAGGTTGCCCCGGTCTCCTCCACTTCCGGCAAGTCGGCGAACTCGTCCAGTCCGTGCCAGACCAGCGGCCGGCCCGCGGTCAGCTCGCGGATCTCGCGCAGCTTGCCGGCGTTCCGCGTCGCGACCACCAGTTCGCGCATCGCGCTACGGCCCTCCGAACTGCTCAAGCTGCCGCTGCGCCTTCGGGACCAGCACGGGGAACGACGGGGCCGGCAGCCGCGACCGCACCACGCCGGTCGCGTCGCGCCGCACCTCGTACAGCGTGTGCCCGTTGTGCAGGCTGACCGGGAAGCGCCGCTGGGCCTCCGCCATCGCCGGGTCCACGATGCGGTACGTGGCGGTCACCCGCCCGGTGAGCGGGTCCTCCTGGCGCATTTCCGTCACGGCCTCCCGCGGAAACGGGCCGAGGTACACCGAGCTGTTCACCGCGCCGTGGTGGTAGTACGCCGACTCCCCCCGCTCACGCAGCAGGGCGCAGTACTCCTCGGCGGCCGACCGCCGCGCGCGAAACTCGTTGGTGTTGTAGAACACGGCCACGTGCAGCGCCCACGTCCCGTCCGCCTCCGCCAGGTTCCACTCGGGATGGTTGGGGCGGTACGTCGGCAGCACGTCCATCGTGGCCAGGATGAACGGCCACACGTCGGCCCCCTGAAACCGCAGCCCGCGCACCGTCTCCAGGTCGCGGCGGGCATCGGGCTTGAACGTGTCGAGCGGACCGCTGGGACCGTACTCCCGCCGATAGCGGCCGTAGTACACCGCCGTCCCGTCCTCGTCGCTGAGCACCTGCACCAGGTCGGCGCGGAGTCCGGGGACCTTCTTCAGGGCGGCGGCGTAGGCGTCGGCCTGCTTGAAGCGGTCCGGCGTGTGCAGGGTGATGCAGCGAATGGCCCATACTTCTTCGTCGCGGGAGCCTGTCAGGGGCGAACCGCCCTGCGGCCCGGGCGTCTCGCAGCCGGCCGCCAGCCCGCAGACGGCCAGCAGCGCCGGCATCCAACTGCTTGCCCAATGTCTTGGTCGCGGAGCGTCCATCCTCAGCCACCTCATGGGCCGGCCAGCGCGGCCCGCTGCCGCTCGAAGAGCTGCGTGATGCCGGCGCGACCCAAGGCCATCATCCGGGTGAGTTCGGCGTCCGTGAAGGCGCCCTGCTCCCCCGTCGCCTGCACTTCCACCCACTGCCCGGCATTCGTCAGGACCAGGTTGCAGTCGACGGCGGCCCGCACATCCTCGTCGTAATCGAGGTCCAGCAGCAGCTCGCCGTCCACTTGGCCGACGCTCACGGCCGCCACCGCGGCCGTGACCACCCCTTCGTTCCAGTACTCGCGTCGCCGGCCCTCCGCGACAGCGTCAGCGAGGGCCACATACGCCCCCGTGATGGCGGCCGTCCGCGTGCCGCCGTCGGCTTGCAGGACGTCGCAGTCGAGCACGATGGTCCGCGGCCCCAGGCGACCCATGTCCACGACGGCCCGCAGCGATCGACCGATCAGCCGCTGAATCTCCTGCGTGCGGCCGTCCAGGCGGGCCCGGGTGCGCGGGCGGCGGGTCGTCGTCGCGCCCGGGAGCATGTCGTATTCGGCGGTCACCCACCCGCGGCCGCTGTCGCGCCGCCACTCCGGGACCTCGTCCTCGAGGCTCGCGGTACACAGCACGACGGTCTGCCCGGCGCGGAGCAGGACGGAGCCGGGGGCGTTGCGGGTGAAGCCCCGGACGAATTCGACCGGTCGCAGCTCGTCAGGTCGTCGTCCGTCACGTCGCATCCGGGCATTCCTTCGTCGGACCCGGGAACCCCCTCCCGCGCCGAGAGGGTTCAGGGGGCAGCCCCCGCCGACGAGTCCTGCGCCCGATGCCCTGCTCGCCAGAAAGCGAGGTGCGGACAGACCCTGAACGGGCGCTCGTACTCGTGCGACGCGGAAAGGCAATCCCGGCGCGCCGGGACTGCCGAGCCGCCAGGCGGGAGGGCGAGGCTCCTGCCGAGCCGCGACTCGCCGGGAGGCTCGCCCTCCCGTCCAGGCTCGCCCTTTCGCTCAGCGTCCGACATCCTTCAATACCCGAATCGTATAGCACGCCCCACCTCACTACGCAATGAACGCGGGGCGCCGTCGGCGGCTCGGGTGCGAGCGCCTCTGCGGCGGCCGCGGGATTGCCACGCGTGACTCGAAGGTCCGCTGACTGCCCCGAGATCCACCCCGCGCCTCGACCGCGGGGCGATGTGCTCCTAGGATCAGCGGCGGCGGCCCGGTGTCGCGGAGCGTGTCGCCCCGCGTCCGTCCGGCGTGGGCCGCGTCGCTGAAGAGAGGACGCCGTCATGCCCAACTCGACGTGCATCATCACGGGGGCCACGCGCGGCATCGGCCGGGCCACGGCGTTGCGTTTCGCCGCCGACGGTTGGAACGTCGTCATCGCCGCCCGGCACGCGGAGGCCCTGGAACAGGCCGCCGAGCAGGTGGTCGCGGCCGGGGGGCGCTGCCTGCCCCTGGTGACTGACGTGGGCCGGCCGGCGGAGGTGCGCCGCCTGGTCGCCACGGCCCACGAGCGCTTCGGCCGCATCGACGTGCTGGTGAACAACGCCGGCGTCGCCCCGCTGGGCACGATCGACGAGATCACGCCGGAGGCGTTCGACCAGGTGTACGCGGTCAACATCGCCGCGATCTACCAGGCGACGCGGGCGGTGTGGCCGCTGATGCAGGACCAGGGGGGCGGGCTGATCGTCAACCTCTCGTCGCTGGCGTCGGTCGACCCGTTCCGCGGGTTCGCGGTCTACGGGGCGAGCAAGGCGTGGGTGAACCTGTTCTCGCAGGCGATGGCCGCCGAGGGTCGCCCGCACGGCATTCGCGTGTTCGCCGTCGCGCCGGGGGCGGTGGAGACGGAGCTCATGCGGTCGGCGTTTCCCGATTTCCCCGCGGACAAGGCGCTGGCCCCGGACGAAGTGGCCGCGGTCATTGTGTCGTTGTGGAACGCCGGCCTCAGCCCGTGCAGCGGGCAGACCTTGTTTGTCCGCAAGTGACGCGACCGCCGCCCCGCACTGGCGCGCGGGGTCCGGATCAAAGCTCCGGGAGGCCTGGGGGGCCGAGGCTCCTCTCAGGTGTTGGGGCCGGCGGCGGCCTGCTGGCAGAGGAACAGGACGGCCATGCGCACGGCCAGGCCGTTGGTCACCTGTCGCAGGATGCTCGAATGCGGTCCGTCGGCCACGTCGGCGGCCAGCTCGATGCCGCGGTTGACGGGGCCCGGGTGCATGATGAGGACATCGGGCTTGCAGCGCTTGAGCCGGTCGCTGTTCATGCCGAACAGCCGGACGTATTCGCGGGCCGACGGGAAGCCGCTGGCCGTCATGCGCTCCTTCTGGATGCGGAGCATGTTGATGACGTCCATCTCGGGCAGGATGGCCTCGAAATCCGACGTGACCCGCGCGCCCATCGACTCGAAGGTCTTGGGCACGAGCGTCGGCGGGCCGACCAGCGTGACGTTCGCCCCGAGCTTCTGAAGGCCGCGCAGGTCGGAGCGGGCCACGCGCGAGTGGACGATGTCGCCCACGATCGCCACGTTCAGCCCCTCGATGCGCCCCTTGCGCTCGCGGATCGTGAACAGGTCCAGCAACCCCTGGGTGGGGTGGGCGTGCTGGCCGTCGCCGGCGTTGACCACGCAGCACCCCACCGCTTGCGACAGGTGGTAGGCCGCACCGGCCGCCGGGTGCCGCAGCACCATGATGTCCACGCCCATCGCCTCGATGTTCTTGGCGGTGTCGATCAGGGTCTCGCCCTTCTGGGTGGAGGACATCTTCTCGGCGAAGTCGATCACGTCGGCCGAGAGCCGCTCGGCGGCGAGCTCGAAGCTCATGCGCGTGCGGGTGCTGTCCTCGAAGAACATGTTGACGACGACGCGGCCGCGCAGGGCGGGCACCTTCTTGACGCTGCGGGTCGAGACCTCCTGGAACCCCGCCGCCGTGTCGAGCACGTACAGGATCTCCTCGCGGCTGAGGTCCGCGAGGGCCAGCAGGTGCTTGCGGGTCCAGACCGGCTTATCCGTTGCCGCTGCGGTCATAGAGGGCGACCTCGTCCACGCCGTCGTCTTCGACGAGTTTGACTTTGACTTCGTGATGGGCCTCGGTGTCGGTGCGCAGGCCGACGAAATCGGGCTGGATGGGCAGCTCCCGCCGGCCGCGATCGACCAGCACGGCCAGCCGGATGGCCCGGGGGCGGCCCAGGTCGATGAGGGCGTCCAGGGCGGCCCGGACGGACCGGCCGGTGTAGAGCACGTCGTCCACGAGCACGACCCACGTGTCGGTGAGGTCGAAGTCGATTTCCGTGCCGCGCACGACCGCGTTGGGGCCGATGGTGGTCAGGTCGTCGCGGTAGAGCGTGATGTCCAGGACGCCGAAATGGGCCGCCTTCAGCCCGGCCTTCTGCAACAGGGGGAGCAGCCGGCGGGCCAGGGTCTCGCCGCGGCGGCGGATGCCGACGACGGCGACGGAGGCGTCGCGGGGGGCGGCGCCGGCGATCGCCCGGGCGAGCTTCTCAAGCGTCTCCCGGATTTCGTGCTGGTCCAGTAGGAGCGTCATGGCGGGTAGGGTAACGGTGTTCGCACCCTCGTGAAAGACCTTGCGCGAGTCACGGATCGCCGCGAACAGCTCCCCGAGTCGGGCCTGTTCGCTTCGCAACCAACGGGTGCCTGACGCATCCGGCGAGCTGGCCTGGCCCCGAAGGGGCCACGGTCAATAGCCGGGGGCGCTGGCCGGTCCCGACGC
>CAYWYJ010000155.1:0-7681 GCA_964462635.1 uncultured Planctomycetales bacterium
ATGAGGGACTGAGGGATCAAGGGATTGAGGGATTGAGGGGAATGCCGCCGGACGCGGGGGCCCGGACCCCGACCCTCGACCCCTGGGCCCCTCGGCCCCTGGCCTTCCGTCTCACGGCCCCGACTGGTGCAGGATGTTCACGAGCCATGTCCGCAGGTCGCGGCCGCGGTAAATGACGGCCAGGACCGCCAGGCCCCACAGCACCAGGGCCGCCTGGAAGGGCCGGTCGCGCAGCAGCACCGCCGTCGGACCGTCCACCCGCCCGTGCTCGACGAGCAGCGCGAAGCGGAAGATCGCGTAGACCACCATCGGCAGCGTGTAGACCAGGTAGTTCGTGCCGAAAACATCCAGCGTCCGCTTGTCCGTCGCATACAGCATGAAGCTGACGACCGCGATGCCGGCGGTCAGCGTCGTCATGTGGTTGAGCAGGTCGGGCGTATAGATGACCAGCGTCTTGCGGTGCCGGGCGAGGTCGCTGCGTGAATTGTCGGCCATCGCGCTCAACTCGCAACGCCGTTTGCTGAAGCCCATGAACAGGCAGAGTGTAAACGTACACAGCACCAGCCAGTGCGAGATCTCGACGTGAACGAGGACCGCGCCGGCGACCGCCCGCAGCACGAACCCCGCGCCAATCAGGATCACATCCAGCAGCGCGACATGCTTGAGCCCAAACGTGTACGCCGCTTGAAGCACCACGTACGCGACCGCCACGATGAAAAACCCCCGATCCAGCACGAATCCCGCACCCAACCCCACCGCGAGCAGCAGGATCGCCAGTGTCGCCGCCGCGGGGACCGAGACCGTGCCGGCGGCCAGCGGGCGCAGGCGTTTGGTGGGGTGCAGGCGGTCTTCGTTGCGGTCGCGGATGTCGTTGAGGATGTAGACGCCGCTGCTGACCAGGCAGAAATACGCGAACCCCAGCAGAACGTGCCAGACGCTGACCCAATCGACCAACTTGAGGCCGAAGACCAGTCCCGCGAACAGGAACAGGTTCTTGGTCCACTGGGCCGGCCGCATCAGTCGCAAGTAGGGCATCACGCCTCCACGGCAGACTCGGCGGGGGGCGCGGCGTGCCGCGCGCCCGGCAAGTCGTCGCATTTTGCGTGCGCGGCGCAGACCGGTCAACGCGGGCCGGCGGCGGCGCTCGGAGAATCGGCGGTGGTCGGCAACGGCGGGTCGGGCTCGACCGTCGTTGGCAGCGTCCAGCTCAGGGCGGGAGTCCCGGGCACGTCCAGCCGGCCGCCGGCGGTCGCGTCGCTTCCCAGTCGCAGCGTCGCGCGCTCGGCCCCGCTGCTCAGCGCGAGCGTGAACCCGGCATCGTCCGTCGTCAGTTCAACACTCGGCGGCTGGGTCGCGTCGGCGCGGTCCGTGATCAGCGCGACCACGAACGTCGCCGACGTGGTCCGCTCCGGCGGCTCGAGCTCGACACGTCCCCAGTGCGGCGTCCGGCTGACGGAGGCGCCGAGCAAGGTGGGCTCGCCCAGGCGATACCAGGCGTTCTCGGCGCCGCGTTGCTCGGCCGGGATGATGAGACGCTCGAAGCCGTCCGGTTCACCGCCGACGTAGGCCTGATTGGCGTGCCGGCCGCGCGCGACAGGCAGTCGTCGGGCGGGGCCGCCGACCACGCGGAGGACGCGCGGCGACGGCCGGGGGGCAGCGAGCCAGAGGGCCCCGTCGCCGTCGGTCCAGCGAAGATAGCGGGCGGAATCGCAGCGCCAGACGCCGGCGTCGTTGCTACTGCCGGCGACGCGCGCCCGCGGCTCCAGGTCGGTGCCGTCCACGAGGGGGCGGGCCGGGAGGTTCAGTATCCAGGTCGGCAGGCCGCGGCCGCGCGACACGGTGAGCCGGTCCACCACGACGAGGGCCCGGCCCCAGATGAACACGAATTGCCGGGTGTATTGACTCAACATGCGGTTGTCGTAGGCCGGCGTGAGATCGAGCGCCAGGTACGCCGCTTCGCCGCACTGAGCGTACGCGAGCTGCCGGGCCGTCAGACGGCCCTGCTCGGCCAGCGAGGTGACGAAGTCGGCGCAAGTCCCGTCGACGCAGCGCTGCCCGCCCACCGGCAGGTACCGCGCGCCGTACCACCGCGCGACGCGCGCCGCGTCGTACAGCACGACGGCGTTGTGCGCAATGCTCGCGGCGAAGTACTGCTCGAAATCGAACGGCGTGCGGAGCGGACCCAGGTACTGGCCGCCACCCTTGGCCGGCACTGCCTCCAGCAGAATGTCGTCACCGCCGCCACCGACGAGTTCGCCGCCGCGGCGAATCAGAAAGTGCCCGGCGTCGAAGTGCTGTCGGCGGCGGAGAAACGGCTGGCCGGCCTCGATCCAGATCGCGGTGGTGTCCGGCCCCGCGCCGCCGCGGAAGACGACGGCGCCGCCAAGGTTGCGCGCCGCCGGTAAACGATGAGTATCGCAGCGCGGGACGTGGCGCGTGTCGAACAGCAGCGGCACCCAACGCCACAAGGTGGCCGACAGGCCGCCCGCCTCGGCCCGCATCGCGTTTTCGACCCCGTCAGCCACCCACGCCGCCGACGGATCGCCCGACCGAGCGGCCAGAAGATGGGCCGTGACGGGCAGCAACTCGCTCCAGGGCGGCACGGGCAGCAGGGGCGCGTCCCCCGCGTCGTCGCGGACGAAATGGTACGGTCGCCGGGGATCGTTGAGCGCGGCGAGGACGTAATGCTCAAGCCAGCGGCCGACGGTGTCGCGGTAGGCGGGCCACGGGTCCCGCCCGAGGACTTGTCGGCTAAGTTCGATGGCGATGACGGTGTCGCACTCCTCGCGGGCCGCGACGGCCGGTCCGGTGGGGCTGAGGCCGCGCCAGGCGACGTACGTCGGGAACGTGACCTGGAAATACGTCTGGGCCGCGGCCAGCAGGTGTTGCCGCGTGGTCACCCAGCTCGGGCTGGGTTCGTCGGTTTCGTCGACGGCCAGCGCCAGGGCCAACGCCGCCAGCTTCTCACGGAAGCGCCGCCCGTCGAGCGGGCTGTCGGCCGGAGTCAGCGGCTGGGCGCGCTGACGGAGGTTCAGCAGGAATTCGCGGCGGGTGCCGGGCTCGACGCGGTCCCAGCACCAGTCGAGGGCCACGACCGCTTCCAACGCGTCGGCGGGAGTTCGCCCGCTCTGCTCCAGGGCCGCATTGACGAGCGCCAGCCGCACGTCGTCCTGTGGGGGCAGCGGCTCAATCAAGTGGAGGAAGGCGGCGGCCAGCAACTCGCCCGGCAGCAGCTCGGTGGACACACGCGTCCCGAAGCACGCCCGCAGACTCTGGTAGTCCGCCGCCCGGGCCCCGAATCGCCCCCAGGATTCCGGGGCCTCCATCCGGGAAGAACCGCCGTCGCCCGGTTCCACGCCGGCGGTGTGCCGCAGGCGCGGGACATCTTCGGCGGTAATGAGAAGGCGGGGGTGGTTGGCAAGCGCGGCGGCGGCGGCGCCGAACAGCAGCACCGGGGCCGCGAGTGACGGACCCACCGCGGCTCGGCGGGAGCCTTGCCCTCCCGCCGTGCAAGGCCGCGAACACCGAAGTGGCACGTCGTACCTCCAGGGCCCGGCGCCACGCGGCCAACCGGCCGCGCTCGGGACCTCGCATAGGGTCGCCGGGGGAGCGAGCGGCGCCAAGCGTCCGACGGCGGATTCGCTCAGCGGCCGCACGATCCTCCAAGTCGGACGCGCCGCGTTGGCGGCGGCGCCATGACCGGGGATAATGTCCGGGTCGCGGCGGGGTGAGCCACGAGGTGGACCGGCGCATGTTGCGCGAGGTCATCGACATCGCGTCACTGGAGGACTTCGTCAGCGGTCTGGCGCGCGCCGCGCGGCTGCGCGTCGCCGTGTACGACGGCCGCGGCGAGCTCATCGTCGCGTCGGCCGGCAACAACGAGTTCGCCCGGCTGACCGGGCACGTCCTGAGCCGGTTGTCGCTGCCGGTGCCGATGACCCCCGTTCCGGCGCACGATCCGCCGGCGTCCGTGGGGTTCGTGGAAAGCCGCGGCGTGTGGTACGTCGTCGCGCCCGTGCTGGGCGACGACGGCCCGGTCGGATACCTGGCGGTCGGCGAATTTCGGGCGGAGCGGCCGGCGGCCGGGGCGTGGGCCCTGCCGGACACCGCGCGCGAGGTACACTTCGAGGCCTTGAGTCGCGCGTGGGAGTCCCTGCCGCCACTGGACCGCGCCGTCCATAGCCACGCGATTGTCACGGCCCGCTGGGGCGCCCGGCAGTTGGCCGAGTGGAGCCATCGCGAGTCGAAGCTGATGGCGGCCACGCAGGAGGTCGCCCTGGTCGGCGACATCGCCCAGTTGCTGACCGGGAAACAGGACCTCCAGTCGGTGCTGGACCGCATCGTGGCCGAGACCGCCCGCGTGATGCGCTGTCCGTACGCCAGCATCCGGCTGTATGACCCGCGGACCCAGGAGCTGACCGTCAAGGCGGTCCACAACCTCGCCCCTGAGTACGTCGACAAGGGCGCGGTCGTCCGCACCGCCAGCGCCGTCAGTGACGAGGCCCTGAGTGGGCGCGTGGTTTATGTCGAGGATGTGGCCACCGACACCCGCATCCAGTATCCCGCGGAAGCGCGGCGGCTCGGCATCGTCAGCATGTTGACCACCGGCTTGATCTACCGCGGGCAACCGGTGGGCGTGATCCGGGTCTATACCGACCGCCGCCGCCGGTTTCGCAAGGCGCAACGCGATCTGCTGCGGGCCGTGGCGTACCAGGCCGCGACCGCCATCGTCCACGCCCAACTGGCCGAGGAGCGTCTGCGGAACGCCGAGACGCAACGTCAGCTCGCCCTGGCCGGTGAACTCCAGCAACGGATGATCCGCCTCGCCCCGCCGCACCATCGGGGCCTTCAGACGGCCCTGGCCTTTCATCCGACGTACGAGGTGGCGGGTGATTTCTGCGATTTCCTGACGTTGGCCGACGGCCGGCTGGCCGTGCTCGTGGCCGACGTGGCCGGCAAGGGCCTCCCGGCGTCCCTGCTGATGTCCTCGGTGCGCGGGGCGCTGCGGGCCATCGCGGAGACCTGCCGCGGGCCCGGCGAACTGCTGACGCGGCTGAACCACTTGGTGTACCGGGACACGCTGCCGAGCGAATTCCTCACCATGTTGCTCGTGGCCGTCGACGCGGAGGCCCGTCGGCTGACCTACGCCAACGCCGGGCATGAGCCGTTGCTGCTGCTACGGGATGGGCAGGTGCAGGTCGCCGAGGGGGCTGATCTTGTCCTCGGAATCCGCCCCGCCGAGGTGTATCACGAACACGAACTGCCGCTGTCCGCCGGCGACTTCCTGCTGCTGTACACCGACGGCGTCATCGAGGCCCGGGACTTCAGCGGGCACGAATTCGGCCGCGACCGCTTGTGGGAATCGCTGCGGAACTACGGCTCCCTGGCCCCCGAACAGGTGCTCAACAACATCGTGTGGGACATTCGGCGTTTCGTGGGCCTGGCGGACCAGTCCGACGACATCACCCTCGTCGGCCTGCGCGTGGCCCCGGTCGAGGTGACCACGCCGGCCCGGCCAGCGGACGCCTCGGCGACGGCGGTGACCGACGCCGCGCGCTAGCGCCGCGCGATCCACATCATGGGGGCGTCCCGGGCGGCGAATCCGCGGCGGGTGGGGCCTCGGGCCGGCTCGCCGGTCCGGCCGGCGGCGTGCCGCGGGATTGCCGCGCCCGAATCTCCAGACACAGACGATTCAGGGCCGTGCGCACGTTGACGATGAATGTGTCCAACTGGTTCTGCATTTGCCCCGTCGGATCATCGAGATCGTCCAACAACGCCTCCAGGTGCAGCACCAGACCGGTCAGCCACTCCGTGTCCAGCTTGCGGATCTCCGCCAACGCCTGCCGGTAGTTCAACTCGGCCCGCCGGTAGACGTTGTCCGTCGGCGGCAACTTGTCGGCGAGCTGATGGAAACGATAGACGATGCCGGCGAGGTTCTTGATCTTGAGCAGGACTTCCTGCTGCCGGGTCGTGAATTCCGCCGCCGCTTCCCGCGTTTCGTGCTCCTGCCCGCCGCGGTGGATCTCGGTCCGCAGCGCTTCGAGCCGGTCCTGCGGCAGGAGGTTCGGCAGCAGGCCGTGGATGGCCTCCAGCCGCCGCATCACCCACGCCGAGGTCTGCTCGTCGCCCTCGCGCGCGGCCTGGGCCCCGCGCTCGGCCAACTCTTCGATCTGCCGCCGATAGGTGCCCGCGCGACGCAACAGCCGGTCCAGTTGCTCCTCGCAGCGTTGGAGATCGCGGGCCGGAACGTGAATGGGGAACCGTCGCCGCAAGTCGCGGATCTTCTCCAGCACGGCCTCGGCGCGGGCCTCCTCGAATTGCGCCAAGTGGCGGTCAAAATCGGCCAGCAACCGCCCGAAATTGGCCAGCAGCTCCTCCCGCGACGGAAAGTCACAACGCGGCCCGGACTCGAACGCGCGGCGAAGCTTGGAGCGCTGTTCGCGGCGGGCATGTTGCTCGGCGGGCGTGGTCCGCTCCGCCCGCAGGGCCGCTTCGCGCTGCGCGATGAAGCTCCGCAGCATCGACGCCAGCAGCGAATCCGCCTGCACGTCCGGGTGGTTCATGACCCGTTGGACGACGCCGCGCAGCGACTCCGTATCGACCGCGGAGCTCATGATCTGCGAACAGAGCTGCTGGTAGACGTCCTGGCGGTGCTTGTCGCGGTAGGGGACCCCTTGCCCCGGCACGCCGAACACCGCCAGCCGCACGATCTCGCGCCACGGGCCGGCGAGTTCAACCGGGCACGCCGGGCCGTCGAGGACGTCGAATGGCACCGCCGCTTCGGGCGCGAGCCAGCCGCGCGCGTGCAGATACCGCAAGAGTCTGTCGCCAACGGGCTTAGGTAGGATCCCCGCCACCGTCCGCGCCACGTCCGCCGGCGATAGGGCGCGCTCCGCCGCCAGCCGCCGACGTAGCGCCGCGTCGGCTTCCTTGCACAGCCGCGACCAGTCCGGCGTCCGGGCCATGGCACGCAACCTGCGGGGCGTCTTGCCCAAACTGCCTCAGGGCATCTCCGCGGTGAGGCGTTCTGGACATCAGTCTACCACGTTCCGCCGGCGTTGGCCACCGACGGCTTGCGCGTGTGCCGTTCACCCGCGGGTGCTCGCCACGGCGACGGCCGTGTGTTAGCATACCCAGTTTGACAGGCTGTCGTAGCCACGGAGGTCTACCCACGCGAGGTTGCATCCCATGAAAAAGTTCCGCTTGTTCACCCCCGGTCCCTGCGCCGTCCCCGAGGAAGTCCTGATCGAGATGGCCCGCCCCTTCCACCACCACCGCACGGATTGGTTCAAGGGGTACATGAAGTCCGCGACGGAGAAGCTCCAGCAGGTGCTTCAGACCAAGAACGACGTCATCATCATCACGGGCTCCGGGACGGCGGCGGCCGAGGCGGCCATCGTCGGCTGCCACCCCACCGGCTCGCGGCTGCTGACGATCGAGGGCGGGAAGTTTGGCGAGCGCTGGGGCGAGATCGCCCAGCAGTTCGGGATCGACGTCGTGCGACACCCGGTCGAGTGGGGCACCGCGCCGACTGGGTCGATGGTGGCCGACCTGCTCAAGAAGGACCCCAAAATCACGTCCGTCATGGTCGTGCACAGCGAGACCTCGACGGCGACGGCGGGCGAGCTGGAGGCGATCGGCACGGGGGACGCGCGGGCGGGCTCGCTCCTAGGGGTGGCCG
>CAYWYJ010000156.1:0-7676 GCA_964462635.1 uncultured Planctomycetales bacterium
GCAGTCGCAAGGCAGAGCCTTGCGGTACGGCTGGCGCGACATTGCGCACGCTGATATAGTTTGTTCCGGCCCTGGTGCGTGCTGCCCCGTGGGCCGGGGGGTGCGGCCCGACCGCTGTCGGCAACCAGCGGGCCTGCCGCGCCTTGGTCCCCCCAACGATTCACGGAGAGAAGTTCATGAACATGTTCAGACTCGCAACGGCAGTCACTGCCGTAGCCCTGGTGTGCGGGATAGCGGCCTGGGCCCAGGACAATTCGGCCGCGACGGAATTCGCACGCGGCAAGACCCTGCTGGCGGACGGCAAGTTCGACGAGGCGCTGGCGGCGTTCAAGGCGGCCGCCAAGGCCAACCCCGACCAAGGCGAGTACTTCCAGGAGTTCAGCATGCTTCAGCGGGTGCTGAACATCCGCGAGCAGTTGGCCAAGGAAGAAAGCCCGGAGACGTGGGAGCAGATGGCCCGCGCCCTGTACGGCTACTACAACAGCCGCAAGGTCTACGGCGAGGCCCTGACGCTGGCCGAGGCGATCCACCGCCGGCTGAACACGGGCGACTCCGCCGCCCTGCTGGCATCGGCGCAGTTGCGGCTGAACAAGAACGAGGCGGCGGCGGCCCTGCTGGGCGGTCTGCCGGAGGCGCAGCGCTCGGCGACGACTGATGTGCTACACGGCTTGGCGCTGGCCCGGTTGGGCAAGGTGGACGAAGCCAAGGCGTGCGCCGAGAAGCTCGAACTTCCGAAGGACTGCGGCCCGGACGTGTGCCTCAATGCGGCGCGGCTGTATGCCCGCGTCGGCCGGACAGAGCAGGGGCTGGCGGCGCTGCGGTGTGCTTTCGAGTGTACGCCCGCCAACCAACTGCCCGCGTGCCGCGAGGAGGCCAAAGGCTGCCCCGACCTGGCGCCGTTGCGCACCGACGCCACGTTTGTGCAGGTGTTGGCCACGGAGTCCAAGGTGAAGGGTTGCGGCGGTTGCAGCAGCAGCAAGTCGTGCAGCGCCGGCAAGAGCGCCTGCGGAGACAAGCCGGCCAAGGAAGCCGGGGCACAGGGTGGTGAGAAAGCGCCGGGGGGCTGCGAAGGGCACAAGCACTAGCGTTGGATGATGGGGCGTGATCGGGCGGCGCGGGAGGGCGAGCCTCTCGGCGAGCCGCGGCTCGGCAGGAGCCGCACCCTCCCGCGCTGCTGTCTTGCACACGGCGACTTGGGACGGCGCTCCCGTCGGAGTCTCGCCGGTGCCGGCCGCGGGGCGGTTTTACGGGCGGTCCCGCGGGCGGTACATTCTCCGGTCCGAGCGAGCATGACCTACCGGGGGCGTGTGGAGAGCGCACCATGCTGACGCGTCGATTCCTGCCGGTCGTCCTTGCCCTCTGCGTACCCATCGTCTGCGGCCAGGTCCAGCCGAGCTGGACGCAGCTTTCGCTGTCCACCTGCGGCGTGGACCGCTTCCTGGCCAGCCATCCGCACAGCGACGGCCGCGGCGTGGTGATCGCCGTGCTCGACACGGGCGTTGATCCGTCGATCCCCGGCCTGACCCGGACGCCGGACGGCAAGGTCAAGGTGATCGACGTGCAGGACTTCACCGGCGACGGCGACGTGGAGCTGGAGTGGATCAAGCCGGACCCCGCGACGGGCAAACTCGTTCGGCCGAACGGGGACGGTGCGCCGATCGAGTACGAGCCGCCGACGTGGCCTGCGGCCCCGCCCGGCGAGCCGCGCCGCTGGTGGTTCGGCGTGTTCAAGGAGAAGAAGTTCGTCAACGCCGACCAGTCCGACCTGAACGGCAACGACACGACGGAGGACGAGTTTCCGGTGCTGGTGACGGCCCTCGAAGGCGACGGCGACGATCAGGCCGTCTGCTATGTCGATACCAACATGGACCGCAGCTTCGCCGACGAGAAGCCGCTACGGAACTACAAGCTGAACTTCGACACGTTCAACTTCCGCCGCGACCAGCCCGAAGGGCAGATTGTCCCACTGACCTTCGCGGCCAACATCTTCCTGCGGCAGGCGAAGGTCGTGTTCCACTTTGACAACGGGGCCCACGGCACGCACGTCGCCGGCATCGCCGCCGGCTATCGCATCAACAACCAGGACGGCTTCCACGGCGTGGCGCCCGGGGCCAAGGTGATGAGCCTGAAGATCGGCTGCGGGTGGCTGGGCGGGATCAGCGTCACCGAGAGCAAGCGGAAGGCGCTGCGTTACGCGGCCCGCTACGCCCGCGAGCACCACGTCCCGGTCGTGTGCAACCTGTCGTTCGGGGTCGAGTCGGAGATCGAGGGGCACTCAGACATCGACGACGTGGTCAACGAGATTCTGCGCGAGAACCCGTACATGGTGTTCGTGACGTCCGCGGGCAATGCGGGGCCGGGGCTCTCCAGCGTCGGGACGCCCGCCGCCGCCGCCGAGGCCATCTCCGTCGCCGCCCTCATGGCCGCCGACACCGGCCGCGACATGGCCGGCTGGTCCCTGGAGGGGCCGGCCGTGACCGTGTTCAGCTCGCGCGGCGGCGAGTTGGACAAGCCCGACATCGCCACGCCGGGGTGGTCGACCTCGACCGTGCCGCGGTGGGTGCGCGGGGGCGACTTCTGGTCGGGCACGAGCATGGCCAGCCCGTACGCGGCGGGGCTGTGTGCCAACCTCATCAGTCACGCGCTCCAGAAGAACCCGCAGGCCAAGGTGCGGGCGTGGGACGTGCGTCGCGCCTTGTGCCTGGGGGCGGCCCCGGTGCCCGGGTTCACGCCGCTGGACTACGGCTACGGCGTGCCCGACCTGACGAAGGCGGCGGCGGTGCTGGACCAACTGCTGGCGACGGCCGCCGGCGACCCGGTGATGAACTACGAGATCTCGACGCCGTGCCCGCAGGGCTACGGCGGGGCGGCCCGGGCGGCGTACTGGCGGGCGACGTGGTTCCCCGCGGAGGACCGGCAGGCGTTCACGATCCGCCCGGTATTCGCCCCGACGGTGGACGCGGCGGACCGGACCGCCTTCACGCGGAAGTTCGAGTTGCGCGCGACGGTGCCGTGGCTGCGCGTGCCGCAGGAAACGTTCTACCTGCGGAGCGAGCAGGAGGCCCGCGTATTCGTCGAGTATCGCCCGCAGCAATTGACCGAGCCGGGGTTGTACGTGGGGACCGTCGAGGCGGTGGCGGACGGGCTGGTCGCGCTGCGGCTGCTAAACACGATCGTGGTGCCGTATCGCTTCGGCGCGGCGGAGAACTTCACGCGCTACTTCAAGGACCAGACGGCCAAGGGCTGGACGCCCGACCGGTACTTCATCGCGGTCCCGCCGGGGGCCTCTTCGATGCGGATCGTGCTGTCGGCGCCGGAGGAGAAGACCTCCAAGGCGATGGTGGACCGCATTTTCGATCCCGCGGGCCGGCAGCACCGCAGCGGGGGCAAGCGGTTGGACACCGACAGCGGCCGCCGCGAGGTCGAGTGGACATTGACCGAGGACCTGGTGCCCGGCGTGTGGGAGGTGCCCGTCCTGGCCGACCGCCCCGACAAACAGTGGCCGTATGACCTCAAGGTGCAGTTCTTCGGCCTGTTTGCCGACCCCGCCGAGATCACCGACGGCAAGGCGTCGAAGCCCGCCGGCGAGCTGACGGTGACGAACCTGTTCGAGAAGCCGGTGCGGGCCACCGGGGACGGGCAGATCGAGGGCTTCCGCCTATACAAGGACGCCAAGTTCAAGGGGCTCAAGGATGAGCTGACGTATTCGGTGAAACTGGATGACCGCTGCAACCGTTTGCGGCTGAAGCTGGAGATGGAGCCCGAGGACTATGCGACCACGACCGACATCGCCGTCATCGTCAAGGACGGCGACGGGGAGGCGATCCATCAGTCGGCGTTCGACATACGGACGTATGAGGCCACGGTCAATACACAAGGCAAGAAGTCGCTGACGGTGGTGATCCACGCCGGTTTCGCGGTCGCGGACGACAAACGCGAGACGCCCATCACGGTGCAGATCGATTCGTTGTTCGCGTCGCCGGTCGGTGTGAAGGTGACGCAGAACGATGAAGGGAACTTCGACTTCGTGCCGAGCCTCCCGGTGACGCTGGACTACTCGGCCAACGCCGAACTGAAGGACATTCCCGACGGCCAGCGGCCCGTCGGCTTCCTGCGCTTCCGCGAGCGGTCCAGCAACGACGAGGTGCTGCGCGTCCCGATCGACATCGGCGGCTGAGCGCGGCGCGGCCCGCGCCGTGCTCAGGCCACGCCGCGGCGCACGACCAGATTCCCCGGCAGCCGGCGAATGAGCCCCTTGAGTTCCAACGTGGTGAGGGCGGCCAGCACCTCGCCGGGCGGCAGTTCCGCCGCGGTCATGATGACGTCCTGCAAGAGCGGCTCGTAACCGACGACGCCGTACACGCGCTGCTCACTCGCCGACAAGATGGGCTGTGGCCCCGCGCTGGGGCCTGGATCGTCGCCGGAGCCAGGGACCGTCGTTGGGTCACCGCCCGCGCCCGCCGAGTGTGCCGCTTGGCCGGCCAGTGCCCGGCCCACGTCGCCCAGCTCGTTGAGGATGTCCTCCAGACACATCGTGAGCTTGGCGGCCCCGTCGCGGATGAGCGCGTTGGTGCCCAGCGACATCGGGTCTTGCACGCGCCCCGGCACCGCGAACACCTCGCGGTTGTACTCGCCGGCCAGCCGGGCGGTAATCAGGGCCCCGCTGCGCTGGGCCGCCTCGACCACGAGCACCCCCAGGGCCATGCCCGCGATGATCCGGTTGCGCCCCGGGAAGTTCTCGGCCCGCACCGCCGCCTGCATCGGCAGCTCGCTGACCCAGGCGCCGCTTTCGAGCAACTTCTCCGCGAGGGCCCGGTTCTCCGGCGGGTAGACCTCGGTCAGGCCGCGTCCCATGACGGCGATCGAGCGGCCGCCGGCCTCCACCGCGCCGTGGTGGGCGAACGCATCGATGCCGCGGGCCAGGCCGCTGATGACGGTCAGGCCGGCACCGGCGAGCAGCTCGCCAAAACGCCGGGCTTGCTCGCTACCGTAGATCGTGCAGCGTCGGCTGCCGACGACGGCCAGGGCCACGGCGTCGGTCGGCCGCAGCTCCCCCTTGACGTACAGCACGATGGGGGCGTCGGGGATGCGTTTGAGCCCCTCGGGGTAATCCCGGTCGGCGCGGCAGATGATCCGCACGCCGTGGGCGGCGGCGGCCTCCACCTCCGGCTCCACCGGGGCCTCGTCGCGGCTGCGGGCGACGAGCTCGGCCCGGACGTCGCCGATGCCTCTTACGGTCTTCAACAAGCCAACCGGCGCCCCCAGCGCGCCCTCGGCATCGCCCAATTGAATCAGCAGCCGCGAGAACGTGAGCGGCCCGACGCCGTCGGTCAGCGCCCAGCGCAAGTACGTCCGTCCGATGCCGGAGATGGTCTGGCTCATCGCCTCGCGCCCTCCGCGGGGGCAGGCCGGCGTCCGGGGAGCAACAAAGGTGGCGCCCGTCAACCGTGCATGATCCGCGCTCGCCCGCGTCGGATCAATGGCCCGCGCGACCGCGGCGCGAAGGCGATCCGGTCGCGGGGGCCGGGCTGGCACACCGCGTGCAACCCTGTTTCGCCGGCGCGCCCGCGCGGCCGCTGGGCCGGCGGCGATCGCACGCCCGAGGTACCGTGGAAAGCGGAGCTTACGATGAATCCGCCGATTCCAATGCGTCCGACCCCGTCCAAGCCGCGGCGCAGGCCCTGCGCGAGGGGCGCAACGGCCGCATTCGTGGCCCTTGTCGCCTTGTCCGCCGCCCTCCTCACCGGCTGCGGCGATGATCTGGCGCGCGAGTTCCGCCAGGCCGCGCTCGGCTCGATCGAGTCGGGCGTGCGGTCCATCGCGGACGGCCTGTTCGACGGGTTGTTCGCCATCGCCGAGCCGGACGCCGGCGAAACCACCGAATGAGCGCCCTGGGCGCTCGACCTGGCCGTTGTACCGGGACGGTGCGGACGGGAGGGCGAAGCTCCCGCTGGGCCGCCTGCCAGGAGGGGGGTCACGGCTCGGCGGGAGCCTCGCCCTCCCCGGCGCCAATGCCCGTCAGCCGCTCCGCGCGCGGGCGCGGCGTCGCGTGCTTGTCGGCCGGCCAGACGCCGGCGTTACAGACACGACGCGCCTTGGCCTCGACCGACGTTTGCTCATACGATCTCCGCGGCGAGCGGCGGCGGCGCAGCCGCCGGCGTGGGCCAGCGCGGCGAGGCGACGGATGCACATTCGATTGGCGCACAGTCCCGACCCGGACGACGCGTTCATGTTCCACGGGCTGGCGTCCGGGGCGGTCGATCCGGGGCCGTACCGTTTCGAGCACGTGCTGGCCGACATTCAGACGCTCAATGACGCGGCCCGCCGCGGGGAATACGAAGTCACCGCCATCAGTCTGCACGCGTACCCATATGTCGCGGACCGCTATGCGCTGACCGCCTGCGGGTGCAGCATGGGCGACGGCTACGGGCCGCTGCTCGTGACCCGTCGGCCGACGCGACCCGACGACCTGCGCGGCCGGACGATCGCGGTCCCCGGGCGGACGACGACGGCGTTCCTGGTGCTGCAACTGGCGTTGGGGCCCGGCACGTTCGAGCCGCGTGTCGTTGCCTTCGACCGGATCGCCGACGCGGTCGTCGCGGGCGAGGTGGACGCCGGCCTGCTGATTCATGAGGGGCAACTGACCTATGCCCGCCAGGGGCTGCACACCGTCGTGGACCTGGGGGTCTGGTGGCAGCAGCGCACGCGGCTCCCGCTCCCGCTCGGCGGCAACGTGGTCCGCCGCGACCTGGGGCCGCGGGTGGGCCGCGAGCTGACCGGCCTGATGCGCCGCAGCATCCAGTACGGCCTGGACCACCGACCCGAGGCGGTGCGCTATGCGCTGCGCTTCGGACGCGGGCTGGACGAGGGGCTGGCGGACCGGTTCGTCGGGATGTACGTCAACGAATGGACGCTCGACTACGGGCCGCGCGGCCGCGCCGCGGTCGCGCGCTTGCTCGAAGACGGGGCGGCGGCCGGCCTGGTGCCGCGCGGCCCGGCACTCGATTTCATCACGCCCGACGACCGGCCGACGCCGTGATCCGCCCCGCCGCGGGCCGTATAATGCCGCGCGGCGCGGCACGGGGGCCGGCGCGGTCCGGAGGCTCAGCGCGGCCCATGGCCGCAACCGAATGTAACGGCCGGGCTCCGTACCGGCCGTTGGCTGCCGAAGAACCTTGCAGCGCCGACAGGAATTGAGCGTCAGCAGTACGGAGAGCACGGCATGATCGGCGTCATCGGCGGGACGGGGCTGGGCGAGACGTTGTTTGGCGTCACCGGCGGCCGGACCGTTGACGTCGACACGCCCTACGGCCAGCCCAGCAGCCCGATCCGCATCGTCAAATGGCACGGGACCGACGTGGCCCTGCTGGCCCGTCACGGCGACGGGCACACGTTCAACCCCACCAACGTGCCGTACCGGGCGAACATCTACGCGCTGAAGGCGGTCGGCGTGACGCACGTGCTGGCCAGCGGCGCGGTGGGCTCCTTGCGAGAGCACATCAAGCCGCGGGAGCTGGTCATCGTCGACCAGGTGATCGACAAGACCATCGCGCGGCCGTCGACGTTCTTTGAACAGGGGTTGGCGGTCCACGTCGAGTTCGCGACACCTTTCTGCCCCGATCTGCGGGAGCTGCTGCTGTCGGTCGCCGGCCGCGTCGAAACGACCGTCCACGGCC
>CAYWYJ010000157.1:0-7602 GCA_964462635.1 uncultured Planctomycetales bacterium
CCCTCACGTGCTTCGATTGGCTCAATACTATACGGTTGTCGTCAAATTAGTATGAATACCCATTTGGCGCAACAAAACCCTTTTCTTGCCCGACGTTAACGTGAGCCTAACGGAACACTCACAATCGTGGGGCAGACTGGGCCCGGCGGCGGCCGGTGGAACGGCGGCCACGTGGAACCTGGACGGATTGTGGGAGAAAAGTATGGAACGACGGCAATGGCGGCTGGCAAAGGTGTTGGGTAGCGTGGTCCTTCTCCTGGGGGTGGCGGGCGCGACGGCCCAGGAGACCAAGATCGTCGTGGACGGCTCCACGACCGTGGGGCCGATCGCCAAGGCGTTCGCCGAGTACTACATGGCCGACCACAAGGACGTGCGGATCACCGTGAGTGAGTCGGGCAGCGGCAACGGGGCCAAGAGCCTGATCAACAAGACCTGCGACGTGGCCAGCATGTCCCGGTTCATGAAGGACGGCGAGTTCAAGGCCGCCGTCGAGGCCGGCGTCCTGCCCGTGGCCCACATCGTGGCCATGGACGGCATCGCCATCGTCGTCCATCCCTCCAACCCGGTGAAGAACCTGACGGTCGAGCAGGTCCGCAACATCTACCTGGGCAAGATCACCAACTGGAAAGAGCTCGGCGGCCCGGACAAGCCGCTGGTCGTCATCAGCCGCGACACCAATAGCGGCACGTACGAGAGCTTTGAAGAACTGGTGATGAACAAGGAGAAGATGGCCAAAGAGGTCGAGTACGTCGGCAGCAACGGCGCGATCCGCCAGCGGGTCCAAAGCACCCCGACGGCCATCGGGTACGTCGGGCTCGGCTTCGCCGACAAGACCGTCAAGGCCCTGTCCGTCAACGGGATTCAGCCCAGCCGGGCCACCGTCGCGTCGGGCGTCTACCCCGTCGCCCGCCCCCTGTATCTCTTCACCAACGGCTATCCCAAGCTTGGCAGCCCCCTGCACGCCTTCGTTACCATTCACCTGACCCCCAAAGGCGAGGAGATTGTCCAGTCGATCGGGTTCATCCCGCTGACGACGTACTCGGCGGACGAAGGTCAGACCCAGGAGTAGCGTCACGAGCGAGGTCGCGCTACGGCCGGAGCTACGACGGGTCGCTCGGCGGCAGGGGCTCCTGCTAAGCCGCCGGGCGTCCCGTCGGCGCTGGGTAACGGGTCTTCTTGGCCACGGTCTCCTGCTGCTGATTACGTCCAGTTCGGCCCTGGCCGTGCTGTTCATCTTCTTCTTCATCGCCAAGGACGCGCTGCCGTTCTTCGTCACGCGCGACGCCGGCGTTCTCGACCGCCTGCGGGAGTTCTTCACGACGACCGCCTGGTACCCGAGCTCGCCGTCACCGTCGTTCGGCGCGCTGGCGATCTTCGTCGGCAGCGGGCTGGTGACGGCCGGCGCGGCGCTGGTGGCGGTGCCGCTGGGGGTGCTGGCGGCCGTCTGCCTCAGCGACGTGCTGCCGTTCGCGGTCCGGCAGTTCGTCAAGCCGGTCGTCGAGGTCCTGGCGGCGATCCCGTCGGTGGCCTACGGCTTCTTCGCGCTGGTGGTGTTCGCTCCGCTGTTGCAGGAACGCGGCGGACTAGTGCTGAGCGTGGGGTGGTGGTGTCTCGCGGGACCGGTCGCCGGCCTGGCCGTGTTCGTGCTGAGTGACGTGTTGGCCGGCCGCCTGGCCGCGCCGCGCCGCGGCTGGTGGGTTCGCCCGGTATTCGGCCTGATTCTCGGCGGCCTGGCGACGGCGGGGCTGGTGTACGTCGGCGGGCGTCTGGCGGGCATCGAAGTCGGCAGCGGCACCAACGCGCTCAATGTGTCCATCATCCTGGGGATCATGGCCTTGCCGACCGTCACGAGCGTGTCGGAAGACGCGCTCCAGGCCGTCGGCCGCGAGCTCCGCGAGGGCGCCTACGCCCTCGGCTCCACCCGGGCCGAAACACTGGTGCGCGTCGTGATCCCCGCAGCCGGCAGCGGCATCTGTGCCGCGATTATCCTGGGCCTGATGCGGGCCATCGGCGAAACGATGGTCGTGTGGATGGCGTCGGGCAACGCGGCCCAGATCCCGAGCCCCTGGTACAACCTGCTTCAGCCGGTGCGGACGCTGACGGCCACGATCGCCGGCGACATGGGCGAGGCCGACCACGTCACCGGGTCGGCCCGCTACCACGTGCTGTTTGCGATGGCCCTGGCCCTGCTGTCGATTTCGTTCGTCTGCAACCTGGTCAGCGAGCGCGTCATCGGCCGCGCCACGCTGAAGCTCCGGTAGGTGTCCATGCAACTGGGCTCGCGCAAGCTGCTCGACCGCTCGTTCACCGGCCTGGGGCTGGTGTCGGTCCTGCTGGTCGCGGGCGCGCTGGTGATTCTGCTCGCGCCCATCGCCGTCCGCGGCGCCAATGCCTTCGTGTTCCGCGGCACGATTGAGCATCGGCGTCTCACGCTTGAGCACTTCCGACGCGGTAATCCGCTGGAGCTGGAGGCGGAATGGTCCAAGGCCCGCGCCGCCCGGCAACCCGTGTACGACTGGATCGCCCAGTTCGAGCAGGAGCTACGGAGCTATCCGGCCGCCCGGCGACGCGAGTACCGGACCGAGCTGGACGAGCTGAAGGGGCACCTCCGCGTGTTGCTCGGGCCGCCGCCCGGCGGCGAGCGGCCCGTCATGGTGCGCGACCAGTACGGCCAGACGCGCTGGGACCGCGCCCAGGTCAAGTTGCGCAACGTGCTGCTGGTCGAGGAATGGGACTACTCCGACCCGACGCAGATGGGGCAGCGGGTGCTGCGACCCCGCGTGACGCGCTTTCAGGGCACGGCCCTGGAGCCACTGTTCGCCTACGTCGAAACGCACATCGACGAGATGCTGCGCCCCCGCTGGACGTTCTACTGGCGGTTCCTGTTCGACGATTCACTGGACTCGCACATCTTCGGCGGCATCTGGCCGGAGATGCTGGGCACGCTGTACCTGACGATCGGGGCGATCCTGTTCGCCGTCCCGATGGGCGTCATTTCCGCCATCTACCTGGTCGAGTATGCCCGGGAAAACTGGCTCCTGGGGGTGTTGCGGAGCTGCATCAGCACGCTGGCCGGCGTGCCGAGCATCGTCTTCGGGCTCTTCGGCCTGGCGTTCTTCATCAACACGATCCACGTGTCCCCGAGCAAGAGCGTGCTGGCGGGGTCCTTGACGCTGGCCGCGCTCGTCCTGCCGCTGGTGATCCGGGCCTCCGAGGAGGCCATCCGGGCCGTGCCCCAGGCCTACAAGGAGGCGGCCCTGAGCTGTGGGGCCAGTCGTTGGCGGACGATCATTACGGTGATCCTGCCCGCGGCCCTGCCCGGCATCCTCACCGGCATCGTCATCAGCATGGGCCGGGCGGCGGGAGAGACCGCCCCGATCATCTTCACCGCGGCCTTCAGCGTCGGCCCCGCGCTGAAGCTGTGGGAGACCTTCACCCAGGGCACGCCCGCGCTGCCCTGGAACATCTATAGCCTCTGCACCGAGCACCAGGCCGTGGACGAAATCCGCCATGTCCAGTACGGCATGGTCTTGACGCTGGTGCTGCTGGTCCTGCTGCTCAACGGGGCCGCGATCGTCCTCCGCGCCCGGATTTCGCGCAAGCTGACAGGTTGATGTATGCTCATGACGCAAATGCCCAAATCCCCAACCCGCCTGCCGCCTCCCACGGTCCCGCGAGTCACGGTCCCGGTGCGCAGTGACGCGGAACTCGCGTCCCCCGAGGCCGCGGCCACGCCGCGCTGGCACGCCCGCACGGAAGACTTTTCAGTCTACTACCGCGGGGTGCCGGCCGTTCGCGGTGTCACCCTGGGCATCGGGGCCGGACAGATCACCGCCATCATCGGTCCCAGCGGTTGCGGCAAGAGCACCTTGCTGCGGGCGATCAACCGCATGAACGACCTCATCCCCGGCTGCACGACCGGCGGCCGACTGCTCCTGGACGATGAGGACGTGTATGGCCCACGGATTGACGTGACCGCCTTGCGCAAACGCGTCGGCATGGTCTTTCAGAAGCCCAACCCGTTCCCGAAGTCGATCTTCGACAACGTGGCGTACGGGCCGCGGATTCACGGCGTGCGCCGCCGCGGCGACCTGGCGGATGTCGTCGAGCGCAGCCTGCGGCAGGCCGTGCTGTGGGACGAGGTGAAGGACCGGCTGTCGGAGAACGCGTTGGGGCTGTCGGGCGGGCAGCAGCAGCGGCTGTGCATCGCCCGGGCGCTGGCGGTCGAGCCCGAACTGCTCCTCATGGACGAGCCGACGTCGGCGCTGGACCCGATGGCGACCGACCGCATCGAGAGCCTGATGGCCGAGCTGCGCGGCGAGTACACCATCGTGATCGTCACCCACAACATGCAGCAGGCGGCCCGCGTTTCGGACCGCACGGCGTTCATGTATGTCGGCGAACTCATCGAGGTGGACGAGACGGGCCGCTTGTTCACCAACCCCCGCGAGCAGCGGACCCAGGATTACATCACCGGGCGCTTCGGCTAGAATCCCGCGGCCTTTGGATCGCGTCACACCATGAGCACGCACTTCATCAATCTGCTCGACGAGCTGCGGCGGCGGTCGCTGCGCATGGCCAGCCAGGTGGAAGACATGGTGGCGGAGGCCACCGACGCGGCGTTTCTCGCCGACGAGCCGCTGGCCCGGCGGGTCATCGCCCGCGACGAGGAGGTGGACGCCGCCGAGGTCGGGGTCGAGGCCGAGGTGATCCGCCTGTTGGCCCTGTACCAACCCGTGGGCATCGACCTGCGCACGCTGTGCACGATTCTCAAGGTCAACAACGACCTGGAGCGCGTGGCCGATTGCGCGGTCAATCTGGCGGAGCGGGCCAAGCACGGCGTGCTCCAGCCCCTCGCGCAGCGCAGCCCCGAACTCAAGCAGATGTGCGCGGTCGTGCGGCAGGCCCTGCGCCAGGCCGTGCAGGCGTACAGCTCCGGGGACGTGGACCTGGCCCGGCGTGTCCGGGAGCAGGACAGCGGGATCGACGCGCTGTACGCCCAGATCGTCCGGCACGTTGTGAACGTCGTGGACGCCTCGCCGGAAGACGTGGCCGGCTACCTCGATCTGCTCTCGGTGGCCAAGAACCTGGAGCGGATCGCCGACCATGCCACCAACATCGCCGAGGACGTCATCTTCCTGTCCACGGGTGAGATCGTGCGCCACCGGGCCTGACGCCCCCAACCGAAACCGCCAGTCGCCCAGACCGCCGGGCTCGCCATCAGGGTATCCATGACCGTGGGACGCTGGACGGGATAGCGAGCCTCCGGGCGAACCGCGGCTCGGCAGTCCCGGCGCGCCGGGACCGCCCCCCTTCTTGCACGATCGTGGATTCCAATCAAGGGTTCTCAGCGGCGGTGGAACTGCCGCTCCAGGTCGCGCAACGTGAGGTTCAGCGTGGTAGGCCGACCGTGCGGGCAATGGCTGCTGCGGTCGGCCAGCTCCCGGCGGGTCAGCAGGGCGTCAATCTCGTCGGGCGTCAGCGGATCGCCGGCCTTCACCGCCGCCTTGCACGCCATCATGTCCAGCACGCTGTGAATGAGCGACTCGGTTCGCGGCCGACTCCCCTCCTGGGCGAGCAGATCGAGCAGGTCGCGGACGAACGGTTCGACCTCGACCCGTTCCAGCAGCAGCGTCGGGAACGCGTGGACCGCGACGGTCTGCACGCCGGCGGCCGTCAGCTCAATTCCCAGCCGGTCGAGTGTCGCCCCGTGCGTCTCCAACGCCTCCAGCCGGTCCGCCGGCACGCGCACCATCACCGGCATGAGCAAGCGCTGGGCCTCGAGCTTCCGTTCGGCGATTCGGCGGCGCAGCTCCTCGTACAGGATGCGCTCGTGCAGCGCGTGCTGGTCGATGATGACCACGCCCTCATCGGTCTCGACGACCAGGTACGTGTTGTGGACCTGGAGCGCGCGACGAATCGGCGCCAGGCCCCGCGGCGGCGCGGCGGCCGGCGGCGCCGGTGTCCTGGAAGCGGGACGCGGCTCGGCGGGAGCCGCGCCCTCCCAACGCGCTGGGCGCTCGGCCGAAGGCTCGGGCCGCGCCGCGTTGGCTGATTGTGGCACCGCCGCCACTTCGCCTTCTTCGTCGATCAGTCCGGTCGGCCTGGTGCCGGGTGGCTTGACGGCGTACAGGTGTCCCTCCGGGGGCGGTCGCGCCGCCGGCCGGGTAAAGAACTCCACCATCGCCTGCCGGACGCGGTCGCGGTACTCGTCGTCCTCGCGCGGCGTCCGCAGCGGATGATCGAGCTTGCTGGTCAGGAACTTGTCGCGCAGCGCGGCGAGCACCTGGCCGTGGACGTAGTTGGAATCCTGCCAGCGTACCTCGCTCTTGGTCGGATGCACGTTCACATCGACCCGTCCGGGGTCGATCGTGATGAACAGAAACGCCACCGGGAACCGCGACGGGTCGATCAGGCTGCGATACGCCTCGCGGACGGCGTGCGACACGAACCGGTCCCGCACATACCGCCCGTTGACAAAGAGGTACTCCCACTTGCCCGAGCCGCGGCTTTCGGCCGGCGGGGCAACCAGCCCTTCGACGAGCACGCCCCCGCCGTCGCGGTGGATCGGTAGCAGCACGTCCCCCAGCTCCCGCCCGTAGAAGTCGGCGATCCGCTGCCGCAGGTCGGTCGTGGGCCCCAGCTTGTGCGTGACGCGCCCCTGGTGCTGAAGCGTGAACGCGACGCCGGGCTGGGCCAGGGCGATCCGCGCAAGCTGCTCCGTGATGTGCCCCACCTCCGTCGCGTTGGTGCGCAGGAACTTCCGCCGGGCCGGCACGTTGTGGAACAGGTCGCGGACCTCGACGGTCGTGCCCGGCGGGCCGCTGCACGGCCGGGGGCCGACCGGCCGCTCGCCCTCGACGCGCAGCTCGTGGGCCACGTCGCTATCCGGCCGACGCGAGACGATCCGCAGTCGGGCCACGGCGGCGATGCTGGCGAGCGCTTCGCCGCGAAATCCCAGCGTGCGGATGTTAAACAGGTCATCGTCGTCGCGGATCTTGCTCGTGGCGTGCTGCGCGACGCTGAGCGTCAGGTCGTCGGGGTCCATCCCGCCCCCGTCGTCGCGCACCTGGATCAACCCGCGCCCGCCGTCCTCGATCGTGATGTCGATGCGGCGTGCGCCGGCGTCGAGGCTGTTCTCGACCAGTTCCTTGACCACGCTGGCCGGGCGCTCGATGCACTCGCCGGCGGCGATGCGGCCCACGAGCCCGGGGGGTAGGCGGCGAATCTGTCCCATCGGCCGAAGTATAGCGTGCGTACCCGGCCCCGCGCGGGGGACGATTCCCGGGCCATCGACCGGTGGTTGAGCGGCTGGAATGGGCGGAGACATTCCGGCCCGGGCGGCCGCGTGGGTCACGTCCGCGTCCGCATATCGACCGCGTTCCCGGGCTTATTAACGGCCGGCGGGCGGCGACACGATATCCCCTCTTGAGGCTGTGGGTCACCGCTCAATTGAGCGGGCAGCCTGGCTTGGAGGGTCCGAGTTACGGCGAGCTCGGACTCTCTCTTTTTGCGCCCACCTTGCTTTAAGCGCGTTCCGGGACACTGAACGGGAGGGCGAGCCTCCCTGCGAGCCGCCGGACCGGAGGGCGAGCCTGTCTC
>CAYWYJ010000158.1:0-7313 GCA_964462635.1 uncultured Planctomycetales bacterium
GTGACCTGATCGGCAAGGAACGCGACCTGGACGCCGTCAGCGGGGCGCTGCGCGACGCGGTGCTGCGGCTGCACGCGCCCGTGGTGGGCGCGCTGGAGTTGAACTGCTCCGACGAGTCGGAATTGGAGTGCGGCGCGGTGTTTCAGCGGCAGTTCGTCGACCATCTGCTGCCTGACCTGAAGACCGCCGCGCGGGCCCCCTTTCGCACGTGCAACCTCGGCGCGCGGTACGAATGGGGTTCGGTCCGCGTCGCGGAGCACCACTACGCCCTGCCGGCCTCCGCCGATGCGTTTAAGGTGATGCTGCTGAAGCTGAACGGGCATGTGTCCGTCGAGACCGGCCCACAGGGGCCCCTGTTCGGCCCGATGCGCCGCTACGACACGGAGTCCGCCGCCTGCGGGGCCCTGCACGCGCTGTTGGCCGGCCAGAAGCTGCCGGCCCTGACCGAGCTGCGCGCGGCCCTCACCGGCGACGGCCGCGACCGTCTCGCCGCGCTGCTCGACCCGCAACGTGTCAACCCGGCTTACCGGCATTTGTTCGCGTCGATCGCCAGTATCCGGCGGCAGGCGGAACGGGCCCTGGATGACATCCGCGAGCACCACCCGCATACTCCGACGCTTTACATCGTCGTCCCGTGCGTGACGTTCAACCGGTCCGGCCCCGACACGGAGATGATCGTGGGCGTGGCCCGCGTGGACCGCCGCGGCGACATTGCGGCGGAGGAGTACCTCGGTCTCGGCGACGACCCGGCGCGGTACCGGGTCCAACTCGCCGCCGGCCGCCTCCGGGTGTCCGAGGGCTGAATCGCCGGGTGTGGATCCGCGTCACGCCGCGTTCCATTTCCCGGAGTACCCGTCTGGAAGCCGGCGTGCGCCGCGCGAAGTCGGTCCCTGCGGGCGTTACGGCATACAATTCCAGCGATGGACAACATCACGCACTCGCTGCTCGGCGCGGCGCTGGCGAAGACGCGCCTCGGTCAGGCGTCGCCGTGGGCCCCCGCGGCGCTCGTCGTCGCGGCCAACCTGCCCGACTTTGAGAACGCGGTGCTGATGTTCTGCGACCGCCCGACCAACATGGTCCAGCACCGCGGGATCACGCACGCGGTGCTCGGCGTCGCCCTCCTCATCCCCCTGTTCACACTGCTGGTCCGGACGCTGGAGCGGAAGTTTGTACGCGGCCGGCCGCCCGGGTCGTTCCGGGCACTGCTCGTCGGCGTGGCCTTGGCGGTCGCGTCGCATCCGCTACTGGACTGGCTGAACACCTACGGTCTGCGCCCCTGGTTGCCCTTCGCTGACACCCGCTACCACGGCGATCTGGTGTTCATCGTCGATCCGTGGCTGTGGCTGCTCCTGGGTGGGGGCGTGTGTCTGGCCGGCCGCCGCGCGCGGTGGGGCAGAGTGGCGCTGGCCGCGCTGGCGGTGCTGCTCACCGCACTGGTGTGGGTCTACGGCGTCTCCACGCCGCTTGCCCTCCAGATCGCCTGGCCTGTGGCGCTCGTCACGCTGGTCGCGCTGCGCTGGCACGGTGCGGGACGCACGCGCCCCAACGCGGTCATTCTCGCGTCGCTCGGCCTGGCGGTAGCCTACGTGGGGTTCCTGGGCTGGTCGGGTCGGACGGCGTGGCGGCTGAGTCGTCCGGTGATCGAGGCCCAGCTTCCCGCCGGCGAGACCATCACCGCCCACACCATTAGCCCGCAGCCCGCCGATCCGCTGCGGTGGGAGATCATCGCCGAAACGCAGACGGCCGTGTACCGCCACACGTTTTCGGTGACGGGCGGCCCCGGTGGGGCGGTGCGCCTGGCCAAGCGGCTGGACGATCCGTGGGTGCGGCGTGCGACCGACAGCCGGGAGGGACGGGCGTGGCGGCACTTCGCGCGGCACCCCGTGGCCGCCGTCGTGAAGAACGGCACCGGCCGGCGGGTGTACTTGCTGGACGCGCGCTACGGGGTCTTCCCGCGACGTGAGTTCGCGAGTTTCGCCATCGACCTTGAAGCGCCCAACGCGGTGGTGCCGGGCGGTGACGAAGGCGCAAGTCTTGCGCCGTCTCAAGCGGTTTCGGCCGCTGATAGCGACGCGATCGTCTGCGCCACGGCCCAGAACCGCCGATAAAAACGTGGGCCGAGCCGGTGGGCTTCGTGAGTGGCAGCGTATGACACAGGCAGCTCGTGAGCGCGCCGCGAACTCGGATGCGCCAACTCCGCTTGCGGCGCCGGCGCCCCTAGTGCGAGCACCGCAACCCTCGGCGTTCCCGCCCAACCTCGTGGTCGCATCGACCGGCGTGACGACGGAGTGGGCGGCGGCACTGGCGGCAGCCGTCGAGCAGGTCGCCGAGGGCTTGGTTATCACCGACCTCGACGGCCGCATCGAGTACGTCAATCCCGCCTTCGAGCGCATGTGCGGCTACACACGGGCTGAGCTCCATGGACAGAACCCGCGCCTGCTGAAAAGTGGGCTGCACGACGCGACCTTCTATCGGGAGCTGTGGGACACGCTGCGGCGGGGTGAAACCTGGCGCGGGCGGTTCATCAATCGCCGTAAGGACGGCCGGTTGTACCACGAGGAGGCCTCGATCTCGCCGATTCGTGACCCGCACGGCCGCGCCACGAAATATGTCGCCGCCAAGCGCGACGTGACCCGCGAAGTCATGTTGGAGACCCAGCTCCGCGAGTCGCAGAAGATGCAGGCGCTCGGGCAACTGGCCGGCGGCGTCGCACACGAGTTCAACAACCTGCTGACGACCATTCTCGCCGCCAGCGAGACCCTCGGCGGCCAGACGCCCCCGGCCCTCGGCGTGCAGACGGCGCGGATTCAGAAGGCGGCCCAGCGGGCCGCAACGCTGGTGCGCGAGCTCCTGGCCGTGGGCGGCCAACACGTCGGCCGGCCACGGACCCTGGACCTGAACGAAGTCGTCGCGGAGACGTTGGACCGGCTTCAGGAAACGCTCGGACCGCGGATCGCGGTGGAGCGACGGCTGGCCCACGGCGATGCCCACGTGCGGGTCGATCCCGAGCTCATGCGGCAGCTCCTCACCAATCTCGCCCTCAACGCGCGCGACGCCATGACGGAGGGCGGCACGCTCACCGTCGGCACTGCTCGAGTCGACTGGCGCGCCGCCGCTTCCCCCAATGCCGGGCCCATCGGGCCGGGGCGGTACGTCGTCTTGTCGGTCCATGACACCGGTCGCGGCATGGATGCCGAAACCCGCGCGCGGGCCTTCGAGCCCTTCTTCACCACCAAGAAGGCGGACGGCGCCGGCCTGGGGTTGGCGACCGCGCACGGCATTGTCCACCAGCACGGCGGCCGCATCGTCGTACACAGCGTTCCCGGGCAGGGCACCACGTTCGAGGTGTACCTTCCGCAGGTGACCGGCGAGCGGGACGCCGGGCCGACCGGCACCGGTCCGCCGCCCCGCCGCGGCGCGGCCGGCACGATTCTCCTGGTCGAAGACGACGATGACGTGCGCGAGGTCACGCGCGAGATGCTCGTGGCCGATGGGTTCAAGGTGCTGACGGCGACCGACGGCCACACGGCCCTGGCGTTGTGCCGCGCGCGGGCCGACTCGCTGAGCCTGCTCATCACCGACGTGGTCATGCCCGGCATGAGCGGTTATGAGCTGGCGCGGCAGGTGGCCCGCCGGGTCGGTCGGCTGCCGGTGTTGTGCATCTCGGGCTATGCGCGGGGAATGTCCGGCACCGCCGAACCCCCGCCGCCCGGCACGACTTTTCTGCCCAAGCCCTTCACTCGTGCGGCGTTGACCGCGAAGGTGCGCGAACTGCTGCACCTGTCCCGCGACGCGAGTGTGGACGCTTCTTCCGGGCCTCCCGCGCCCTGCTGATTCAAAGCGCACAATCGTGCGTCAATTGTCGGAACGCGAAGCGCCAGCGAGCGCGACCGGCAGAAGCGCTTGCTGGCGCGGCGCGTTCTGATTGGCGCTGCCGATTCGCGCACGGCGATGCAGTCCAAGCCGGCCCGCCGAGCGCGGCCCCGGCCGCGTCAGCCCGGCGGGGCCTTCAAGTGCTTCTCGATGGTTCGCGCGAGAGACTTGCCGAGCAGCTCGTCGCCGTGGGCCAGTATCTCCCCCGTGTCGCCGTCGATCAGAAACGGGGCCGGGATCGCCGTCACGCCGTAGCGCTCGGCGATCTTCCCGGCTTCCTGGTGGATTTGCTCCCACGCCATCTCGTTCTGCTTGACGAAGCGCTGGACCAGCGACGCCGCCCCGGTGTCCAGGGCGACCCCGAGGACCTCGAAGCCGCGCGGGCCGAACTGCTCACGGGCGGCGCGGAGATGGGGGAGCTCCTGCCGGCACGGCAGGCACCAGGTGGCCCAGAAATCCAGCAGAACGAGCTTGCCCTTGAAATCGTCGGGAAAGCGGACGGTCCGCCCGGCCAGCGTCGTGGCGCTGAAGGCCGGCGCCTGCGGAACTCCGCTCATCGTGCGCTTCGGACCGAGCGCGGGGGCGGGTACCCCTCACCGCGAACGGCCGGTAAGGCTGAAGTACCCGTAGGCCACTACCGCGATCCCGAAGACAATCGGCCAGACGTATTTCATACGGAACTCCCGGTCCTGGGCGCCGCCACCCGGCGCCGCGCTTCATCCAATCGTCCGCGCCGCCGCCCGATTCCCGGCGACGCGGCGCGGCATAAGATATTAGGCCCGCTATCCGAACCCGCCACGCGAGTGGCGGGGTGCTGGCCCCCGCACCGGCGTGCGGGGCTCTGAGAGCCGCTCTTAATCACGCGGGCACGGAGAACAGGCGGCGCATGACGCAGAGCACTATGACCGACGCCCGGTCGACTCCGCTCGATCCCGCCCTGGAACCGCTCCGGGCCAAGGTCGCCGCCGGACAGCGGCTGGACCGCGACGACGGCCTGCGGCTGTTCCGCACGCGCGACCTGTTCACGCTGGGCGAGCTGGCCGACTTCGTCCGCCAACGCCTGCACGGCCGCCGCACGTACTACGTCATCAACCGCCACATCAATTACACCAACTACTGCGTCCTGCGCTGCAAGTTCTGCTCGTTCTATCGGCCGTACGCGGGGGCCGGCGGGACCGCGGACGGCGGGTACGAACAATCGCTCGACGAGATCGTGTCCCAGGCCGCCGAGGCGGTGGCCCACGGGGCCACCGAGATTCACGTCGTGGGCGGGCTGCACCCCAAGCTGCCGTTCAGCTACTACACCGACCTGTGTCGGGCGATCAAGGCCCGCTGCCCCACCGTACACCTCAAGGCGTTCACCGCCATCGAGATCGTCCACTTCACCCGCATCAGCCGCCCGCGGCTCGGCGTGGCCGAGGTGCTGACCGCGCTGCGTGAAGCGGGGCTGGACAGCCTCCCCGGCGGCGGGGCGGAGATTTTCGACGACCGCGTCCATGACGAGGCGTTTCGGAACAAGGTCGGCGCGGCCCACTGGTTCGACGTCCACCGCACGGCCCACGAACTGGGCATCCCCTCCAACGCGACCATGCTGTACGGGCACATCGAGTCCGTCGAGGAGCGCCTCGACCACCTGCTCCGGCTGCGGGAGCATCAGGACGACTCGCTGGCGCGAATGCGAAGTTGCCAGTGCAAAGTGCGAAGTGAAGTGGTGCAAGACGGACCGGCGGCGGACCAAACCTCGACGGGGGGCAAGCCGGGCAGCCGAGCGGGCCGCGGCTTTGCACTTTGCACTTGTCACGCGTCATTTCAGTGCTTCGTTCCCCTCGCTTTCATCCCCGACGGCAGCGCGCTGGCGCACCTGCCCGGGCCGACCGGGCTGGATGATCTGCGCACGCTCGCCGTCAGCCGGCTGATGCTGGACAACATCCCCCACATCAAATCGTTCTGGATCATGCACTCCCCGAAGCTGGCCCAGGTGGCGTTGAGCTGGGGTGTGGACGACTTCGACGGCACCGTCGTCTGGTACGACATCACCAAACGCGAGGGCCGCGGCACCAACCGCCAGGAACTGACCGTCCCCGAGATTCGCCGCCTCATCCGCGAGGCCGGCGGCCAGCCTGTCCGCCGCGATTCGCTCTATCGCCCGCTGTCCGACTGACCCGCCGCGCCCTTCGTTGCGCCGTCATGCCGGCACGGCGGCACGCCGAGCTTGGCGAGGATGTCCTCCATCAGGCACCACCGCGTCAGGGCGGATTGAAAGAGGTTCAGCCCGACGAACGCCGTGAACAGCAGCCAATAGGGGCTGTGAAAGTGAGCGAGTAGCAGGCTGGCCAGGACGAACGTGCCCGCGATCAACCGGATGTAGCGCTCCATGCACATGATGCTGCCTCTTGACCCCCCTCCCTTCCAGGGAGGGGTTGGGGGAGGGTTGTGTTCGTCGCTGTCGCCGTCGCGTTGCTCTAAATCGGCATTCAGGATCGTGGGATGCCAGCGGGGAGGGCGAGCCTCCCGGCGGGCCGCGGCTCGGCATGAGCCTCGGCCTCCCATGTCGCACGACTGTGAATGTTCGTTCAGTTGCTGTTGCTCCACGTCTCGGGACGGCCCCGGGCGTGGGCCCTCCGCGTCGCCCCGTACCTCAGGACAGCCGAAACAGCTCGTCGGTGCGCGTCAGCGCCAGCAGCCGCCGCACGCCGTTGCTCACCCCGCACAGCGGCAACGCCCCGAACCGCGGCCGCAGCACCCGCTGGACGGCAATCAACGCGCCGAGCTGCCGGCTGCTGATGGCGGCGGCGTTTTGCAGGTCCGCCAGCACGCGGCGCAAGTCGGCGCTGAGCAGCGGATGGAGCTGGTCCGCCAGCACGCGGTCGTAATCCGCCGGCAACTCCGGCAGCATGTCCCCCGTCGGCGACAGCGTGATGTGCAGGCAATCGCCCTGGCGCTCCAGTTGCAGCGGCGACAAGTCCAACGGCATTTCCACGGACCGGCTCCCACAGGGCGGAGTCGCCGACCGGACCACGCCGCGCCCGTTCATTGGGTCGCTTTCCCGGCGGCGCCGGCGGTCCCGACTCGGCCGAGCTATTGCGCCGGCGCGCCGCGCCCGTGTCAAGGGCCGGACGCCCGCCACCGCATGGCGGTGCGCAACAGAATCAGCGGGTTTGTAGCGCCGTCCCGACCGCTTCCAGACGGGCGCGGCTCGGACGAAGCTGGTCCAGGCACTCGCCGCCCCAGATGACGCACCTGCCCACCCGCGCCGACGGCCGCCCCGCGTGGGCCGTCCGCGCCGCGCCGTCGTCGGTCTTTCGGCCGCAGGCCTGTTGCGCCATGCAACGTTGGATACCACGTCCCCTCCGGGGCGTCAACGCGGGCTACGCGAGTTGTCGCTCGCGGCGGCCGAACACCCGGCACACGATCACGAAGAAGAGCGGGATGAAGAAGAT
>CAYWYJ010000159.1:0-7216 GCA_964462635.1 uncultured Planctomycetales bacterium
ACTCCCGCCACGGCGGGCAGGCTCCGGCCCGGCGCTACAGGGGAGTGCGGGCGTCTCGCCCGCGCAGGACGCCGAACTCCCGCCACGGCGGGCAGGCTCCGGCCCGGCGCTACAGGGGAGTGCGGGCGTCCCGCCCGCCGAAGCGCCGCAGGGCCCCGCGGGCAAGGCCCTTCTGCTCGCCGCCATGACGCCCGACTTAGTCAAGCGGGGCCTCAAGGCCGGCGATCTCGTGAAGGCCGTGGCGCCGCTGGTGGACGGCGGCGGCGGCGGCCCGCCCACCATGGCCCAGGCCGGCGGGAAGTCCCCGCAGCGCCTGGCCGAGGCCCTCGCCGCCGGACGAAAGTGGATCGCGGAGCGGCTGTAGACTCCCCGCCCTTCCAGGTCGCCACAGGCGACTCGCTGCGGCGAGGAGGGGTTGGGGGAGGGTAGAGACCAGCGATTGTCGGCGACTTCGACCCCCCTGTGGTCCCCCCTGAGAGGGGGGACGGTGAGCAGTGCCCCGGCGCGGCCCGCCTCGGCCATTGGGCACGCGAGTGCTTCCTCCGCGGCCGACGCGAGCGCAGAAAGAAGGCCCCGGTCGTGCGCACACGACCTGGGCCCGATCTTCGTAGCAGAGCTGCTCTGCGCTGTGGACTAGCGACGACGGGCCAGAACGAGGCCCAGGCCGAGCAGCGCCAGGGCGGCGGGCTCCGGAAGCGCGTCGCGGTAGACTGTCCGGTTCGGCGAATACAATGGTGACCTCATCGCCGGTGGGTTCTTCACCACGGCAGGAGGTGTGACCGTCAACAACATCGCCCGCTGGTATTACCAGGAATAGCGGTGAGGAGGACCAACTAGCCGCCGGGGAGGCAGGCGGAGCATCCGCCTGCCTCTCCCCCGATTGCGGCGGCGTGGGCTAGCCTGCGGCTCAGCCCCCCCACACCTCCGCCAGGAACGCCTCCACCTCCGCCTGATAGTCCGCGGTGCGGAGGAACTGCGCCGCGGCGTGGCCCAGACCTTCGAAAACAACCAGTCTCTTCGGCCCGCGGGCGTGGTCGTAAAGCACCTGCACCGTGCCGGGCGGCGTGACGACATCCTCGTCCCCCAAGAGCACCAGCAGCGGCGCCGTCATCCACCCAATGTGATCTTCCGCGACCAGCCACGGGGCCCAGAAGTTCACGATCGCCAGGATTTCGGCGGCGCGGCCCTGCACCAGTCGGTCGAACCGCTCGATCTGCACGCCCAGGGCCACCGGCGAATCGAGAATCACGCCGTTGACCACCCACGGCCGCTCGACGGCGGCGGCGACGGACGGGATGCTGCCGAGGGACATGCCGAACAAGGTGACGCGGTCGTGTCCGGTCTGCTCCCGCGTCCAGTCCACAACCGCGTCGAGATCGTCCCGCAGCGTCAACAGGCTCGGCTCCCCCGTGCTCCGGCCGAAGCCCTCGTAGTCGTACAGGACCACCGTCCACCCGGCCTCCGTCAGCAGTTGCGCGGTAAACAAGTAGCACGACATCGGCCCGGAGTTGCCCGGCGAGACCACGACCACGCCCCGGGTCCCGCCCGCCATGATCCACACCCGCAAGGTGTTTCCGCCGGCGACCGGCAGCCGTGCCTCCTCGTACGGAATGCCCACCTGGTCGGGCGTGTCCACGAGCGGCAGGTCGTTGAGCTCGAAATCGTCCCGCAGCTCGGCACAGGTCAGTTCCGGCTGGAGAATCGCGGCGGAGAGACCGCGGAGGACTTCATCCGGCGGCGGCAGCGGCGGCGGCAGCAGCGGGCAGCCGGCGAGCAGCGCCAGCCCGGCCACCAGCACGACGCACCCGATGATCCGTGCCATACGCACCCTAGCGTCCTGTTCGCCGGCCGACGCCGCCGACCGGCATAGTCTAGCCACGTTCCCCGTCGGGCGGCCAGCCGACCGTGGAGATACTCCCGCAGCCGGCGTCGGCACGCAATAATGCCGGCCGCCGGCCGAATACCCGCCGGTGGGCCACCGCCGCGGCCCCATGCCACGGGTCCGCGGGGCCGGGCGGCCCGCGTATGGAGCATCGCCATGAATACCGGACCGGCCGTCATCGTGAACAAGAGCGGGGCGTTGGCGTCGCTCATCAAGGGCCTGTTTGGCACCGTGATCGTGCTTTTGATCTGCGGGACCGCGCTCGGCCTCTACGGCCTGCACGTCGCGGACAAGTTCGTCGGCGGAACGGCCATCAGTACGCTGCGGAACATCCCTGAGCTGGTGCGGTCGCTGCCCGACTGGCGGCAGTTCCCGCCGATCCTCGCGGAACCGCTGAACGATCGGCGGGCCCTGGACTACGCCGACCGCCTGGAAGTGAAGACGCGCTATCGGCCCGTGGCCCAGAGCAAGTCAGGGGAAGTCGGCGTGGTCGAGGTCACGGTCACCAATACGGGGACCGAAGTCGTGTCGATGGCCACGCTGCGGCTGCTCGTCGAGGACGATGGCTCGCGAGCATTCGATCGGCTGTACGCCGTGGCCACCCCCGTGGCGTGCGAGGGTACAAGCTGGAACGGACCGCTGCCCCCCGGGGCCTCGCGGCGACTGGTCCAGTGCCTCGTCGCGATCGAGGGGCAGCCGCGGATCACGGCGGAGCTGTCCGACTTGCGCATATGGCAGGGGCCGCCGGCGCCCGGGGCGCAACCCGACCCTCAGCCGGTGGCGGACCCGCCCAGTGCGGCGGTGAAAGCGAACCAAGCGTCCTGACAGCAACCGGCGGGCTCATTCGACCAGCGACCGGCCGGAAAGCCGGGGCGGTCGCGGCAATCCCAGCAGCTTGAGCGTTGTGGGGACGACGTCGTAGAGCGTCGCGTCGTGTCGGCCGGCGGTCAGCGACGGGTGCGAAAGCACGTACAGCCCGGCCTGGGCATGGTTGGCATCATCCGGCCCAGCCTCGTCGTCGTACACAAACAAGTCCGCGTGGCCGACGCTCCCGACGCACCGCCAGTGCAGATCATCGAGGTGGACGATCAGGTCGGGCGGGAATCCCAGCAGTTCATCGTAGGTATCTTCCGGCCGAAAGACGCGCGTGGACATGGGCCGCCCAGTCGGATCGTGCAACGCTTGCAGCTTGGCCCGCAGGGCGGCGCAGACCACGTCCACGTCGTCCGGCTCGACAAGGCCCTGCGGTTCGCGGCCCGCGCAATTCAGGAACACCTGCCCCGTGTAGCCGCCATCGGCCCACGCCGTCGTCCGCGACCAGTCCACATCCGCCAGCTCGAACCGCCGAACGCCCGACAGCGGCGTCTTCAGCGTCAGCAACCCCTCGCGGATGAGCCAGTCGTTGAGGCAGAAGCCGCCGTCCATGCGCTGGGCCCCGTGGTCGGAGACCACCCAGACGGCGGTGCGGCTAAGGTCGAGGGCCTCCAGGAGCTGTGCGAGTTGCTCGTCGAGGAACCGGTAGTAGTCGCGGATGGCGTGCTCGAACGGGCTGCCGGGGGTGTGTCGGCGATGCCGCGGGTCCATGTCGTGCCAGAAGCCGTGGTGCAGGCGGTCCAGCCCCATCTCCACCATCCACAGCAGCGTCCAAGGGTGCGCCTTCGCCAGGTGCCGGGTCAGCGCGAACCGCTGCACCGCCATGCGCCGAATGTCCTCCAGCAACCCGGCGCGGTCGGCCCGGCGGATGTCCGAGACGTCGAACACGTACTCGCCCACCGCTTCCGCGATCTCGTCCTTCAGCTCCGGCGGGTGGGTGAACGGACTGCTCCGGCCGGGCGTCAGGAAGCAGGTGACCTGGCAGCCGCGCGGCGGCCGGACGATGGGGAACGTCTGCGGCACGCCGAGCAGGATCGACGGGTGGCCGGCCCGGCCGACGTGGTCCCAGAGGCGCGGCTGGCGGATGTCGATATTGGTGGCAATGGCGAGGTTCTCGTACGACCAGTCGCGGCGATTGCGGAAGGCGTACACGCCAAGCTCGCCGGGGTCCTTGCCGGACGCCATGCAGCTCCAGGCGGGGATGGTGAGGGGCGGGATGCAGCTTTCGAGGCGGCCCCACAGCCCGTGTTGCGTGAGTCGCCGCAGCGCGGGCAGATCGTCGAGCCAGCGCTCAAACGCGAGCGTCGGGTCGGCGGAATCCAGCCCGACGATCACGACCTTCTCGATTTCCGACATTTGACACCGGTGACGGCGGGAGGAGCGCGACGTTCGCCTCGTGCGCCGACGCACTCCGCGCGGGCCGACCCCGTACCATACCCGGCCAAGGGCCTGACGCAACCGACCGGGCGGCGACGCGGGCGGGGTGGCGGGCGCGGGGTGACTATAATCGGCGGGCAGCCCGCCTCCTCCGGGCCGTCCGGGCGTCATGCCGTGGGCCGCAGGGCGCCCAGCACCAGGCGAGGAAGACCGGGCTCACAGCATGGCCGGTGCGGATTTCCTGCCGCTGCGCGGCTTCGATCACGTCGAGTTCTACGTTGGGAATGCCAAACAGGCGGCCCACTTCTATGACAAGGCGTTCGGGTTCAAGCCGGTGGCCAAGATGGGGCTGGAAACCGGCTGCCGGGACCGGGCCAGCTATGTCTTGCAGCAGGGGCAGGTCCGCTTCGTCCTGACTAGTGCGTTGCGGCCCGATCACGAGATCGCGCGGCATTGTCAGCTTCACGGCGACGGCGTGAAGGTCGTCGCGTTCGAGACCCTGGACGCCGAGGCGGCCCTGCGCGAGGTGAAGGCCCGCGGGGCCACCGTGCTCCAGCCGCTCCGCGTGGACGAGGACGAGCAGGGCGTGTTCAAGAGCGGCGTCATCAGGTACGCCGGCGACACGGTGATCAAGTTCGTCGAGCGCAGGAGCTACGGCGGCGTGTTCGCGCCAGGCTACCAGCCGCTGGACGCGCACGGGAGCCCGCCGACCGGCCTGGCGGCGATCGACCACATTGTGACCAACGTGTATCTCGGGGAGATGAACTACTGGGTGGACTGGTTCGAGCGCGTCCTGGGCTTTTCGCAGCTCGCGCACTTCACCGACCGGGACATCAGCACGGAGTACTCGGCGCTGATGTCGAAGGTGATGGAGGACGGCCGCAAGATCAAGCTGCCGATCAACGAGCCCGCCGAGGGGCGGAAGAAGAGCCAGATCGACGAATACCTGGAGTGGTATTGCGGCCCCGGCGTCCAGCACGTGGCGATGAGCACCAAGGACATCTGTGCCACCGTGCGGACGCTGCGGGAACGCGAGATCGACTTCCTGCGCGTGCCGGACACGTACTACGAAGACCTGAAGGGCCGCGTCGGGAAGATCGACGAGGACTTCGCGGAACTGAAGGAACTGGGCATCCTCGTCGACCGCGACGACGACGGCTATCTGCTCCAGATCTTCACCCAGCCGCTCCAGGACCGGCCCACCCTGTTCTTCGAGGTCATCGAACGCCACGGCAGCCGCGGCTTCGGCGTCGGCAACTTCAAGGCCCTGTTCGTCAGCCTGGAACGCGAACAGGCCCGGCGCGGAAACCTCTAGGAGCGCCTATCAGAACCCCGCACGCCAGTGCGGGGGCTCCGCGCCCCGCCCCTCGCGTGGCGGGTTCTGTCAGGAGCCGCAACTGACCGTGCGCGAACATGCAGCGCGGGAGGGCGAGGCTCCTGCCGAGCCGCGGGTTGCCGGGTCCGCCGAGCCGCGGCTCGCCGGGCCGGCAGGGTCGCCGAAGGAGACAGGCTCGCCCTCCCCCTGCACGCCGCCGAAGCGCATCGTCATTTGGGGCGGGGCCGGCCATCCCGCCCCTCGCGTGGCGGGTTCTGTGAGCGGGACTATGGGGCATGCCTTCGAGGGAACACTGCTTGCGCGGCGTCCACTCACGGCCGCGGGTTGATGCCGGATTGCTTGAGGAGCTGGACCACCTCGGTGGCGACTTCCTCGACGGCCTTGTACGACACGTCGATGCACCGCCAACCGCACCTGGTGAATAGCTCGTTGGCCGCCCGCAATTCGCGCGCGATCTGGGCCCGGTCGGCGTAGTCGTCGTACGGGCTCATGCCCCACCCCTTCAATCGGGTTTCGCGGACGGACCGCAGCCGCTCCGGGTTCACCGTCAGGCCGATCACCCGGCGGGGATCGACCTTCAGCAGCTCCGGCGGCGGCGCGCCATCCGCCATCAGGGGCACGTTGGCGGCCCGAATGCCCAGGTGCGCGAGGTAGAAACACGTCGTGCTCTTTGATGTGCGCGATACCCCGGTCAACACCACGTCCGCGTCGCCCAGCTCGTGCAGACCGCAGCCGTCGTCGTGGTGCAGCGTGTACTCCACCGCGTCGATGCGGTCGTAGTGCGCCTTGTTGGACTTGTACAAGATGCCCGGTTTCGCGCGGCGGGTGCTCTTCAGCAGGTCATACAACGCGACGAGCACCGGCCCGAGCAGGTCCACCGCCGGCACCATGTGCGTCCGCGCCGCCTCGGCCATCGCGGCCCGGGCTTTGTCGTACACCAGCGTGTAGAAGACGATCGCCCGCGCTTTGGCCGCTTCGTGGATCACCTCGTGTACGGTGCTGGGGCGGCGGACACTGGGCTTCTTGACCAACCGCACGGTGTTCGCGTCGAACTGCACGAGCACCGCCCGGACGACCTGCTCGCACGTCCGACACGTCCCGTCCGACACGAGGAATATGGTGCGTGGACCGCTGGTGCTCATGGCCGCGATCCTTGGACCCGGCGGCGGGTCGCCGCGCCAGCGCGGCGGCCCCGCGCTCCCCTATTTAACCCGATCGGCGGACCGGATGCACGCGGGGGCCGCCGTCAGGGGCTCATGTAGGTCCGCCCGTCGCGGCCTTGGAAGTGGGTGATGACGCCGGTGTCCCGGGCGCCGCGGCACCAGTAGCGGGCGGGGACCGGCAGCCGGCCGGGGAGGTCGAGCAGCTTGGGCGAGTTGGCATCCGGCCCAATGCTCCAGATCGCGTAGCGCACGGGGCTGGTCTTGGGGTCGCTGTGATACCGGCCAGCGGCCCCCGTGCAGTCCGGGAAGCTGTCCGGCACCCACAGGCGGGCGCCGTTGGGCGGCTCGATCAGGACGGTCTCGTTGAGAATCGCCGGCCCCACCGCCCGGTACTTGTACGTCTCCGCGGGAGCGAAGACGTCGCGCATCTGGATCGCGTCCACGAGGAAGTCGCCCCCGGCCGGGCCGTTGCTCACGACCTTCGTGTAGCGCGGCAGCAGCCGGTCGGTGGCGAGCTCGAGCGGCAACTCGTCGGCGGCCCGCAGGTTGCACGAGAACCGCGCCGGCGGCAGTTGCCCGGCGTTC
>CAYWYJ010000160.1:0-7163 GCA_964462635.1 uncultured Planctomycetales bacterium
TTCGGCGTCCAGGGCTCGTCCAGGGCGTTGCCGGACCACTGCGAGTTGTCGCCGTCGAAGGCCACGCTCCCGTCAGGATTGAACCGATAGCCCACTTGCGTCAACGTCACCGCCGACGCATGCCCGTCCACCCACAGCACATTGGCCCAGCCCCGGTGCCGCGGGTCGAGCGCGCTGCGGTGCTCCGGCAGGCTGGCCATCTCCCCGCTGACCGGGTCGACGCGCGGGGGATCGAGGTTGAAGCCCTCGTTACCCAGCACGCTCTCATCGGTGATGTTCCAATCGTCCGTGTACGGCCGCCGTGCCATCGGCGGGTACGACGCGGCGGTGCCCATACTGTCGCCGAAGGCAATCGTTCGCCCGGGGAAACGGACCCTGTTCAGCCGGACCGGCCAGTTCTTGTACGACTCCAGGACGCTCTCATTGAGCAGCCGGGAGTTGCCCAGGAATTGGTAATTGTAGCCGTAACTCCCGTTGCGTTCGTCCTTCCAGTCGGCGACCGTGGGGCACACGTACACCCCGTACGAATAGCGTTGCCGATCGCCCTTGCGCCCGTGCACGTCGATCTCGTTCTTGCACGCCTTGGGGTCGTCAAACGGCGGGACGCCGACGGACATGCTCATGCTGGCGATGAACGTCGGCCGGTACTTCAGGCGCCCGTAGATCGTGGCCGCCGGCTCGCAGGGCTTGCTGCCCCACTTCGGCAGCCGGCTGGGCGGCAACATGCCGTTGTTCTCGTCCACGTAGATGTTCAACCCCTGACCCAGCACGTGGAGTTGGGCCAGGCATTGGGCCAGCCGGGCCTGCTGCCGGGCCCCGGACAACATGGGGGCCAGGACGCTGACCAGCAGCGAGATGATCGCGATGACGACCAGCAGTTCGATAAGCGTAAACCCCCGTCGGTCGCGCGACGGCCGGTGTTTGGGCTGGTGCGTGATCTCCATGGCCCATCTCCTTTCGCAGGCTCCACTCTAACGACGCGTCGGCCGGCTCGGCAACGCTTTTTGCCCCGCTCGCGCGGTGAATACCGTATAATATCGGAAGAAGCAGCAGCCGAGCCCAGCGGTCCATGTCCGAACGGAGCATCCGAGCCCACATCGATCGGCGGGGGGCGCGTTTCGTCGACCCCGCGCGCCGGACCGGCTTCACGCTCATCGAGCTGCTGGTCGTCGTCGCCATCGTCGCCCTGCTGATGAGTGTGCTGCTGCCGACGCTGGCCGCGGCCCGCGAGCGGGGCAAGCGGACGCGCTGTGCCGCCAACCTCCAGCAGATCGCCCTCGGCTGGCAGATGTACCTCGACCACGAGATGGGCGGCGTGTTCCCGAAGTACCAGAAGAACATCCATTGGTTCTACGGCGGCAAGATGGACCAGTACGGCTACCCGCAACTGGCCCTGAACCCACGGCCGATCAACTGGTACGTCGGCTCCGATCCCTACGACAACCGCACCGCGGAGGTGTTCCACTGCCCCGCCGACCGCGGCGCCGAGTTCACGCGCACCCAGCCGCATTGGTCTCGGCCCAGCACCTACGACTACTACGGCAACAGCTACCCGGCCAACGGCGTGCTGTTCGCCTGGACCGGCAACCCGCCCATCGTCCGCGACACCATCCCGATCTCGCTGTCGGTGGTCGTCTTTCTCGGCGACCACCAGGTCATCTCCCCCGGCGACCCCTATCTCCAGGCCCGCTGGCACGACCAGGACGGCCTCGGCATGAACGTCGCCTTCCTCGACGGCCACGTGGCGTTCACTCGGTTCCAGTTCGGCCAGTCGCAGACGGCCACGTACAGCTTCGATCTGGCCTGGAAGCCGCCCCCGCCACCGCGCGACCGGTGAACGGCTACCCCGGCCGTCGCCAACCCGGCCCGAAACGAATCGGGCCCCCTGCGGTCGTTCTTCGCGCGCGAGGGAGGCGGGGAATCCTCCCCGACGCCGACCATTCCTCACTGCGCCGACCAGCGTGCCCCGCGACGACCTCGACGCCGGACCGTGGCGCGTTCGTCGGGCCAGCGGCGCCGTGTTGACGACGCCGAAATCACCGGCCTACAACCTCGTGTGTTCGGGCCGCTGATTCTCACTTCGTCCGACAAGGAGCTGGTCATGTCCGGAATCCGCACAACGGTCGTGGTTCTGCTCGTCGGCGCCTGGGCCGTTCCATTCACCCTGGCCAGCGCGTTCCCCGGCAACTCGCGCTGGCCGGCGGGAACGACCATCAACGTCTTTGTTCAGAACATCGATCCCGCCGGGGCCAACAGCCGGCAGCGCCTGTTCGCCGACGGGCTGGAACGCTGGGCGCCCGAGTTCGACCGCGGATACACCATTAACATCAACCTGGGTGACCCGCCCGATCCGCCGCCGGCCAACCTCGTCCGCTTCACGTGGGCCGATCCCGGCACGCGCCTCAACGGGCTCGAGCTCGGGGCGCTGGGGGCGATCTCCACGTCCACCTGGCGCCGCAACGCGCAGACCGGCGACCGCGACATCTTCGCCGGTCAGGGCATCATCAGCAATCGCTGGACCACCGGCACGCCGCCCGAGCGCGAGACGCTGCGCAACCTCGGCATGCACGAGATGACCCACATCCTCGGCCTGGCCGACGACGCCAACGGCCGGGTCACCCACACCAACGTCCAAATCGGCGGCGTGATGGCATTCAACGACCGCGACCGGCAGGAGATCGCCTCGCTCTATGGCCGCCGGCCGCAGCCCCCGGACCTGTCGAACGTGCCGCGCGGATACCTGGAGCGCACGAACACCGGCACCGGACGCTACGACTACCGGGCCACCTTCGAGGGCGATTCCAGCGAGATCATCGACGTCATAACACTCGACATTGATCCGTCCCTGGTTACCAGCGTGGTCGCCCCCGCCGGCTGGCTCTACATGGACCCCGCGGAAGTCGCCCTGCACGGGCCGGCGTACTCGTTCTTCGTCGACTACATGGAGGACGGCACGAATGACCCCGCCCCGTGGGAGCACCTGGACTACCTGACCTTCCGTTCCTCCGCCCCAACGTACGACCTGAGCACCAGCAACCCCGTGCTCGACTTCAGCATCTTCACCGTCAACGACCTGCTCGCTTCGATCTCCGCCCACGCCGGCGGCGGCGCACAGTGGCTCCCCGGCCCGGTCCCCGAGCCGGGCACGCTCGCGCTGCTGGCGCTCGGCGTGCTGGTCATCCCGCGACGACGGTAGCAGGCCGTTGAAGGACGGCACAAGGTGGACCCCGCCGGAGAAGGTGGTGACGGAGGTCTATGTGCCGCTGGAGTAGTCCGAACCCGCGTTCGCCGCCCTCCGTCGAAGGGAGGGGTTGGGGGATGGTTGGATTGGGGCGTCGAGGCGCGCCCGCGAATGAAGAAGGGACTCGCTTCGCTGCTACCACCCCACAATGCTGTACCCGCAGTCCACGTAGTGGACCTCGCCCGTGACGCCGCCGGCCAGGTCGCTCAGGAGGTACAGCGCGCTGGAGCCGACCTCGGCGGGGCGGATGTTGCGGTGCAGCGGGGCCTTGTTGGGGTAGTGGCGCAGAATCTTGTCGAAGTCACTCACGCCGGCCGCCGACAGCGTCTGCACCGGGCCGGCGGAAATGGCGTTGACGCGGACGTTCTTCTCGTGGCCCAGCTCGCCGGCGAGGTAGCGCACGGTCGATTCGAGCGCGGCCTTGCACACGCCCATGACGTTGTAACCGGGGATCATCTTGACCGACCCGAGGTACGTCAGGGTCAGTACGCTGCCGCCCTCGTTCAGGTACCGCAGCCCGTGCTGGCACAGGGCGATCAGCGAGTACACGCTGATGTCCATGGCTTGCTGAAAATCCGCCCGGGTCGTCTTGTAGAAGGGATTGGACAGCGCCGCCCGGCTCGCGTAGGCGATCGAGTGGACGATGAAGTCCAAGGGCCCGATCCGCCGGTTCGCCTCCTGGAACGCCGCCTTCACTTGGGCGTCGTCCGTCACGTCGCAGGGCACGATGCACGTCGCGCCCAGCGGCTCGGCCAGCAGTCGCACCCGCCGCTCCATCTTCGGCGGCGGCAGGTGCGTGAACGCCAGCTCGGCCCCTTCCGCGTGCAGACGCTGGGCGATGTGCCACGCCAGCGAGCGGTCGTTGGCCACGCCGAAAATGATCCCCCGCTTGCCGTTCATCAGGCCCATCGCGATGTCTTTCACACGCCGCTCCTCGACCCGACCGGCCCCCCCCGCCGGCCCGCCGCACCAACGGCAAGAGCTTAGGCCGCTCGGCGTCGAAAGCAAGCCGCGTCGTCGTGGCCGCGGCCCGCGCCGCGTCGGCACGGCGCCACACAACCCGGTATCATGCGGCGCCGCACGTGCGGCCCGGAAACCTGGAGGTCATCGTCATGAAACCGAACGCATCGAAGATCGCCGGCGGCTTGGTCATCGGGATGCTGGTCACTTGCGGCGGCGTGTGGCTGCACGGGGCCCGCGCCGCCCAACCGCCCCCCAAACCCGCCATCGTGTTCAACATCACCAGCGGCAAGGAAGACTTGCACGCCGTCACGATGGCCCTGCAACTCGCGGGACACGCGTTGGACGACGGCCGCGAGGCGGTCCTGTTCCTGAACGTCCGCGCCCCGGAGCTCGCCCGGGCGGACCTGCCCGAGAGCTTCGCCTTCGGCCCCAACCCGCCCGTGAAGAAGATGCTGGCGGACCTGCTGGCCCGCGGGGCGCAGCTCATCGTCTGCCCCCACTGCATGAAGGCGCTGGGCATGACCGAGGCCGACCTGGTCAACGGCGCGAAGGTCGCCAACCGCGAACTGCTGTTTGGCAAGCTGGGTCCGGGGACGGCCGTGTTCAGTTACTGAGCCCGGCGTAGACGCACCGCTCAGCCGCCGCGAAGCGGTGCGCCTTGAAGGCCGTGCTCAAGGGCGACGCCGGTCGGCTGGCGCGCGGCGGAAACAGAACGAGACGGGCCGCCCAAGAGATCCTGGGCGGCCCGCGCGGATGTCAGAACAAATCGTTAGCGCCGTTGCCTAGCGACGACGCAGCAGGAGACCGAGGGCCAGCAGACCGACGGTCGCGGGCTCGGGAACCGCCACCGCGTTGTCCACAAGCTGGAACAGCGTTACCGCGGATGGTGGCACGTACGGACGCGTGATCCGAAGTCCCACTTCGTACTGGCCATTGGCCGCCGGGGTGTACTGCGCGGAGAGCTTGCCGTACAACTGCGCGTTACTCGCGATGCTCCCGGCACTCCACGACGCCAGGACAGAGCTGCCAACCATCAGTTCGAAATTGCCGCCCTGAGCATTGTTGGCCCCAGTGTTCCAGGCCGACACGTCAAAACCGAAGGCGTACTGCTGCCCAGCCGTCAGGTTCAGGCTCTGGGTCATCAGGACACCTTCCCAGACGCCGGATTGGAACGTGATCTGCCCAACACTCAGCCGCCCGGCGAGCGACTGCGGAAGCGGCCCGGCACCGTCGATGTCGTACATCACGACATCCTGGATCAACGTCTGGCCGTTCGTCGTGCCTTTGACCGACCATCCGGCCCAGGTACCGGTTTCGAAGTCGCCGTTGGTGAACAGGTTCTGACCGCTGGCGACGCTGCACAGTGCAACGACCGCCACAAGTGCTAGCGCTTTTCTCATCATCCACTCCTCCTCGGGCTTCCCAGCCCCACTCGTCAGGGCGCCACACGAGCCTCCTGACCCGTTAGCCGCCACTCTCTACGCACACCCCTCACGCGGGGTGCGCTTCAACTTCATCCGCTAATCAGACAACAGAACCCAGTAATCCGATAAAGAGATGCGCTAATTGTCCTCCTCCACTGGTTTCGCCAGCACGCCGAGGCGCGCCAACCTCTATCCAGTTGACTCCTCATCCACAGGCTAACGTGAACCGGCGGGCCCTGTCAACGAGAATGCCGGCCCAAACAAAAAGGCTGGACCACAAGCAGGTCAATTATCGGACATTTAACCATCGGTTTCCCACCGCCCATGCCGCGTGCGCGGGCGCCGGCGACCGCATTAGCTTCGACGCGTGCTGTTGGCGGGTGCGATCGGTGATATGAAGAGCCCACCGCACCCGGATGGCCGTGTTCGGTTGCCAACACGGGCACATGATCACGGTTCAACCGCTCCGCCCCTCGGTTGCGGAGCGGCGGCACGATGCGTAACATGCGGGCTTCGGCCACGGCGTGACCGATCGCCGCGGCGCTGGACGCCCCGATGAACAGCACCCTGGGAGAGCTATGCGCCGCGCTGGAGCGGTACGGGATGAAACCCGTGCTCAAGGGCGATGCCGGGCGGCGGATCGGGCGCGTCGCCACGCTGGAGGACGCCGAGCCGGGGGACGTGGCGTTCCTCTCTAACCCGAAGTACGAGAAGATGTTGCAGACGACGCGGGCCTCCGTCGTCGTCCTCAAACCCGAAGTCGCCGCCCCGCCCCACCTGGACCTGATCCAGGTTTCCGACCCTTACGCCGCCATCACCGTCCTGATCGTCGTCCTACACGGCTACCGGCAGCACCGGCGGGTACCGCCGCACGCGACCTGCACCCATGTCCACGAGACGGCCCGGATCGGTCCGAACGCGACCATTCACCCCGGCGTCTCCATCGACGAGGGCGTCGTGATCGGCCGCGACGCGGTCATCTACCCGGGCTGTTGCATCGGCCCGCGCTGCCGTATCGGGGACAACGTCCTGCTGTACCCGAACGTCGTGTTGTATGACGACACCGTCCTCGGCGACCGCGTGACGATCCACGCCAACACGGTCATCGGCGAGGACGGGTTGGGCTACGCTCCGGTGGAGGGCCGCTGGGTCAAGATCCCGCAGATCGGGCACGTCGAGATCCAGGACGACGTCGAGATCGGCGCCGCGTGCGCGATCGATCGGGCCACACTCGGCAAGACGGTCATCGGCCGGGGCACCAAGTTCAGCAACCTCATCGCCATCGGCCACGGCACACGCATCGGCGAGCACTGCCTGCTCGTTGCCCAGGTGGGCATCGCCGGCTCGGTCAACGTCGGCAACCGCGTCACGATGGCCGGGCAGGCCGGCATCGTCGGCCACATCCGCATCGGCGACGGGGTCACGGTGGGCGCCAAGGCCGGCGTCACGCACAACGTCCCCGACGGCGAGACCGTCCTCGGCCAACCCGCCGCCCCCATCCGCGACATGCGCCGCCAGGTCGTCTATATCCAGCG
>CAYWYJ010000161.1:0-7159 GCA_964462635.1 uncultured Planctomycetales bacterium
GCGGGCACCTCCCGCGGGCCAAGCAGATCAGATTCGGTGCGCTGCGCTGTCATGCTCACACACGCCGGGTCGCGTTGTTACGTCCATTTCTGACGTGCGCACCGGCAACTGGGGCCACACGAGCCGCCGGGGCCCCACTGGCCGCCCAGGGCGCTCGCCGACAGGTCACTTGTCACCTTTCACTTGTCACTTGTCACAATCGCGTGCACCGGCCATTGGCCGGTGCCACACCAACAACCGGGGCCACGCCGGCGGGCGGGGCCACACTGGACACCACGGGCCAAGCTAGAAGTACAAGTCCCGGTCCTCGGTCTCCTGAATCCGCCGCAGACGCTCGGTCAACTCGTCCTTCGCCTTCGTCGGCGGCATCTGGGCCAACTCGTTTTCAATCAGTTTCAGCCCCGCCGCCCGGGTCTGCGGCGAGGCGTAATCCACGAGGTACTCCATCGCGGTCAGCAGGGCGTTGGGCGTGCAGAAGCGCTTGATGAACCCGGGGATGGCGAACTCCATGAAGTGCTCGCCGGTCCGCCCGAGCCGGTAGCACGCCGTGCAGAAGCTCGGGATGTAACCGTCGGTCAGCAGGTCGCCCAGGACTTCATCGAGCGTGCGGATGTCGCCCAGCTCGAACTGCTCGCGCTGGAGGCACTGGGCATCACCGGCCTCGGTGTAGCCGCCGAGCTCGATGCGCGTGCCGGCGTCGATCTGCGAAACGCCGAAGCCCAACAGCTCCCGCCGCAGCTCGGGCGGCTCGCGGGCGGTGAGAATCAGCCCGGTGTACGGCACCGCCAGTCGCAGGATCGCCACGACACGTTTGAAGTCCTCGTCGTTGACGAACCAACGGTCCGGAAGGCGCACGCCGTGCGCCCGCCGCACGCGCGGGAAGCTGATCGTGTGCGGCCCGACGCCGAAGCGCTCCTGGAGGTGCAGGGCGTGGCTCACGAGGCCGAGCACCTCGAAGCGCCAGTCGTACAGCCCGAACAGGGCCCCGATGCCCACGTCGTCGATGCCGGCCTCCTGGGCCCGGCTGAGCGAGTCCAGCCGCCACAGGTAGTGACCTTTTCGCGTGTGCCGCGGGTGGAACTCGGCGAAGGTGGCGTGGTGATAAGTTTCCTGGAAAATCTGGAACGTGCCGATCCGGGCTTCCTTGATCCGCTTGAAGCCGGCCACGTCGAATGGGGCGGCGTTGATGTTGACCCGGCGAATCTCGCCGTGGCCGACTTTCACGCTGTAGACGGTCTGCACGCAGTCGTGGATGTACTCAGCGTCGTAGCGCGGGTGCTCGCCGAAGACCAGGATCAGCCGCTTGTGCCCCCGATTCTCCAACGCTTCGACCTGCTGGCGAATCTCGTCGGGGCTGAGCGTGCGGCGGACCTCGTCGCGGTTGGAGTGGCGGAAGGCACAGTACACGCAGTCGTTTACGCAGTCGTTGCCGATGTACAGCGGGGCGAACAGGACGATGCGGTTGCCGTACACGTCGCGCTTGAGCTGGCGGGCGGCGGCGAAGATCTCCTCGACCAGCGCCGGGTCCTCGGCCCGCAGCAGTACCGCCGTCTCGTCGATACTCAACGCCTGTTTCGCCACGCTCTTGGCAATGACCGCGCGCACGCGGGCCGCGTCCGGCGGCGGGGCCGCCAGCAACTCGTGCAGCTTCGCGTCGTCGATGAAGTCCGTAGCGCCGTCGCTCAACGTCAATTCAGGCAGTCGTAGCTTTGTCATCTCTGTCCGTCGCGGCCCGGCCTGAAGCAGCCGGCCCGCGCTCCTTTCACATTCATCCGCAGTTGCCAATTCGGCGAGATGCCCGCCCCCGTGCCCACGGTCCGCCCCAGTGCGTGAATGCGGCGCACCAAGTCGGCGTGGAACCGCCCGGGCTCTTCGTACAGGCACGCCTTGGCGGGGTAGATCTCATACAGCCGACGATACGCCGGCGGCGTCAGGTTTGGCATCACGACGTTCGCGCCGCGCTGGAGGCCCAGCTCGCGGCCGCTGTCACGATTCAGCGTCGCCAGGGCCGTCGTGCTCGGGATATTCGCCCGCGGACACACCAGCCGGGCCAGGGCGACGACTTTGTAGGTCATCAGCTCGGTGTTGAGCACCTGCCACGCCTCCCCCTTCCAGGGGGAGGTTGGGTGGGGGTGGGAGTCTCGACCCTCCCCCAACCCCTCCTCGCCGCAGCGAGTCGCCGGTGGCAACCTGGAAGGGAGGGGGGGCAACTCGGTGGGCACGTCGCGGCCCTGCTCCCTCATTCCCTCAACCCCCACTCCGTCGATCCCCGCCCCCAGCGGCGTGTCGGGGTGCGGCAGCCACGGGCCGACGCCAATCATGTCCAGGTCCAGGTCGCGGAACAGCTCGATGTCGTCGGCCAGATCGTCGTAAGTCTGGCCCGGAATGCCGATCATGATGCCGCTGCCGACTTCGTAGTCCAGGTCGCGCAAGACACGCAGCAGCGCGAGGCGATCGGAACGGCGGCCCGGGCGCGGCGGGTGTATGCGGTCGAACAGGGTCCGGTTGGAGGTCTCGAAGCGCAGCAGATACCGGTCGGCGCCGGCGTCGCGCCACGCCCGCAGCGTGGCTTCATCCTGCTCACCCAAGCTCAGCGTCACGGCCAGACCGGCCTCGTTCTCGCCACTGGCTAGTGGAGCCCGCCGCCTGGGGGGGCATTCACGTTCATGCGACATGGGAGGGCGAGGCTCCTGCCGAGCCGCGGTTCGCCGGGAGGCTCGCCCTCCCGGCGGCTGTCCCGTGCCCGCCAGCTCCCCCGTAATCATGGCGTCGGTGCGATCGCCGTCGAACGGCGGACGCCTCGACCCTCCCCCAACCCCTCCTCGCCGCAGCGAGTCGCCGGTGGCGACCTGGAAGGGAGGGCGGTTCAACGCAACCGCCTTGATCCGGCGCACGAGGTCCGCGACCCAATCCGCCGTCAGCGCCGGGTCTTCGCCGGCTTGGAGCACGACCGTGCCATACCCCAACTCCGCTGCCTGTCGGGCACAGGCCACCACTTCATCCGCAGTCATGCGGTAACGTTGGAGCCGCGTGTTCTCGGCCCGCAGGCCGCAGTACGCGCAACGCCGGACGCAGTGGTTGCTGATCTCGATCAAACCGCGCAAGTGGACGGCGTCGCCGACGTGTTCGCGTCGGACGGTGTCGGCGCGGGCCCAGAGCGACTCCAGCCGTCGCTCGTCAGCTTCGCGCAGCCAACGGAGTAGTTCGGACCGCTGCATCATCCACCGCGGGGGGTTTGTAGTCCCGCTGCAACGTCACGGTAAACGTACTGCCGACGTCCGGCCGGCTGGTCACCCTCACGTCGCCGCCGTACATCAACGCCAGCTTCTTCACCAGCGACAGCCCCAGCCCACTGCCGAGGATGTCGCGGGTCTTGTCGTTCTTGATCCGCACGAAGTCGTTGAACAGCTTGGCGGCCTCCTCGGGCGTCATGCCGATGCCCGTGTCGGCGACGGCGATCGTGACGCGCTGTTCGTCGGCGTGAAGGGTTACATCCACCCGGCCGCCGTCGCGGTTGTATTTCACCGCGTTTGAGAGCAGGTTGTTGAAGATGATCTCGATCTCCGCGCGATCGGCCGTCATCTCGACCGGCCCGTCCTCGGCCAGCGCGACCGCCACGTGGCGCTGATCGGCGGCGGGCTTCACCGTCTCGACGGCCGACCGCGCGATCGCCCGCACGTCCACCCGGGTCAGCTCGCGGCGTTTCTCGCCGGATTCGATGCGCGTCATATCCAGCAGGTCGAGAATGAGCTTGCGCATGCCTTCACTGCGGACGAGGCAGCGTTCGATGACATCCTTGTAGGCCGGCAGGTCGCTACCGAGCGCCTGGTCGCGGACGATGTGCAGGTAGCCCTCGATCGCCGCCAGCGGGGCCTTCAGCTCGTGGCCCAGCACGCTGATGAACTCGAAGCGGATGCGGCGCTTCTCGGCGGCCAGCTTGCGGGCCTGCCGCTGCATCATCAGGTGACCGGTGGCCTTGCGGACGGTCTCCTTGAGTTCGTCCGGGGTGAACGGCTTGGCCAGGAAATCGAACGCCCCGGACTTCGTCGCCCGCACCGCCGTCTCCAACGTCGCAAAGGCGGTAATCATGATCGTGAGGATGTCGCGTTCCTGGCGGCGGAGTTCGTCGAGCACCTCCACGCCGCTCATGCCGCCCATTTTGTGGTCGAGAAGCATGAGGTCGGGCTGGCGGATGCTGAGCAGGGCCAGGGCCTCCTCGCCGCTAGAGGCCTGTTCGACGTCGAAGCAGACCTCCCCTTCCACGTCGGGCAGGTGGACGTGGAAGGGCCGCAGGGCGCGCAGGACCGCGTGCCGCATTCCGGCCTCGTCATCCACCACCAGCACGCGTAATGTGTCCATGATCAATCCTTCAACAGGCGTTGGAGCTCCCGTTCCAACTGTTCGAATCGCACGGGCTTGGCCAGCAGCGCGTCGGCCTTCACCCACGCCCGCTCCTCGTCGGTCTCCGCGTCGAAGCTCAGGCCCGTCGCCGAGGTCACGGCGGTCACGATCACGACCGGGACCGTGGGGTCGTGGCGTTTGATGTGGTAGCACAGGCTGAAGCCGGCGTCGGGTTGCTCCATCATCAGGTCGACCAGGACGAGATCGGGCCGCTGGCGCGCGACGCGCTCCCGGGCCGCCTGGGCCGTCTCGACGGTGACCACATCGTACCCCACAGCCTCCAGTTGCAGCCGCATCTGGGTCAGAAAGTCGAGGTCGTCATCGACGATCAGTATCGTCCGCGCCATGCGCCGCTCCGTGTTCACATCTTCGGCCGCTGCCGCGGCAGCGTCACCGTGAACGTCGTTCCCGTGGGGCCGACCTGGGGGTCGGCGTTGGACTCCACGCGAATGTCGCCCTGGTGCATTTTCACGATCCCGTACGTCACCGACAGACCCAGCCCCGTCCCCTTGCCCGGGGCCTTGGTCGTGAAGAACGGCTCAAAGATTTTCTTGCGGTTCTCCGGCGGGATTCCCACGCCGGTGTCCACGATCTGAATCCGCACATCGCGCTCGTTGCCGCTGGTCCGCAGCGTCAGCGTCCCCCCGTTCGGCATGGCGTCGACGGCGTTGTTGATGAGGTTCGTAAGCACCTGGGCGACCTGGTCGCGGTCGATCTCGGCCCGCAGGTCTTCCTCCGCGTGCTCGAACCGGACCGTGACGCCGGCGGGGATGCGCAACGCCCGGGCGGTTTTCTCCACCAGTCCGCACAGGTTGGTCGTCCGCGCTTCCACCTTGTTCTTGCGGGCGAATTGCAGCAGCCCCGAGACGATCTTGCGGCAGCGGTCGGCCTCGCTGGCCATCAGGGCCAGGTCTTCGCGCAACGGGCTCTCGTGGCCGACCTCGTCCAGCAGCGTGTGCGACAGCATCAGCACCGTGCCGAGCGGGTTGTTCACCTCGTGGGCGATGCCGGCGGCGAGCTGCCCCATGCTCGCCAGTTTCTCCGACTGCATCAGTGCTTCCTGCGCGCTGGCCAGCCGCTCGTTCGAGACCTCCAGGTCGGCGCAGGTCCGCTTGAGCTGCTCGATCGTATAGGGCAGGCACATCTCGCTCTCGGCCAACCCCTTGTAGATCGCCACCGCGTGCTCGCGGCACGTCTCGTACCCGCACGCCCCGCAATTCAGCTCGTCCTCCGGCTGGCGCTTGCCCAGCCGCACCAGAATCTCCGCGATCTCCACCTCCGACGGCAGCGTGATCCGCCGGTCGTACGCCGTGAAGCCGCGCCGCAGGTTCAGATCGGCCAGCTCGGACCAGTGGTCGTGCCAGCGCTCACGGTCGGCGTCGGCGATGCGGCGCTTGGCGTAGCGGCTGACCTGGGCCCGGCGGCTGAACAGCGGGGCCTGCCGGCTGATGCCGGGCCCCATGATGCAGCCGTTGCAGCACAGGATTTCGAGCAGCCGCGCATCGAGGTCGCCGCCCTCGAACTCGCGGATGGCCTCGACGAACTCGCTCCGTCCGTCCGCCGCCACAATCTGCGCCTCGAGCAGGTCCTCGTTGAGCTGGGCGGCCTGGAGCATCCCGCGGCTGATGGAGAACAGCGCGCCGGTGCCGGCGTGCGGGGGGTCGAAGTCGCTGGGCGTCACCGACTCGGGCTTGATCGCGTGGCGCCGCAGCATCTCGCGCAGCTCGACGAAAGTGAGCACGGCGTCGATCTCGCCCTCCACCCGCTCGCTGTCCGCCTCGCCCTTCTTGGCGATGCACGGGCCGATGAAGGCGATCTTGAGGTTCTGGCCGAACAGCCGCCGCAGCGCCCGCGCCGTCGCCAGCATGGGCGACACGATCGGGGCCAGCGCGGGCACCAGCTCCGGGTGGTAGCGCTCGACGTACGCCACGATCGCCGGACACGTCGTCGCGATGTACCGCCGCGGGCCGGGCTCCCGGAGCAGCTTCTGGTACTCGGCGGCCACGAGGTCGGCCCCGAAGCCGACTTCATGGACGCGGGCAAACCCGAGGTTCCGCACCATGCCGACGAAGAACTCGTACTCAATGTCGCTGAACTCGGCCGGGAAACTAGGGGCGATGACGGCGGCGACGGGCGTCCCACTCTGCAGCAACTGCTCGACGATCTCGATTTCGCTGAAGACCTGCTTGGCCCCCTGGCTGCACACGCGCACGCAGTTGCCGCAGCCGATGCAGCGGTCCACCAGCACCTCGGCCTGCCCCGCCGTGATGCGGATCGCCTTGGCCGGGCACTCGCGCACGCAGGTGTAGCAGAGCCGGCAGCGCTCCTTGATCGTCGTCACCAGCGGGGCATTGGGAGGATTCATGGGCAATTCACAGGTTCAAAGGCAGAATTCAAGAAGGGCCGCACAGGCGCTTCATCCGTGTCCGAGCTCGCGTCTCGCCATTCCGGACCCGGGGTCTGGGGTCCGCGAAGCGGAGGAGTCGGGAACCCGGCGCGCCGCGCTCCGTTCCCTGTTCCCTGGTCCGGGTCACCACCGCCCGAACGGGCCGATGTCACCAGATTCCGTCTGGCCATCACCGCTGATGTCTCCTGTCCGCACACCACCATGCAGGCACGCCATTGGACGCGCCGCTCCGGCCGTGGCCCATGGCGTACCGCGCCGGAACCTACTGAATCAGGGCCTCATACACGTCCTGCCAGTAGGCGGCGACTTCCGGGTCGGAGTCGTACGCGGCGACCGCGGCCGCCAACGCCA
>CAYWYJ010000162.1:0-7116 GCA_964462635.1 uncultured Planctomycetales bacterium
AAAGTGGGCCGGCGGTCGGGACGTGCGGGGGGGGACACGTACGCCGACGCAGTCCGGCCCGGGGTTTGGGGCTCGGTAAAAACTACGAACGTATTCTACCAGCCGTTGATCTGCTCCGCAAGTCCGACAGCGGAACCGACAGCGACCATCAACGGCCGTGAGCGTTCCGTATAAAGTGTAAACGCTCGCGCCGCCCCGGTCAACTGGGGATCCAGGATTCGAACCTGGACTAACTGATCCAGAGTCAGTCGTGCTACCGTTACACTAATCCCCAAGCGGGGCAGTCCGCTAAGGTACGCACAATCATCGGGCAAATCAACTCCCCCCTTGAGATTCCCATAAGTGCCCCTGAATGCTCAGCCTGCGACCGACCGCCCCGCGGCCCCGACGCCGCGGCGCACGTCCAGGGCGTCTCGTAACCCGTCGCCCACGAAGTTGAGCGCCAGCAGCGTCACCGCCAGCGCGGCCCCCGGAAACGCGACCAGCCACCAGTCGAACCGGACCGGGTTCAGCGCCCGCACGCCGTCCGCCGCCAGTGAACCCCACGTCGCCTGCGGCGGCTGCACGCCGACGCCGAGAAAACTCAGGAACGACTCCTGAAGAATCGCTTGCGGGACGGTCAACGTGGCAAACACGATGATCGGGCCGGCGAGGTTGGGCAGCAGGTGCCGCAACAGAATGCGGTGCGTCGGCAGGCCGAGGGCCCGGGCGGCCTCGACGAACGGCTGCTCGCGGAGCGAGAGCACTTGTCCGCGCACCACGCGGGCGACCGTTAGCCAACTCACGCCGCCGATCGCCAGGGCCAGTACGACGAACCGGGCGGTTTCGCCGCTCAGCGACAAGCCGCGTTGCAGCACGCCGCCGATCGACACGGTGAACAGCATCACCAGCAGCAGCGTCGGCAGAGCGTAGAGGACATCCACGATCCGCATCATCACGGCGTCGCAGCGTCCGCCGACATATCCCGCCACCGCCCCATACGCCGTGCCGATCCCCACGGCCAGTCCCGCCGCCAGCAGCCCCAGGCTCAGCGAGACGGCCCCGCCGTATAGCATCCGCCACAGCAGGCTGCGGCCCACTTCGTCCGTGCCGAGGGGGTACGCGGGCGATGGAGGCTGGCGCGCCGCTTGAAGCTGCTGCGTGCGCATCCCGCGCACCGACCAGGGCAACAGGCCGAACGAGCCCACCAGCAGCAGCAGGAGCAGGACGGCGCTGAGCACCGCCGCGCGATGCCGCCGAAAGCGTCGCCAGGAATCCAGCGCCGGCGTGCTCATGCGGTCCGCGCCCCCACGCGAATCCGCGGATCAACGAGCCCGTAGAGCAGGTCCACCAGCAGATTGAAGCCGGCCAGCAGGACCGCGTAGACCATCACGGTGGCCAGGATGAGGCTCTGGTCCCGATTGTGGATGGACTCGACGACGTGCGTGCCCATGCCTGGGACCGAGAACACCTTCTCAACCACGAACGACCCCGTGAAGATCGCCGCCGCCGCCGGCCCGAGGTAGCTCAGCACCGGCAGCAGCGCGTGCGGTAGCGCGTGGTCCAGCAGCACGCGCGTCTCGCTCAGGCCCTTGGCCTGGGCCGTGCGAATGAAATCCTCCGCATAGACATCCAGGAGCGCGGTCCGCGTCAGACGGGCGATGTACGCCGCATACGGCAGCGCCAGCGTGATCGCCGGCAGCAGCGCCTGGGCCGGCCGGCCCCAGCCGCCGACCGGCACCGCGCGCAGCCACAGCCCAACGACGATCAGCAGCGCGGCGCCGATGACAAACGTCGGCAGCGAGATGCCGACCAGGCACAACCCGATCGACAGGTGTTCGAGCCACCGGCCGCGAAACGCGACCGCCACCACCCCGCCCGTCAGCCCCAACAGCACCGCCAAGCACAGCGCCAGCACCCCCAGTTGCAGCGACACCGGCAGCGCCGACCGCAGGATTTCGACGACCGTCCAATCCTCGTACTGATGCGCCGGCAGGTCCCCGTCCCACACCAGCCGCTTCGGCCACGTCCAGAAGTACCGCTGCCACCAGGGCTGGTCATAGTTGTACGCCACGCGCTTGGCGGCGAGCACCTCCGGCGGCAGCTCGCGCTCGCCGCTTTCCAGCCCCTCGCCCGGCGCCGCCATGATGAGCAGGACCGCGCTGCCGTAGATCACCGCCAGCAGGAGCGGGAACGTGGCCAGCCGGCGCAGGGCGTAGCGCAGCATGAGGGGGATTATGCGAGCCGGCCCCGCGGGTCGCCAGACGCCCGACGCGTCGTCGGACGCCCCGGGCGCGTGGCGGTCGCTTACGGCAGCCGAATGCCGAACTCGCCGGCGCGTTGTTCGGCCTGCCGCACCTTGGCCCGGGTGGGCGCATCGAGCTTGGCCGTCAATTCGCGCAGCCGCGCGATCTTCGCATCGGTGGCCCGCGCCCGCACCTCCGGCCAGTGCCGCGCCACGGCCCGGCAGAACTCGTCGTCGGCCATGGCGGCGGCGAACTGCGGGCTGCTCAGCAGCGTCGTCAGGTCCCGGTACTTCGCCGCGCGGCGCAGCGTGGCGTCGCCGCGAAACGCCTGATAGTGCTCCTGGACCGCGGGTTCTTGCAGCAGGTCGTCAAACACCCCGTCGTCAAACGCCTGCCAGAAGGTCTCGCGGTCCGCCGTCACCTCCGCCACCGCCGCCGCCGTGCGGACACAGGGAACGTGCAGCAGCGGGTTCACGCCCGCAGCCCAGCGGCCGAAGGGGTCCTCGATCGTCATCCCGCGCGCCAGCGCGTCCACCGCGCGCAGCATCCCGGCGGCGGTCGGGTGCGTGGCCGCCCAGCGTTCCGAGTACAGGTAGATTGTGGGTCCGAGCAGGTGGAGCACCCACGTCAGGGCCGCCGCCACCACCGCGCCCTCCGCCACCCCCAGCAGCGACCCCGCCGAGCGGTCCGCCACGTAGAGGTACCGATGTCGGCGCAGCGGCCCAAACAGGCGGCGCCCGGCCAGCCCGGCCGCGAGTGTCGCGGCCACGAACACCGTCAGACACCCGATCAACATGCCCAACGGCAGGCCGAGATGGGGCGCCAGCGCGTGGCCGAACGGGACCCCGAACAGTGGGACCATCAGCAGACCGATCACCAGGCCGGCCGTGTGGACCAGGTGGCGGCCGGCCCCGGAGCGATCCGCCAGCGGGACCAGAAGCGCCCCGGCGACGGCCGCGACACGCACCGCGGTTCCGCCCAGCACGAACGCCAGCAGCAGGCCCAGGTACACCGTCACCCGCCACATCCAGAGAAACGTTCCGGTACCGGCGAGGGGATCGGCGTGGACGGCGCGCATCGGCAACGGGACCGCCGCACTCGGCATTGGCATGACCAGGCCCCTTCGTGACGGGGTGCGGGTCGGCGCGCACCCCGAATATCCATCGGCCGGCTTGGCCGACGATGTGAAGCCCACCCCGCAACCGCTCCCACCGCGCACCGTCGCCGGGGCCCGGTTCACTATGCGACGGGACTTTCTCGGACGCCCCCGCCGGAATGAGCATTCACGCTCGTGCGACACGGGAGGGCGAGGCTGTCTCCTGCGGCGACCCTGCCGGCCTGCCGAGCCGTGGCGCGCCGGGATTGTCGAGCTGCGGCGCGCCGGGAGGCTCGCCCTCCCGGTTGGCGTCCCATGATCCTGAATGCCCATTCAGGCGGCCGGCCCGCGGGTGTCCCCCGCCACCGACGGTTCGCCCCGGGCGGCCGGCAGATGCACACGGAACTCCGCGCCGCCCTCGGGCGGACTGACCAGTTCGATGCGCCCGCCGAGCTCCTGGACGATCTTCCGGGCCACGGTCAGCCCCAGCCCTGTTCCGCCGTGGCCCTTCGTCGAGTGAAAGGGCTCGAAGATCTTGTCGCGTTGGTCGGGGGGCACGCCCGGGCCGTTGTCCGCGATCGACAGGCGAAGGGTCTGCGCGTCCGGGTCGAAGTGCGTGCGGACGTTGATGACGCCGGTGTCGGGGGCGACGGCGTCGATGGCGTTGGTCAGGATGTTCAGCGCGACCTGATGGATGCCGTCGTAATCCAGCGGGACCGCCGGCGCGTGCTCGTCGAGGTCGGTCAGCAGGACGACCTTCTTGACGTCGGCCTGCTTCTGGACGAGTTCGACCACCTCCTCGACGATGCGGTTGAGCTGGAGCGGTTCGAGGCGCGGCTCGCGCGGCTTGCTGAAGGCCAGCATGTTGAGCATCAGGTTGTACGACCGGTCGAGATTGCGCTCGACGATCCGCCAGCCCTGGGCCGCCAGCGGCAGGTCCTCCTGCGCCAGGCCGCGATTGACCAGGTCCGCCCCGCTCCGCATCCCTTGCAGCACGTTCTTGATGTAGTGCGAGAGGTAGGCCAGCGCCTCGCCGGCGGCGGCCAGGCGCTCGCGCTGGAGGTTGGCCTGCACGAGCCGCGCGTTCTCAATCGCCAGCCCGGCCTGGTAGCCGATCGTGACGATCAGCCGCAATTCGTGCTCGTTGTAGGTGTGCCGCGTCACCGGGCAGTCGAGGTGGATCACGCCCAGCACGCGGTCGCGGGCCACGATCGGGGCGCAGATCACCGAGCGCATGCCGAGGTTCAGCACGCTCTTGCCGCTCTGGAACCGCTTGTCCGCCACCACGTTCGAGCACAGCACGCCCTCGTGCGACTGCACGACGTGGTTGATGATCGTCCGCGAGGCGATGATCGACTCCCCGTTGACCTCGCGCGTCGGCCCCGCCCCGCGCAGGCGCACCACCTCCGGCAGCAGCTCGTCGGTCTCTTCGTCGCGGACGAAAATCACGCCGCGATCGACTTCCGCCTCCTCGAAGATGATGTCCAGCAGACGGGCCAGCAGTTGGTCCGGCGGCAGCAGGCCGGCGATGACCTCCGTCAGCGCCCGCATGACGTTCCAGGCCCGCACGGCGTACGCCGTCTCCGGCGCCGCCAGTACCAGGCTGTCCTCGCTGGACGGCAGCGTGGCGACCACCGAGGCATCGACGGTCGCGCTACCGGCATCGAGCGTGACGAGGTCGGTGGGGATCCCCGCGCCGGAATACTGCTGGACCGATTCGTCGCCCGCATACACCAGGAGCGTGCTGCCGACGCGAATCTGGTCGCCGTGCTTCAGCCGCGCCGGCCGCTGGAGCCGCACCCCGTTGACGTACGTCCCGTTGGCGCTGCCCAGGTCGGCGATCAGCCAGTTGCCGTCGGTGACGCGCAGCTCGGCGTGCCGGCGGCTGATGGTCGGGTCGGTGAGGGGAACTTGCGTACCCCCGCGCCCGATCACGACGACTTCGTCGCTGGTGCGCAGCGTGCGTCCCTTGTCGGGCCCCTGCAAGACGATCAACGTGGCCACGCGCTCCCTCGCCGGAACAACAGACCACGGCCGCGAACCGGCCGTCGGGGCTCCCTGCCCACGCTACCAAGTAAACCGAAACGCCCGTGCGAATCAACGCGCGCGGACGGATTTCGACGGGCCGGCCGCCCGGGCCCGCGGCGTTCGTGTGCCTCGGCAACACGGTACCGGACCGGTTCCGTCCGGGTCCGCGCGACAGAATCTCCAGCCCCTCCCCCAACCCGCCCGGGCCGCGGCGCCTCCGGCGCCGCCCGGGACCCTAGCGCGTCTGGTGGACCGGCAGCCGGACGTGAGTGGCGGCCAGCCCCTTGGGGGTTTCGACCAGCTCATACTCGACGGTGTCGCCTTCGCGCAACGAGCGGAAGCCCTCGCCGTCGATGCTCGAATAGTGAACGAAAACGTCCTTGCCCTCCGGCCCAATGATGAACCCGTAGCCCTTCTTCGTGTCAAACCACTTCACATTCCCGGCCGCCATGAGCACGACCTCCGAGAGTCGTCCAGATATGGCCCCGGGACGACTCACGTGCGCGGCCCGCCTGTCCTCGGGCGCACTGCCCCGGACTGCCGCCGGATGCCCACTTCCGGCAACGTGAATCCCGGCCCGAGCGGGCGATACGACAGGACGATGTGACCGGCCCTGACGGGATTCGTCCGGTAACTTATTTCGGCCCAGCGCGGCACCGAGGGGCGGCAACTCCTACGCCGGCGCCTCGGCGGTCTCCTTGGCCGCCTTGAGTGCGGCCTTCCGTGACAATTTTACCCTCCCCTGGTCGTCGATAGCAATGACTTTTACCTTGACCAGGTCGCCGATTTTCACGACTTCCGAGACCTGCTTTACGTAGTTCTCGGCCAGCTCGCTGATGTGGCACAGGCCGTCCTGGCCGTCCTGGATCTCGATGAATGCGCCGAAATCCTTGATGCTGATGACGCGGCCCTCGTAAATCCGGCCGACCTGCACGTCTTCGGTAATCCGCAGCACCATCTCGCGGGCCCGCTCGGCCCCCTCGGCGTTGAGGCACGAGATCAGGACGGTGCCGTCGTCCTCGATGTCGATGTCCGCCCCGGTCTCCGCCTGAATCGCCTTGACCGACTTGCCGCCCGGCCCGATCAGCTTCCCGATCTTCTCCGGGTTGATCTTCACCGTCAGCAGCCGCGGGGCATAGGGGCTGATCTCGGGCCGCGGCGCGGCGATCGCCTTCTCCATCTCGTCGAGGATGTGCATCCGGCACTTGTGGGCCAGCTTCAGCGCCTCCCGCATGATCTTCAGCGGCAGCCCGGTCGCCTTGATGTCCAGTTGCACCCCGGTGATGCCCTTGCGCGTGCCGGCGACCTTGAAGTCCATGTCGCCGTAGTGGTCCTCGGTTCCAATAATATCGGCCAGCAGCTTGTACTTGCCGTCGTCATCCATGACCAGCCCGATCGAGATGCCGGCCACCGCGCCCGCGATCGGCACCCCGGCGTCCATCAGCGCCAGCGACCCGCCGCACACCGACGCCATCGAGCTGGAGCCGTTGGACTCCAGAATGTCACTGACCAGCCGAATCGTGTAGGCAAAGTTCTCCGGACCGGGCAGCACCGCCTCCAGGCTGCGCTCGGCCAGCGCCCCGTGGCCGATCTCCCGCCGTCCCGGCCCCATGATTCGCCGCACCTCGCCCACCGAGAACGGCGGGAAGTTGTAGTGCAGCATGAACTTCTTGCTGTATTCCTCGATCAGGTCGTCGATGACCTGCTCGTCGCGGGCGGTGCCGAGGGTGCAGACCACCATGGCCTGCGTCTCGCCCCGGGTAAACA
>CAYWYJ010000163.1:0-6899 GCA_964462635.1 uncultured Planctomycetales bacterium
TTTCCGCCGGAGCCCAACGGCTACCTGCACATCGGCCACGCCAAGAGCATCTGCCTGAATTACGGGCTGGCGGTCGAGTATGGCGGGACGTTCAACCTGCGGATGGACGACACGAACCCGACGAAGGAGGAGGAGGAGTACGTCCAGTCGATCATCGCCGACGTGCGGTGGCTGGGGGCCGAGTGGGTCGGGCAGCGCGACGATGATCCCGAGGCCGGCGTGCTGTGGGGCAGCAACTACTTCGACCAGATGTACGCGTGGGCGGTCGAGCTGGTGAAGAAGGGGCTGGCGTACGTCTGCGACCTGTCGCCGGAGGAGGTCAGTCGCACGCGCGGCACGTTGACGCTGCCGGGCCGCGAGAGCCCGCACCGCAATCGCCCGGTCGAGGAGAACCTCGACCTGCTGGAGCGGATGCGGAAGGGTGAGTTCCCCGATGGCTCGCGGACGCTGCGGGCTAGGATCGACATGGCGCACCCCAACCTCAACATGCGCGACCCGGTCATGTACCGCATCGTCCACGCCGCCCACCACAACACCGGCACGAAGTGGTGCATCTACCCGATGTACGACTGGGCCCACGGCTTCGAGGATTCGATCGAGGGGATCACGCACAGCATCTGCACGCTGGAGTTCGAGAACCACCGCCCGCTGTACGACTGGTTCATTGACGCCGTCAACAGCGGGCGCACCGACGACGGCTCCGGACCGTGGGGCAAGAAGATCCACCACCCCCAGCAAATCGAGTTTGCCCGGCTGAACCTCACCTACACGGTGATGAGCAAACGCCGGCTGCTGACGCTGGTCAAAGAGGGACAGGTCCGTGGCTGGGACGACCCGCGGATGCCGACCATCGCCGGCCTGCGCCGCCGGGGCGTGCCGCCGGAGGCGATCCGCGAGTTCTGCCGGCGGATCGGCGTGTCGAAGGTCGAGAGCACGGTGGACATCGCGCTGTTGGAGCACTGCGTCCGCGAGTACCTGAATAAGACCGCCCCGCGCGTGATGGGCGTGCTGCGGCCGCTCAAGCTGGTCATCGACAACTACCCTGACGGGCAGGTCGAGTGGCTGGAGGCGATTAACAATCCGGAAGACCCCGCCGCGGGCACACGGAAGGTGCCGTTTGGTAAGGTGCTGTACATCGAGCAGGACGATTTCCGCGAGACGCCGCCGCCGAAGTACTGGCGGCTGTATCCCGGCAACGAGGTCCGGCTGCGGTATGCGTACTTCGTGAAGTGTACCGGGTGCGTGAAGGACGCCGCCGGCCGCGTGGTCGAGGTGCATGCGACGTACGACCCGAACACCCGCGGCGGCGACGCGCCCGACGGGCGGAAGGTCAAGAGCACGCTGCACTGGGTGTCGGCGGAGCACGCCGTCGCGTGCGAGGTGCGGCTGTACGACCACCTGTTCACGAAGCCGGACCCGGATGATGTGGCGGAAGGGGTCGAGGGGCCAAGGGGTCAAGGGGCCGCGGGAGTGGCGACGCCCGGGGTAGTGGCGCCAGGTGGCAAGGGGGCTAGTAGCGGGCCGAGTGCGGCGGCGAAGGCGATTGTTGATGCCGCCTCCGCGTCCGACATCGACGAAGCCCCCGAGACGCCCGCCGGCGCGCGGGACTGGAAGAGCAACTTGAACCCCCACTCGCTGGAGGTCATCCAGCCCGCGTGGCTGGAGCCGAGCGTCGCGTACGCGCCCGTCGGGGCGCGGTTCCAGTTCGAGCGGCACGGCTATTTCACCGTGGACCCCGATTCGGAGCCGGCCGATCCGAGTTTGAGCGGCCGTGGCGCGGCCGGTCCGCACCGCGACCGTCAGGGAGCGGCCGAGCGCCCCGCACGCCGACTGGTCTTCAACCGCACGGTGTCGCTGAAGGACACATGGGCGAAGATTGAGAAGAAGGGCTGAGGTCGCGCGGTCTGGATGACGGACCGCCTGGCGCGCCCACGCCCGGGGTTGGCGAGGACTCCTGACGGCACAACTTCGTCCCGCCGCCGGTACGCCTGCGGCACGGCGGCGCTTGCCGCCGGCGGGTGACGCGGTATGTTGGCGTGCTCGGGGCCCGTGGCCGGGGCGGCCCCACCGGTGTGCAGGATGACGCGCGCGACGCCCCACGAGCCGCACAAGCCCAAACGCAGTCGCCTGGGGGCGACGCTGCGGGCGCTGATTCGTTCGCGGATCACCGCCGGGGTCATCACGATCCTCCCGCTGCTGGTGACGCTGTGGGTGGTCAAGCTCATCTTCGTGTGGATGCGGGACGCGTCGGCCTGGCTGGTGAAAGCGTTCCTGCTGAGCCCGCTGGGCGAGCCGTATCTCCGGGGGCTCAAGTTCGATTTCGCCCGCTGGGAAGAGCTTCAGGCGTTGCCCTTGCCCCCCTCCCCGGAGCAGTTCTTCAAGCTGGTGCCGTGGTACTGGCAGTGGGGGGTTGGCGTCCTCTCCGTCCTGCTGACTATCTTCTTCCTCTACTTCGTCGGGCTCTTCGCGGCCAACATCTTCGGCCGGCGGTTCATCGACACGATGGAGCAGCTCCTCGACCGCGTGCCGCTGATCAAGACCGTGTACCGCGGCTTGAAGCAGATTCTGGGCAGCTTCGCCGGCGATCAGACGCAGAACTTCCAGCGCGTTGCGCTGGTGGCCTTCCCCGACCAGCGGATGCGGGCCGTCGGCTTCATCACCAACGTGTTTCCCGACTCCCTCACCGGCGAAGAGCTGTGCTCCGTCTTCATCGCCACCACGCCCAACCCCACCACCGGCTATCTTCAGATCGTGAAGCGGGCCGACATCACCGAGCTTGACTGGAGCGTGGAAGAGGCCATCCGTACGGTGATGTCCGCCGGCATCCTCAAGCCGCCCTACCTCACGATCGTGCCCAACCGCGACCTGCCGGCCCTGCAACGCAAGCTGACGCCCCCCAACAACCCGGCGAGCCCGGGCCCCGCCGAAACATGCGGTCCGAGTCCCCCCTGAACGCGGCCAACAGGATCCCCCACGCAAGTGGTGGGGCGGCTGGCCCCGCACTGGCGTGCGGGGTTCTGATGGGCGTTCTGCGCGCGGCGTGACCCCCGCGACGCGCGGCAGGGCAACCCGCTCAGCGGAACCGGGCCGCGACCAGATCGTTGAACTCACGCCCCAGGGCCGTCTCGTCCAACGCCGTCACGCGCCCGTCCCGCACGACGAGACGACCGGCGACGTAGACCCGGTCCGCGGGCGGCGGGTCGCACAGGACCAGGGCCGCCAGCGGGTCGTGCGCCGCCGCGCCGGCCAGTGCGATGTCGTCCATGCGGAAGAGCGCGAAATCCGCCGCCGCCCCGGGATTCAGGTGCCCCAGCTCGGGGCGGTGCAGGCAGGCCGCCCCGCCCACGGTGCCCAGGCGGAATGCCTCCGCGACCGGGAACAGCGGGGCCCCGGCCGACTCGGGCACGGCCGCCAGCGTGGCCCCCACGCGGGCGACGAGGAGCGCCTGCTTCATTTCCGCCAGCAGATTGCCCGCGTCGTTGCTGCTGGAGCCGTCCACGCCCAGTGCCAGTCGCACGCCCGCCGCCCGCAGGCGCTCGATGCGCGGCAGGCCGCTGCCGAGGCGCATGTTGGAGGTGGGGCACAGGCTGACGGCGGTGTCCGTCCGGGCCAGGAGCTCGATCTCCGCCTCGTTGAGCCACACGGCATGGGCCAGGTAGACGTCCGGCCCCAGCCAGTCGAGGTCCGCCAGGTATTGCACCGGGCGGCAGCGATAGCGTTCCAGGCAGAACGCCTCCTCCGCGCGCGTCTCGGCCAGGTGCGTGTGCAACAGCACGCCGCGCTCGCGCGCCAGCGTCCGCGTGTCCCGCATCAGCTCGCGCGTCACGTTGAACGGCGAGCAGGGGGCCAGGTCGATCCGGCGCAGCGCGTAGGGACGGGGATCGTGGTAGGCGTCGAGCACGCGCACGCAGTCGGCCAGGATGTCGGCCTCGTGCTCCACGCAATCATCGGGCGGCAGTCCGCCCGCCCCGCGCCCCAGGCTCATGCTCCCGCGGCACAGGTGCAGCCGAATGCCCAGCCGCTCGGCGGCTTCGAGCACAGCCTCCAGTCGCACGTCCCGCCCCGGCGGCAGCATGTAGAAATGGTCGGTCGTGGTTGTGCAACCGTGCCGGAGCAGCTCGGCAATGCTCACCTGGGCCGCCAAACGCACGGCGTGCGCGTCGAGGTCGCGCCACCGCGCGTAAAGCGTCCGCAGCCAGTCGAAGAGTCGGAGTTGCTGGGCGGCGGGCAGGCCGCGGGTCAGCGATTGGTAGAGATGATGGTGGGTGTTCACCAGGCCCGGAATCACGATGTACCGGTCGCCGGCGATGACCTCGGCGAACTCGCCGGCCGCGAGGCGTTGTTGGAACAGGTCGGCGGCATCCAGTTCCGTTACGCGGCCGTCGTCGAATACCAGGCTGTGATGGGGCAGCACGCGCACGCCGCCGGGGGCGAGCGGGTTCACTATCGTGGCGTCGTGAATGATCGAGGGCACCGGCACCTCGCGCTCCCAGCCGGCGGTCCGTAGAGCTGCTCGCAGAACCCACCACGCAAGGGGTGGGCCGCTTCGCCCCGCACTGGCGTGCGGGGTTCGGACAGACGTTCTTATAGCCGACAGGCGCCGATTGGCCAATCGTCGGTTGGAGCCGGCAGGGTTTGCGGCTACACTACAAATCCAGGGCGACCGTGGCGCGGTGCCTTCAGCGAGGTCAACTGGACGCTGCCCGGCCCCGATAGCGTGAATGCGCAACGGACGACGGCGGACGCCCTGGGTGCCCCGGAGCTCGGAGGTTGCGGACTGCCCGTGACCGTGCTGGCGCGGGTTCCGATAACGCGGTAGGACGACTTGTGCATCAACTTCTTCTTGCAGCATCCGGGTGCCGGCGGTGGGTGGGGGCCGTCTTGGCCGGGGCGCTCCTGCTGGGGCTGACCGGCTGCGCGGTCCCGCAGCCCCGCGGCGAGGGACGGCTGGAGCGGGTCGTCGAGCCGACGACGCGGCGGCCGTACTACCTCTACCTGCCCAAGGACTACGTGACGGCGGACGACGCCGGACGGGCCGCCCGGCGGTGGCCGCTGGTCGTGACATTTCACGGGATGAAACCCTACGATACGGCCTATTACCAGGCCCTGGAATGGGAGCAGGAGGCCGACCGGTACGGGTTTGTCGTCGCGGCCCCGGTCCTGAACGCGTTTGATTTCTTCTTCGGCGAGTTCCCGCTCCGGCGCATCAACGGGGCGCTGAAGTCGGACGAGCAGGCCACGCTGGCCATTCTCGACCACGTGTTTCAAACCACACGGGCCGACCCGAACCACGTGTTGGCCACGAGCTGGTCATCCGGGGGGTACATGGCCCATTACATGCTGAACCGCCACCCCGACCGCTTCACGTGTCTGGCGGTCCGGCAATCGAACTTCGCGGCGGCGGTGCTGGATGGCGCGAAGACTTCGCAATCGCTCTACCACCCTGTGCTCGTCCTGACCACGCAGAACGACATCGGCATCTGCCGGGTCGAGTCGCGCGAGGCCATCCGCTGGTACGAGGGGTACGGCTACAAGAACTTCGCCTGGGTCCACATCAGCCGGCTGGGGCACGAGCGCACACCCGACACGGCGGCCGACTTTTTCGCGCGCGTCGCCAGCGTGACGCCGACGCGCCCGCCGCGCGTGCTCGTCGCGCGCCAAGCGATCGACGGGAACCCGACGGGGCTGGCGCTGCTGGCGGGGAACATGGGGCAGATGCAGAAGCCGCCCGGCGAACAGTCACCGGACCCCACGCTGGGGGCGCGGGCCGCGCCGCCCGCTCAGGGCACCACGCCGCGCCGCCCCGTCATGACCGCCGGCACGCCGGCGGCCGCGACGGTGGCCGCGGAAGCCCCGGCGGCAACGCCCCCGCCGACGCCGGCCCGGCCGACCGAAACGCCCCAGAAGCCGCTTTCCCCACTGGGCGTGCGGGTTTCGTCAGCCGTCGGCTTCGAGCCGCTGCTGCTGGTTTACTCGGCGGACTGCCCGGCGGAATGGCACCGGACGGCCGATTTCCTGTGGACGCTGAACGGGAAGAAGATCGGCCACGGGGTCAACGGGCAGCGCACCATCACCGAGCCCGGTGATTACACGCTGGAAGTGCTCGTCGTGACGCCGCAGGGCGCGGAGCATCGCGCCAGCCGGCGGATTCGCGTGCTGCGCCACGTCGAGACGTCGGCGGCGCCCGCGACGAACTCGGTTCCGTAGACACGCGGGGGTGGCCGGGCGTGGCCGGTGAAGCGCGATGACGGATTTCCAACCGTGCCTGTGGGCCCCCTGGCGGATGGAGTACATCGCCCATTTGCACCCGGCGGTCGCCGAGGAGTGCTTTCTGTGCCGGGCGGTGGCGCACCCGCAGGACGATGAGCAGAACCATGTGCTGTGGCGCGGCGCGCGGACGATCGCCCTGCTGAATCTCTTCCCGTACAGCAGCGGGCACGCCCTCGTGGCTCCTGCGGCGCACGTCGGGGCGCTCGAAGACCTGGCCGACGACGTGCTGCACGACCTCATTTGCCGCACCCGCGATGTCAAGCGCGTGCTCGAGGCGGCCCTGCACGCGCAGGGCTTCAACATCGGGATCAACCTCGGCCGCTGTGCCGGGGCGGGCCTGCCCGACCACGTCCACATCCACATCGTGCCCCGCTGGGGCGGCGACACGAACTTCATGGCGATCCTCGGGAACGCCAAGGTCATCCCCCAGTCCCTCCAGGCGGTCCGCCGGCTGTTCCTCGAGAAGGCGGCCGAACTCGGCCTGTAATCAACCACGGCCAGCGGCGACAACACGACCAGGGGAGAACGGCTCGGCAGGAGCATCGCCCTCCCGGCCACGCGGATGAATCCTCGCGCCAGTCGTCAGCGACGAAGCGAGCGGGTGCGCGGCGACTCGTATGAGTCAAATG
>CAYWYJ010000164.1:0-6891 GCA_964462635.1 uncultured Planctomycetales bacterium
GGCTGCTGTTGCCGACGGCGATGCGGTACTTCGACCGGGCCGCCAGCGGGCAGGGGTTGATCGCGGGCGCCGTGCTGGCCGAGGGCGGCGGGCCGCTGTTCGTGAACCCGTTCGCCGAGGGGCCGAGCGCGACGGCCGAGGCCGCCCTGCGGCAGGGCAGCGTCCTGGGGGGCGGCCGGGCGGCCGAGGACCGGCCGGTGCGGCTGATGCTGTTGCGGCCGAACTACCAACTGGCCAAAGCGATCGAACGACGAATCAACGAACGTTTCGGACAGCGGCCGCCCGCCGCCGAGGCGATGAGCGCCGGCTACGTCGAACTCCGCACGCCGCCCACCGTCGTCCGCGAGCCGCACCGCTTTCTCGAACTGGTCACGCAGGTGTATGTGGACAATCGCCCGCCGGTCGTCGAAGGCCGGCTGCGCGAGCTGACGGCGGCGGCCATCGCCCGGCCGGACGACCTGGCCCGCCTCGCGACGACGTGGGAAGCCGCCGGCCGCGGGATCGTGCCGCACATCGAAACCCTCTATACCCACGCGGATGCGGCGGTGCGGTTCTACGCGGCCCGCACGGGGCTGCGGTTGGGCGACGTCGGGGCGCTGCCGGTGCTGGGAGCGCTCGCCGCGCGCGGCGAACCCTCGTTGCGGCTGCTGGCGGTGCGCGAGCTCGGCGGCCACACGTCGCCCCAGATCGCCACCTACGTCGCGCCGTTGCTGGACGATGGCGACGCGGCGGTCCGCATTGCGGCCTACGAGGCCCTCTTGCAGCAGGGTGACCCCAAGATTCACTCGGTCACGTTTCGTCACATCCTCGACCCGACGCAGATCAACTTCATTCTGGACGTGGTGGACAGCGACGGGCCGGCCTTGATCCATGTCCGCCGCACCCGCCTGCCACGCATCGCCGTCTTCGGCCCGCGCACGCCCGTCGTGCCGCCGGTGTTCTATGCGGACGCGGACGATTTCGTGACGGTCCATACGGCGGACGGGTCCAGCGACGTCCGTCTTTATGCCAAGCGGGGTGGCCGCATGTCGGACCAGATCACCGTGCCGCCGCGGGTCGTGGACCTGATCGCGGCGTTGGGCGACCTGCCGGGGCGGCTGGACAGCGGCGAGCTGCGCGGCCTGGGTTTGCCGTACTCGCGGGTCATTCGCATTCTGGCGGCACTGTGTGAGGACGAGACCATCCCGGCAAAGCTCGTGCTGGAACAGACCAGTCTGGCGGAGATGCTCGGGCCGGAGACCACACCCGAGCGGCCGGAGGCGGAGCCGGACGAGGGGCCCGCGCCGGCCCCCGGTTCACCGCCCGAGGGGCCGCCGACGTCGCGTTGAGCTCTCTGCCGGCCCGATGCCGAGGATGAAGTGAGCCCCGTGAAATCCACGTCCCCCAAGCGTGTTCGTCTGCAACGGTTCCTGTCGGACGCCGGGGTGGCGTCGCGCCGTCATGCGGAGGAGCTGATCCTCGCCGGCCGAGTGCTGGTCAACGACGCCGTCGTCGAGCAGTTGCCGGCCTTTGTCGATCCGCGCTCCGATCGCGTGGTGGTGGACGGCGCGGTCGTGCGGCCGCAGCGGCTCCAATACGTGCTGCTGCACAAGCCGAAGAACGTGGTCTGTACGAATCGCGATCCGGCGGGGCGGGTGCGCGCGGTGGACCTGCTGCCCGATCCGCAGGCCCGTCTGTTCCCCGTCGGTCGGCTGGACGCCGACAGCACCGGCTTGCTCCTAATGACCAACGACGGCGAGCTGGCACTGCAACTGACGCACCCGCGTTACGGCATCCCCAAGACCTATCGGGTCGAGGTTCGCGGACGGGTCCCCGCCGACCTGCCCACGCGCCTGAAGGCGGGCGTCCACCTGGCCGAGGGTAAGGCCCAGACCGCCGACGTGCGGGTGCTGCACGCGGCGCAGGACCGGTCCGCGTTGCTCATCACGCTCCGCGAGGCCCGCACCCGTCAGGTACAGCGCGTGTTGGCCCGGCTGGGTTATCCGGTGCGGTCGCTGCGGCGTGTCCAGATCGGGCCGCTGGTGTTGAAGGGGCTGCCCGTGGGGGCGTCGCGGTACCTGACCCCCGGCGAGGTCGCGGCACTGCGGGCCGCCGCTGCCGAGGCCGCCACCGACTCGGCCGGCCGCGGCCGGAAACGTCGGCGCGGGAAGTCCGGCGCGCCGCCGCGCGGCACTCGACCACGCCAGTCGCGGGGCGACGATCCCGGCGCACCGGGACCGCCGCGGCGACTGGTCACGTGATCGACCTTTGGGGGGCGCCGGGACCGCGTTCCCGCGGCAGCCCGGCAGTCCTGCCGGGTCGGGAACGCCCTCCCGTGGTGCGCAATTCCGAGTGCTCATCTAGTACAATCGGGCCGTAGGGGTCGCGGGCGACGGGACCGGCCGCTTCTGGAGCGCGTGGGACGATGGGCTGGCGGACTTCGGCGACATCAACCCCTTCGTCCGGCTGCTGACCAACCCTCTGACCCGCTGACAGAACCCGCCACGCGAGTGACGGGACTTGGCCCCGCACTGGCGTGCGGGGTTCTGACAGGTGCTCTTGGCGCCCGCAGTCGCTCACGACACGTGCAGGGCGGCGATGACGTTGGTGCGCGAGGCGTGCCGCGCGGGCACCAGCCCCGCGACGATGCACAGCCCGACGGTGAGAGCGATTGCGGCCGACACGAAACCCCACGGCACCTGGAACGGCAGCGCGTAGCCCCACATGCGTTCGGTCATTACCGTGATGTTCCAGGCCAGGTGCAGGCCGAGGCCCAGCCCCAGCCCGCTGCCCAGCAGCCCCAGGATCAGGGCCTCGCCCAGGATCAACCGCAGCACCAGCCCGCGCGTCGCCCCGACGGCCCGCAGCGTCGCCAGCGGCTTGATGCGGCTGGCCACGTTGGCCGTCATCAGGTTGGCCACCCCGATCGCCGCCACGAGCAACGCGACCGCGGGCACCGCCGTCAGCAGATAGGTCATCCGCGTGAGCTCGGTGTCGATCTCGTCCTTCAGCTCGCGGGCGGTGCCGTAGCGCGCGCGGGCGTCCAGCCGACCGCAGATGTCCTGCAAGACGCGCGTCTCACGGTAGTTCTGCCAACGCCGCTCCAGCGGCAGCTCGGCGTTGTAGTGCATGTGCGACAGGCCGGCCGCCGCGGGCGTGCCCGGGGGCGGCGGCCAGTCCACCGGCGGCGGCTCCGGCGGCAGGTCGAAGTTCAGCAGGATCAGCCGCGCGCCGTCCACCTCGAACAGCCGTTTCAGATCATCGTTCGTCCCGATCACCGACCCGACCGCCGCCATGTACGATTCGCTTTGGACCTGGAAGTAGCTGGCGGCGATGTCGAGCGCGGGGGAGTCGATCACGCCGGCCACCTTGAACGTCGTCCAGCGGTTGTTGAACCAGACGCGCACCGTGTTGCTCACGATCACGCGGCCGTCGGCGTCGCGCACCTCTTCAACGCCCTTGCGGCGGGTGCGGGCGAAGTCGGCCGCGACCAGAACGTGGCCGCCCTGCTTGAGCAGCGCGCGGGCGGTGGCCTCGTCCCCCTCCACGAACTCGAGCTTGAGCAGGGAGAAGAAGGAGTCCGGCTCGACGCCGAGGAACCACGTGATCGAGCGCAGGACCTTCTCCATGAGTAGCGGCCGCTCCTCGACGATCACGTTGGGGGCGTTGGCGACCGTGAAGCTCCGGACGCCCGGCACCGCGGCCACCACGGCCGCCACGTCGCCTTCGATCTGCTCGTCGCTCCAGATGTACGCTTCGGGGAACTGCTTGGGGAACTGCCAGCCGCTGCGGAAGCTCTCGGCGAAGACGAACAAACCGACGATGAGCGACAGGCCGACCATCAGCCCGCAGCAGATGCCCGCCGACCGCCATACCGCGTACCCCACCTGGTCCTGCAAGAGGCGGGCGCGGACGGCCACCAAGGCCGCGGCGACCGGCACGGCCAAGCGCCCCGCCAGCCAGACCAGGAACGGGGCGGCGGCGGCATACAGCAGGTAAAGCAGCACGACGGACGTCGCCGACCACTCGACGAAGACCAGGTCGCGCTGCACGCGTTGGGTAATCACGTGGTGTTGGACCACCAGCAGCACGACCGCCAGGACCGTTGCCGCGAGCAGCGCGGCGCGGCCCGTGCGCCGGGCCCGCGGTCGCGTCGCTTCGAGGGGGGACACGGTGATGGCGGCGGCCACCGGCAGCGCCGCCGCCGTCAGCGTCGTCGCCAGCCCCGCCGCCAGGGCCAACCCGATGCCGGTCAGGCTGACGGTGAAACGGCCCACATATTGCGGCACGAGCCACACCGTCAGTTGCGTGAGTGCCAGGCCGACGGGCACACCGAGAATGATCCCCACCAGCCCCAGCGGCAGTACCTCGACGAGGACGAGGCCGGCCAGCTGCGCGCGGGTGACGCCGACGCACCGCAGCAGCCCCAGTTGCCAGATGCGCTCGATCATCCCCATGCTCAGCGTGCTGAGGATGATGAACAGGGCCGTCAGTAGCGCCATGCAGCTCAGCAGCACGAGCACCACGCGCTGCTGGTTCTGGGCCAGCTCGATCCGCTCCAGCCGGGCCGCCGCGCTGCGGACCAGGACGTTCGGGACGTCGCCGCGAATCCGCGCGTGAATCAAGTGGGCCGTGCGCTCCAGCGTCGCCGCGTCCGGCCGCTCCAGCACCACGTCGACCGCGTTGACGAGGGCGTGTCGGCGGCTGATGTCCTGGAGCACGGGGAGCCGCAGGAGCGCCACGCCCTTCTGAAACCGCGCGATCCGGTCGCGCTGAATCAGCCCGACGATTTCCAGCTCCACCGGCGGCTCGTCGAGGAACTCGCTGCCCCACACCCACAGCCGGTCGCCCACGCCGACGCCCTGTTCTTCGGCGATCGACTGCTCCAGCACGCACGCGCGGCCGTCCTGCTCGGTCAGCATCCGCCCGGCGATCAACTTGTCCAGCCATTCGGGCCGGACCGTGAACTCGCGGGCCAGGTCGATCCCCTCGAAATCCACGTCCATCATGGTCGGCCACGTCGGGGCCGGAGCGTCCCGCCGCTGCGCCGCCGACGGCAGCCGCTGGACCAGCATCGGCGCCACGTGCCGGACGCCGGGCACCTCGTCGATCTTGGCGACGATCCGCTGCGGGAGGACGTCGTACTTGCCCAGCGGCGATTGAATGGTGATGTGGCTGCGGCCCACGTACCCCGCCGCCCACCCCAGCATGGTCTGTCGCACCGACTCGTAGCAGCACGTCACCCACACCACCGCCCCGGTGCCCAGGGCGATGGCCAGGACGGCCCCAGCGGTCCGCACCCGCTTAGCCCGCCAGTTCCTGGTAGCGAGCTGCAACCAGTGCCGCATCCGCCGTGCCTTTCGGTTCAAACGCCCCGACGATCCGCCCGTCCTTGAGCACGATCACGCGGTCGGCGTAGGCCGCGCCGTGGGCCTCGTGCGTGACCATCAGGATGGTCTTGCCGTGCTGATCGACGACCCGCCGCAGCAGGGCCCAGATCTCCGCCGACTGCCGCGAGTCGAGGTTCCCGGTGGGCTCGTCCGCCAACAGCAGGGCCGGGTCGTTGAGCAGGGCGCGGGCGATGGCGACCCGCTGCTGCTCGCCGCCGGAAAGGGCGTCCGGCCGATGCCCGGCGCGGGCCTCGAGATGGACGGTCTTGAGCAGTTCATCGACACGCGCCTCCCAGCCGCGCGCGGACTGCCCATCCAGCAGCATCGGCAGGGCGATGTTCTCGCGCGCCGTCAGCGTGGGCAGCAGGTTGTACTCCTGAAACACGATCCCGATCCGCCGCCGCCGGAAGACCGTCCGCGCCCGGTCCGACAGCGCGGCCAGCTCGCGGCCTTCGACCCGCACGTGGCCGTCGGTGGGCGGCGTGAGCCCGCCGATGACGTGCAGCAGCGTGCTTTTGCCCGAGCCGCTGGCGCCCATGATGGCGCAGAACCGCCGCGCGGGCACCTCCAGGTCGATACCGTCCAGCGCGACGACGGCCCGCTCGCCCGATTCGTAGACCTTGCGCAGCCCGCGCACTTCCACCACCAGCGAGGGCGCCGGTCGTGACTCGGCGACGGCCGCGGGGTCAGGCGCAGGCTGGTCCATGCGCCGGAGTGTAGGCCGCCCCCGGCGCCGCCACAATGTCGCTTCTTGTCAACGAACTCGCGCGACCCGCACGGCGGCAGCGCCGCGTCGGCGGACGTCGCGCGCGGCGGGGCGTTCAGTCCCGGGCCGGTTTCGAGTATGCTAGCGGACTCGCAATTGGGGCCGACGCGCTCTGGCGACCCGGAGCACGCGTCGGCCCGCCGTCCAGGACATCGCCATGCTACAGACGCCGTTGAACGCCTTTCACCGCGAGCAGAACGCCCGCCTCGTCGATTTCGCCGGCTGGGAGATGCCGGTCATGTACACGAGCATCGTCGAGGAGCACAACTACACCCGCCGGCATTGCACGGTCTTCGACGTGTCGCACATGGGGCGGGTCGAGTTTCGCGGCCCCGACGCCGAGAAGTTTCTCGACCGGCTCAACACGCGGAACATTGGCAGCGCCAGCCCCGGCATGTGCCGCTACAGCCACGTTTGTCGTGACGACGGCGGCATCCTGGACGACGTGATCGTCTCGAAGGCCGAGGACTACTTCCTCGTCGTGTGCAACGCGTCCAACCGCGAGAAGCTGCTGGGCTGGTTCGACCGGCAACGCAAGGGCTTCAACGTCGAGATCAAGGACCGCACCCTGGAAACCGCGATGGTCGCCATTCAGGGGCCCGAGGCCGCCGAAACGCTGGGCCGCCTGCTGCCGATCCCGCTGACCGACCTGAAGAACTACCGCTTCAAGACCGGCAACGTGATGGGGTCCGACTATTTCATCGCCCGCAGCGGCTACACCGGCGAGGACGGCTTCGAGATCATCCTGCCCGCCCA
>CAYWYJ010000165.1:0-6866 GCA_964462635.1 uncultured Planctomycetales bacterium
CAGAAGGGTTTGGTCAGCGAGTAGAAGCTCCGGTCCAGCGGGCGGTGTTCGTCCGCATTCAGCGCGCACGAGACGTGTTCGTAGAACCACCGGTCAAGCCCGGCCAGGCCCAGCACCACCAGCACCGCCGCCGCCAACAGCATGACGCAGGGGACGCAACGGCCCGCGCTCGGCGGGTGTTGCTCACGAGGCGCGGGTTCGCGGGAAGGCGTGGTCAACCGGTCTCTTCCTAGAAGCGCGGCGTAGCGCACTTCGCGTCCGACGGCATCCCGGCGAACGTCTCGCAGACATAGATCGACCATACTTGGACAACGGCCCTTGTGCCCCAACTCTCCACCGCGTGCTCGACGGTCCGCGCCAGCCGGGCCCCCGGCAGCGCCCCGTGGCCGGACGCCTCCCCGCCGAAGAGCTGCGGCTTGCGGGCCCCGACGTAAATGCAGGGCCGGCCGACGAAAACGTCCGGGTCGCGGAGTGGGTTCGGGCGCCACAGATCATACTGGCTCTGTCGGTTGCCCAGCGCCGCCTGGAGGCAATACACCGTCGGCTGCCCGGGCGCGTAGAAGGCAATTTCGCTCGCGGTCTGGTAGTCGTCGGTCACGACGAACGGATCGCGGCCGGCGGCCCGCTCCGCGGCCTGCACCGCGCCGACGGCCCGCCCCAGCTCCGACCAGCCCCGCAGCCGCGCGGTGGGGTCGAACTTCGCCACCGGGGTGAGGTTCCAGGGCGGCTCGCGGCGGGCCAGCCATTTGAAAACGGGGAGCGCCCACTCGGTGTGGTGCATCAGAACCACCGTGGCCCCGCCCCACAGCACGCCGACCGTGACCACGATCCGCGCCCAGCGTCGCGCTCCCGCACTCGGCGACCGCCAATACCGGGCCAGACCGCAGACCATGACGATCGTCCCCGGCAGCAGCGCCGGCAGGGGCCAGTTCGGCTGCGTCTTGGTGCGCAAGCTGAAGGCCAGGAACACCGCCCAGGGGACCACCGTCGCCGCCAGCAGGAGTTTCATCCCGCCCGCGTCGTGGGCTTCCGGCGGACGTGGGCGCGGCGACCGCGCCAGGGCGACGACCGCGGCGACCAGCGCGCCGAACCAAATCGGCCCGACGACGGCAAGCTGCCCGGCGACGAGATCCAGCGGGCCGAGGGGCTGGAACCGCGCCGCGTCCGCCAACCCCGCTTGGCCCGCGACGTGCCGGAAGCTGACCCAGTCGTGCCGCGCGTTCCAGATCAGGATCGGCACGAAACCGGTCAGGCCGATGAGGACGCCCGCATAGGGGCCGGGGCGGCGCAGCACCGTGCGGAAGCGCGGCTCGACGATTACCGCCAGCAGGACCGCCGGAAAAACCAGCACCATCGTGTACTTGGCGAGGATTCCCAGCGCGACGAGCACGCCCGCGACGATCCACGGCGTCACCGCCCCGGTGCGCAGCCCGCGCTCGACCGCGACGAGCGTCCACACATACAGAAAGGCGAGCGGGGCGTCGATCGTCATCAGAATCGAGCCGACCGCGAAGATCGGGATCGTGAGCGTGCAGGCCACGGTCGCCAGGGCCAGCCGGCCGGACCACGTGACCGCGCGCGCCAGCACAAACAGGCCGCAGCCGGTGCCGATCGACAGCAGCAACGCGGGAATGCGCACCGCCAGGGCTTCGCTGCCCACCATCTGCTGTGACCAGGCGGCCAGGAGCCGGCGGGAGGCGGCGATGATCCACGCGACCAGCGGCCCTTTGCTGTAGTAGCTCCAGTCCAGACGGCGGGACCACTCCCAGTAGTGGGCTTCGTCGCCCGACAGATCCAGCGCCCCGTCGCCGGTGAGATAGGCGAAATGGACCCCCGCCCCCGCGATCAACAAGGCCAAGGCCGCCCACGACCACGCCGAGCCCCACGCGGGGCGGCCGGCGATGGGGACCGACGCGGCGGCGGCCATCGGTCTATGGGGCCTTCTGCGCCGCCGCCGGGGTAGTGGTCGGCCCCGGGGCATCCGCCGCGCGTGTCACGTGGACCCATTCCGGCTGCACGCTCTGGTTGAGCGGATTGACCAGTCCGCGCACGGCTACCGTGTCCCCCACGCGCACGTCCGCCAATGTGGCCCGCTCGCCGTTGATGAGTATTTCGCAGTCTTCCGGGATATGGTCGGCGGCGACGAACATCGTGCGCCCGCTCTTGGGATGGACAAACTGGATTTCCCCACTGCGGCCCGGCACGTCGAGCCGCGTCACGACGGCGGACTTCAACTCATATTCGCGCGGTTGGGTCCATAGGACCACCCGCCAGACGACCGCGATGACCAGCACCGCGCCCAAGCCAACCAGAATCGCCGCTTTACGTTGCGTCGGGGTCATTCCCGTGGCTCTCGCTCGAAGCCTCCGCGGCAGCCGGACACCGCTGCGTCCCTGGGGCCATGAAGATGTTCGCGGGGAGCGGCCGCCACGTCAACGCCGTCCGCGCTAAATCGGCGTGACGATCACGTGCGCGCTTCCCGGACCTCTGCTCGGCGCCGCGCCACGCGGCTACCGCCCGCTCGACTCCTGACCGTCCGAAGGCGCTGGCCCATCGGCCGTCGGGTCTTCTACGAATGCGATCTCGTTCATCGTGCGCCGGCGCGCGGCCTTGGCGGCCGGCGCGGCCCGGGACGACGCCCGCGCCGGCGGCCGGCGGCCGGCCGCCACGTCCTCGTCGAATGCCTGCTTTCGCCGCAGCAGGTGGTGGTAGTGCTGCCCGAAACGGTGGGCCACGTCGCGGACCTGTTGGAGCAGCCGCAGCGCGGGGTCGTTGCGGGCGAGCTTCAGCGGCTGCGCGCGGGCCTGCACATAGACCAACTCCTCGCGCTTGGCCAGCGCGACCACCATCGCCGGCTTCACCGCCGCCCCACCGTCGGCCTCGATGCCCTGGCGCATCCACTCGAACGCCTCCAGCGCCGCGTGGAGCTGTCCCAAGCCGCCGTCAATCAGGATGATGTCGGGGTACAGCTCCTCGGCGATGGCGGCGTAGCGATACCGCCGAGCGATGACCTCACGGATCATCGCGTAGTCGTCCACCCCGCCGACCGTCTTGATCTTGAACCGCCGGTAGCCGCCCTTGAACGGCCGGCCGTCGATGTAGCACACGAGTGAGCCGGCGGAGGCCTCGCCGTGCAGCGTGGCGATGTCGATGCCCTCGACAATCCGCGGCCGCTCCGCCAGACCGAGCACATCCTGAAGCCGCTCCAGGCCGGCGGTCGGGTCGATGAAGAACACCTCGGGCTGCACGTCCGCGTCCACGTCGCCGCTGAGCGACAGCGATTCGATCGCGGCGATGCGGTCGCGCAGGACGGCGGCGTCCTCGTAGCGTTTCTCCTCGGCCGCCGCGGCCATTTCCCGCCGAAGCTGCCGCAGCAGCGTGCTGCGCTTCGTGCTCAGCAGCTTGCGCAGCCGGCGGATGTCGGCGGCGTACGCCGCGCGGCTGATCCGGTCGCCGCACGGGGCGCTGCACTGGCTGATGGCGTGCAGCAGACACGGGCGGAAGAACCGGCGCTTGTCGTCGTCGGCGCGAATGTCCAGCTCACACGTGCGGAACTTGAAGATCTTCTGGAGGGTGTTGATCGCGTCGCGCAGACCGGCGGGGTTGAGGAACGGGCCGTACAGCTTGGTGCCGCGGGGGCGCGGGGCGCGGGTCAGGTACACGCCGGGGAAATCGTCGCCGGTGCGGATTTCGAGGTAGGGGAAGCTCTTGTCGTCTTTCTGCCGCTCGTTGTAGTGCGGCTGGATGTCCTTGATGAGGCGGTTTTCCTTGAGGAGGGCGTCGACCTCGGTCTCGCATTCGAGGACGTCGATGTCTTCGACCAGGGCGGTCATGTGGACGATCCGCGGCCCGCGGGTGGCGAACAGGTCGCCGCCGTCCTGGAAGTAGCTGGCCACGCGGGCGCGCAGGTCGCGGGCCTTGCCGACATAGAGCACCACCCCGTCGCGGTCCTTCATCAGGTACACGCCGGGCGCCTTGGGGAAGCCGGCGATCTTCGCCCGCAGGCGTTCGAGGCGTGGGTCGGGGAGTGGGGGCATGGCACCGGGATTATAATGACCGCACAGCCGGCGAGCCCACGCGGGCCCGGTCGGCCGGAGACCTTGTGTCTCTACCGCCGCGGCCGGGTCGGTGGCGGGAACCGACGACCAACAGCGGGCGTGGGTGGTGCCTGACTCAGCGGTGAGGGAGCGACCCGGTGCGAAACGCGCTACAGACGGACGTCCCCTGTGTCCGGTGCTTCTACAACCTGCGCGGCTTGTCGCCGGACGGCGCCTGCCCGGAATGTGGGAACCCGATCGGCCCGAGCCTTGACCCGACACGGCTCGTGTTTGCCGACCCCCGCTGGCTACGCGACGTGACGCGTGCGATCGAGCTTCTCTACCGGGCGCTGCCCGCGCTGGCCATCGTTCTCGTGCTGCTAGCGGTCGCCTTCTGGCCGTACGTGTGGACGGGACAGGGGGCCGGGGTGGTCATCTTTCGCGCCCTCTTCTCGATCGCCGTGACGCTGGGAGCTTTGGCGGTCGTGGTCGGGTGCCTCCGGATGACGGCCCGGGAGCCCGCGGCGAGCGTCGCCGCCGCGCCGGTGGTCGGGCTTTGGCTGGCGCGGGTGGGGGCCGTCGCCGGTGGCGCCACAACCGTGGCGATGATGCTGCTGCCGCGGTTCGGTGTCCGCCTGTCCACGGAGCGATTCTCCCTGGTTCTCCTGCTGATCTTCGTGTCCATGTGCATTGCCGCCATCGGCTTGCTGGGCCGACTGCGCCGACTGGCCGTTCGACTGCCGGACCCCCTGTTGGCGCGCGGTCTGCGCCGGGACGTGGTCATCGTCGCGGTTGCCGGCGCCGTCATCGCCGTGAAGTCCCACGTACCCTTGCCCACGGGCGGGCGACCCACGGGCCTGCTTCTTATGGCCGCCGCTATCCTCTGTGGCGGTGTGTGGGACTACCTCCGCCGGTTCCGGCACGCCCAGCGCCGCCTGGCCCCGCCGCCGCTCTCCGCGGACGAGGGCCGACAACTTGCCGAATAGCCGTGCGCGGGATTGCGCGGGGGGGCTTCAAATCCGCAACAGCAATTTGGCCGTCGAGAAGTAGATCAGCAGGCCAGTGATGTCCACGATCGTCGTCAGGGCCGGGCTGGCCACCACCGCCGGGTCAAACTTCAGCCGGGCGGCGATCAGCGGCAGCAGCGCGCCGATGAGCGTGGCGGTGACGACCTGCAACGCGAGCGCGACCGCGATGCACGCGCCGATCCCGGCCAGCGAGAAGCCGGCGGGAATGTCACTGCCCTGCGAGAGGAACATCACCTTGCCGAATGACAGCAGACCGAGAACCACGGCCAGTAACACCGACACGCGGAACTCCTTGGTCAGGATGCGCAGGGTGTCGCGCGGCGTAATCTCGCCCAGGGCCAGGGCCCGCACGACTACCGTGGCCGATTGGCTGCCCGTGTTGCCGCCCGTGTCGGCGACCATCGGCATGTACAGCGCCAGGATCAGCATCGCTGTCAGGGTGTCCTCGAAGCCGTGGATGATTATGCCGCTGACCAGCCCCAGGGCCGCCAGCACGATGATCCAGTTGGCCCGCTTGCGGAAGTGGGTCCAGGCCGGCGTGCGCAGGTACTCGCCCGCTTCGTGCCGGCCGCCGATGGCCATGAACTTCTCGAGGTCTTCCTGGCTCTCCTGGCGCAGCACGTCGAGGGCGTCATCGTGGGTGATGATGCCGACGAGTCTGCCGTCGGCGTCAATGACCGGCAGGGCCAGCAGGTCGTACTTCTCGATCCGCCGGGCGGCGACTTCCTGGTCCGCGCCCACCTCGACGCTCAGCACGTCCTCGTGCATGATGTCGCGGACGATCTGGGTCGGCCGGGCAAGAATCAGGTCTTTCAGCGACACGAACCCGATCAGCCGATGGGCCTCATCCACGACGTAAATGTAGTAGATGGTCTCGCGTGTGGGGGCCTGCGCGCGCACCTGCTCCAGCGCCTGGGCGACCGTCTGCTCGGGCCGCAACGTCGCGTAGTCACTGCTCATCAGCGCGCCGGCGGTGCGCTCGCGGTAGCTCGCCAGCTTGCGGATGTCCTCGCGCTCCGCCTTGGCGACCAGCGGCAGGATTTCCTCGGCCACGCGCGGGTCGAGCCGTTGCACCAGGTCCGCCCGGTCGTCGTGCGGCAACGCCTCCAGCATCCGGGCCATCGCCTGACGGTTCGCCCCGGCGGCGAGCACGGTTTGTCGCTCCAGGTCGAAGTGGCAGAAGATCTCGGCGGCCCGCGACTGCTCCATCAAGCCGAGCAGGCGCCAGACGTCGCCGTCGTCCAGCGCCGCGGCGAACTCCGCCATCTCAGCCGGGTGGACGGACGCGACCAGCTCGCGCAGCGTCTCGAGGTCGCCGGCGTTGAGCAGCTCCAGCAGCTCCGGAGCGAGGATGGGGTTAATCATGGCCATACTCCTGCGCGGCCCGTGCGTCGGCCGCACCCGCACGCGCTTGCAGGGACCGCTCCTTAAGAGTGGCTGACAGAACCCACCACGCAAGTGGTGGGCCGCTTGGCCCCGCACTGGCGTGCGGGGTTCTGATAGCCGGTCCAAGCAAACCGCAGGAGTATACAACACGTGGCCAGTGCGCCCGGCCGCGTGCCGGGCGCGACATGGCGATGCCCGTTGGGGGCTCCGACCCTCCCCGAACCCCTCCTCGCCGCAGCGAGTTGCGCTCGCCTCGGCGAGTCTCGTTCGCCACAGCGAATCTCGCCGCAGGCGGACCTGCGGCGGACGTGGCGACCTGAGAGGGAGGGGAGTCAGGATGGCGGTAGGCTAAAGGGGCATTCAGGATCGTGGAACGCCAACCGGGAGGGCGAGCCTGTCTCCTTCGGCGACCCTG
>CAYWYJ010000166.1:0-6863 GCA_964462635.1 uncultured Planctomycetales bacterium
CCCGAGGGGCGCGGCCCGGCCTGGTGCAACTCGTTGTTTGAGGACAACGCCGAGTTCGGTTTCGGGTACCGCCTGACCCTCGACAAGCACACCGAATACGCCCGTGAGCTGGTGCAGCGGCTGCGCGACCGGATTGGCGCGGAGCTGGCCGACGGTCTGGTGCAAGCGGTCCAGAAGACTGATGCGGACATCAACGCCCAGCGCGAGCGCGTGGCGATTCTCAAGGAGAAACTGAATCCCATTGCCCGGGGGAGTGCGGGCGTCTCGCCCGCCGTGGCCGCCGATGCCCAGCGATTGCTCGAGATCGCGGACAGTCTGGTGAAGAAGAGCGTGTGGATCGTCGGCGGCGACGGGTGGGCGTACGACATCGGCTACGGCGGCCTGGACCACGTGCTGGCGATGGGCCGCAACGTCAACGTACTGGTGTTGGACACCGAGGTGTATTCGAACACCGGCGGGCAGTGCTCGAAGGCCACCCCGCGCGGCGCCGTGGCCAAGTTCGCCTCGGGCGGCAAACCGATGGCGCCCAAAGACCTGGCCATGATGGCCATGACCTACGGACACGTGTACGTGGCCACGGTGGCCTTCGGCGCGAACGACGCCCAGACGGTCAAGGCGTTCATCGAGGCCGAGGCGTACGACGGACCGTCGCTGATCATCGCTTACGCGCACTGCATCGCCCACGGCATCAACATGCGGCTGGGGGCGGACACGCAGAAGCGGGCCGTCGAGAGCGGCCACTTCCCGCTGTTCCGTTACAACCCCGACCTGGCCGCCGAGGGCAAGAACCCGCTTCAGCTCGACTCGAAGAAGCCGTCCCTGGCTTATGAGGATTTCGCCTACCAGCAGACGCGGTTCAAGATGCTCACCAAGAGCAAGCCCGAGGAGGCCAAGCGGCTGCTGGAGCTGGCCCGCCAGGACGTCGCCCGCCGCTGGAACCTGTATGAACAACTGGCGACGATCCCGCCGGTCGGACCGGCGAAGAAGGAAAGCTGACACTCGCTGACCACCCCGCCACGCGAGTGGCGGGACGCCCGGCCCCGCACTGGCGTGCGGGATCCTGATCCTGAGAGGACCCCCACTATGGATCTCTCCACGACCTACCTGGGTCTGAAGCTCGCCAACCCGCTCGTCCCGTCCGCCGGCCCGCTGACCGCCGAGCTCGACTCGTTGCGGCGGCTGGAGGACCACGGTGCCCCGGCCGTTGTGCTGCACTCGCTGTTCGAGGAGCAGATCGCCCACGAGCAGGAGGAGCTGCACCACCTGACGACGCAGGGCACCGAAGCCTACGCCGAGATGCTCAGCTTCTTCCCCGAGCCCGAGGAGTACCGCCTCGGCCCCGAGGAGTATCTGGACCACATCCGCCAGGCGAAGGGGGCCCTCGGGATCCCCGTCATCGCCAGCCTCAACGGCGTGACCGTCGGCGGGTGGACGGATTATGCCCGCAAGATGGAGCAGGCCGGCGCCGACGCGCTGGAGCTGAACGTCTACTACGTGGCCACCGATCTCCAGACCACCGGCGCCGACGTGGAGCAGCGCTACATCGACATCCTGCGGGCCGTCAAGGGCCACGTCCGCATTCCGGTGGCGATGAAGCTCAGCCCGTACTTCAGTGCGACGGGCGCGATGGCCCGCCGGCTCGACGAAGCCGGCGCCGACGGCCTGGTGCTGTTCAACCGCTTCTACCAGCCCGACATCGATCTGGACGAGCTCGAGGTCGTCCCCGACCTGGTGCTCAGCCACCCCTTTGACATGCGCCTGCCCCTGCGCTGGATCGCCATCCTGCACGGCCGTATCCGCGCCAGCCTGGCCGCGACCTCCGGCATCGCCAGCGGCCGCGACGTCATCAAGCTGATGATGGCCGGGGCCGACGTGGCCCAGGTGTGCTCGGTGCTGCTGCGCGAGGGCCCGGGCGAGCTGACCGCCATGCTCGAAGACATGCGGGAGTGGATGAAGGAGCACGAGTACGAGTCGGTCAAGCAGATGAAGGGCAGCCTGAGCCAGAAGTCCTGCCCCGACCCGGCGGCCTTCGAGCGGGCCAACTACATGAAGACGCTGAACAGCTACCGTTGAGCAGCCTGCTGAAACGGCCGTCGCCGGCGGGCTCCGCGTGCCTGCGGTGGGCCGGCACGGCGGCCTACCATGCTTGAGTTCCGACGGCCATTCCAAGCCCGTGGACTCACCCCGCCTACCGAACGCCGGCTCCGATAACGCGCCACACCCGCCCCGGCGGCGCGCGGCGTCGGCGAAACCCGGAACATTGTGGCGCGCGCCCGGGTTCCGCCGTATAATGACGGTCAGAGGTGCTTCATGGCCGGGACCCCGCACAGCGCGAAGGCGGATTTCGCCAAGGTGGTTGAACGCCAGATGCGGAACTGGGAGTTGGCGCGGGCGCAGCGCCACCCGCCGCGCGGCGACGCCGCCTCCGCCGACGTGGTTGATTTCGTCACCATCTCGCGCGCGGTCGGTTCCGGCGGCTCCCTCGTGGCGACGGCACTGGGCGAAAAGCTCCACTGGCCGGTGTTCGACCGCGAAATCCTCCAGGCCATGGCCGGCGACGACCAGCTTCGCGCCCGCCTCTACGAGCACATGGACGAGCGCGACGTGAGCTGGCTGGACGCCGCCGTCCGCTGGCTCATTCGCGGCGAGCTCCCCAAAGACGACTACTTCTATCGCTTGACGGAGAGCGTGCTGGCCCTGGTTCGTCAGGGGCACGCCATCTTCCTCGGCCGGGCCGCCGACCTGATCCTGCCCCGCGAGCGCGGCCTGCGCGTCCGCATCACGGCGTCGCCGGAAACGCGCGCCAAGACGTACGCGGAACGCACCGGCGTCTCGGAGGCCCTGGCCCTGGCCGAAGTGGAGCGGATCGACCGCGAGCGCCAGGAGTTCCGCCGTCGTTTCGCCGCCAAGACGCCCAACGACGTGACCCGCCACGACCTTGTGCTCAACATGGATCGGCTCTCGGTGGACCAGGCGGTCGAGATCATCCGCGCCGCACTCCGCGCGCGGGGTATCGGGACTTAGCCACCCGCCTTACCGGCTCCCCCACGTACAACCAGCTCAGCCGGTCGCGTCCGTCGTCCGCGAAATGAACTCCACCCCGACCCGGTGCCGGCGCCCCTCGACGTGTGTGCAGTAGCGGACCACGGCGGTCAGCACCGGGTGGTCCGGCAACGACCCAAACCGGGCCTGCACCGCCGTACCCGGGTGAACGAAGCCGTCCCACAGGTATGAGAAGCCGTCGACCGAGACGTCACAGGTGGTCACAGTGGCCGTGCGCCGGCTCTCGAGCACGCCGGACGGCTCGATCAACGTCAGCTCCACGCGCACGCGACAACGGTAGCGCGCCCGCCGGCGAATCGGCCCCGGCCGACGACCCTCGCCGCGTCGGCGGAGCATGTGGACCAGCTCCTCCGGCGACGGCTGCCAGGGGCCCGCGTGTGACGTGGTCGCCGGCCGCGACGCCTCCTGCGAATTCGGCGGTTGTTTGCGCTCCACCGCTGGACTCCCGCGCGGCGCGCCGGTCGCCGCACGTCGTTCATCGGCCCGATCGGCATCGTCGCTGAGGAGTGTGCCGCGGCGGGCGAACGGGCCGTCGCGCGTCCGCTGGACGGAGAGCGCAGCGCGCCCGCGTTGATCTTGCGCTCGAAGAGTACTGGTTAGGTTATCGGGCCCCGCGCGTCCGTAGTCGAGTCGTGGCCGCGCGACGCCGGCCGAGTGCCATATCAGCGTGCGCAATGTCGCGCCAACCGTACCGCGAGGCTCTGCCTTGCGACTGCGGCAAGGCGGAGCCTTGCCGTACGACCCGCGGCGCGGATTCGCGCACGTTGGTTCAGGTACGGTTGGGTTGGTCGTCCTTGGTCTCGGACCTCTCGTCCGCCCCCTCGCCGATCTGGCGGGAAGCCGCCTCGTCAGCGGACGGGCCGCGCAGGCGTGGTTTCGGCGGCTGCTCGTCCTCTTTGGAAAGCTCCTCCTGCACGTCGCGGAGACCTTTCTTGAACTCGGCGATGCCGCGGCCCAGCGACCGGCCCACCTCCGGCAAGCGTTTGCCGAACAGCAACAACGCCACCATGCCGATGACCAACAAGTGCCACGGATCGAACGGCGACCACGCCAGAATGTGCGGCCCGATCATGGAAGAGCGTCCTCCGTGCAGGCACGGGGCCTCGGCGCGCAAGTTCGGCCGGCGCCGAATCTTGGCTTCGGTCGTTTCTCCTCGACGCGGTCGGCGGCTGACGTCGCTGCCCAAGAGCGCGAGCCGGCCGCCTCACGCCGATCGGTTCGACCGTGTCTATTCTGACCGGCTGCGGCGCCGCTGTCAAAGTCGCTACCGGCGGGATGGCGGTTCGCGGGGCCGCGGTCAGGCCGCTATGATCCAGTGCTTTCCGAAATGAGCGCACGCCGCCCCCTCAGCTTCCTGGGTTCCGACGACCTGCCGCCGCTGACGCGCCCGAACTACGTCGCCGAATTGCAGCAGATTCTCCCGTGGGGGATCGTCATCGGGGTCGTCGAAGCGAGCATGGTGAGCATCGTCGCGTCCAAGACGTTTGACGCCTCGCCCCTGCTCACGACCGTGATCTGGGCCGTCCCCATCCTGATGAACGTGCTCAACCCCGCCTGGGCCGCGGTCCTGCGCGGTCGTCGCCGCCGGCCGGCGTTCATGCTGATCTCCGGCTGCGGGCTGGTGGGCGTCGGCTCGGTCGGCCTGACCTCGGCCGATTGGCGGCCCTGGGGCGGTTGGGTCTTCGCCGGGCAGATCGCCTTCACCTACCTGTTCATCTCCGGGTTGATCACGTTGCGGACGACGATCTGGCGCGCCAATTACCCGGTGACGCACCGCGGCCGCATCGCCGCCCGCCTGCAATCCGTCCAACTGCTCCTTACCCTGGCCACCACGCTGGCGCTCAGCCTGGTCTACGACTATCAGCCCGGGATTTACCGCGTCGTGTACCCGGCGGCGGCGATCATCGGGGCGTGTTCGCTCTGGCCGGTCCGTCGCTGGCGGATGCGCGGCGAGGAGCTGGAACTGCACCGGTACCGGCAGTACATGGCGCAACTGAATCACGGCCGCGCCACGTCGCGGCTGGGGCTGCGCGCGGGGGTGTGGGAGGCGGTAAGCATCCTGCGGACGGACCGGCGTTACGCGGGCTACATGCTCGCGCAGTTCCTCCTGGGCTCGGCGAACTTCTTCACCGATCCGATCCTGGTCAACGCGTTCACCAAAGACCTGCAATTCGACTACTTCTCGTCGCAGGCCCTGCTGCAACTGATCCCCAGTGTGGTGCTGCTGCTGTGCATCCACCGTTGGGCCGCCTTCTTCGACCGCGTCGGCCTCATGCGCTTCCGCGTCTACAACTCCGCCGCCTGGGTCGCGTCGTACGTGTCCGGCACGGCGGGGATGCTGGCCCTCGCCTGGGGCGGCCTCGGGTACCTCGGTCTGGCCCTGCCCCTGCTCGTTCTGTCGCGGGCCCTCAACGGCCTAGGCAGTGCCGGCGGGAAGATCGCCTGGAGTCTCGGCCACCTGTACTACGCCCGCGAGCACCAGACCGAGCTCTATATGGGCATCCATGTCGGGCTCACCGGCGTCCGCGGGCTGACCATGCCCCTGCTGGGATTGTGGATGCAGCAGCTCTTCGGCTACGGCGCGCTGCTCATCGCCGTGGCCCTGGGACTCGTCGCCCACGTTCTCTTCCAGCGCATGGAGGCGCAAGACGCCGCCCGCGCGGCCGCCGCGCAGTCCTCCACGCCGCCGGCGACCCCCGCCCCGGAGCACGTGGCCTGAGCCCGATGCCCCTCTGGCATGAAACGCGGCAGGCCGACGCGCTGCCGCGCGCCGGCCTGCCGAGTGAGGGCACGAATTGGGGCGACGACCTACGCCGCAGCGCGCCGTCGCGCGAACAGGCCGGCCCCGAGGGCCAAGGCCACCACCGCGGCCGGCTCCGGCACGGGGGCGCTCAGCTCGACGACGAAGTCGTTGTAGTCGCCGTCGCCGAGGTTCGGGAGGTCTTCCCAAAACAGCATCCAGCGGTTGTACCCGTCGTTCAGGCCGGTGATCTGATACGTCACCAGGTGGTCGAGCGTGTCAGGGCTGTACGCCGGTGCGGAGAACCACACGTGGCCACTGCCCGAACGCGTCCAGCTCCAGCTCTGGCCCGCCGGCAGCGACAGCTCGGCGGAACCTGTGACGTTCAGACCGCTGCCTTGGGCCTCGAACAGCTCGATGAAGTCGCCGGTCTGCCCGTTCGTTGAGTACCCCAGTATCTGCTTGCGTGAGGCGAAGCGTGCCCGCGCCGTCGCCACGACCGGCCCGCCGATCCACAGCCGGTCGTCCATGAGGCCGGCCACGCCGCTGTTCACGTCCACGACGCCGCCCCGCCCGTAGTCATCCACGCGCACCGCGGTCAGGACGCCATTGCTGTAGTCCACCGTCGGGCCGCCCGGCCGCGCGAACGCGCTCCAGGCACTTCCTGGCGAGTAGATGCCTTCGAGTATGGCCGCGTGCCCCAGCTCGCCGGTATGCGGCGGTCCGATGGGGATGAAGTCCGCCCGCGCCATCGTCGGCCCAAGCGCCAGCCCCGCGAGCACCACGAACAGGCTTGTCAAACGCATGTTCATCTCCTTCGACCCGGCTGAGCCGGTTTGCGCACGACGTTGAACAGCGCGCGGCCCGGCCGACAGGACGGGCACGCCTGCACACTGCCTTCTAGTGAGGTTTAGGAATCCGCCCCCGCCGGAGTCAAAGACCCGCTCAAGAACGGGGCGTCCGGCCGGCGATGCCTGATAACATGGGCCGCGCCCGCTACCCAGTCTATTGTTGACTATCCGGTCTCGATGTCGTCGAGTCGCCCGCCGATAACCCGCAG
>CAYWYJ010000167.1:0-6814 GCA_964462635.1 uncultured Planctomycetales bacterium
GCGAGGCTGTCTCCTGCGGCGACCCTACCGTCCTGCCGAGCCGCAGCTCGCCGGGCCGGCAGGATCGCCGAAGGAGACAGGCTTGCCCTCCCCGTTGGCGCCCCATGATCCTGAATACCTATTTAGCCGCAATCCGCGCCGGCCGCCACACCCGGGGGTACGGGCGTCCCCGCCCGGGTTCACGCGACGGACAAGAGGCCCGCACGCCGCCCCCACCGCGGCATGTCGATACAGCCGTCGCGTTGACCCTGGCGAGGCGGCAGCTATGCTCCATTGGAGTGGTGTTCTGGTTGTTCCCCGCGGAGGCAGTACTTGGCTTGGCCCGCTTGGGTGGTACTGGCTCTGGCTTGGCTTGAAGCCGGGTGGCTCGCGTTTGACGGCGCCCACGCCCTGATCACCGGTGATTATGTAACGCCGCGGACCGGTCGCTACGCCGGCCAGATCGGCCCGTGGTCGAAAGCCGTCGCGGCCGCCGGGATCGACCCACGGGGAACCCCCATGAAGGTCTTCCACTTGGTCTTCGGAGCGGCGTGGCTCGCCGTCAGTGTCGGCTATGCCCTGCGGCAACCGTGGGGGTGGTGGGCCATGTTGCTGGGGGCGATCGGCGGGCTCTGGTACCTGCCGATCGGCACGCTGGCGAGCGCGGCGCAGATCATGCTTCTGCTCTGGCGGGCCTGACCCCCGACGGGGAAGAGGTGATTCCGCGCTCAGGTGCTCCAGGGCCCCGGGGTTTGTCGCAAATTGTCGGGCAACACCGCCGCTGATGCACCCAAATGAGGGACAGACACAGGTTACGTGGCAAGAGCCACCGGCGGCCCTTGACGACCTACTAGGGACGTAGTAATATTCCTACGGCTTTAGTAGGAGGTTCCCCGGTGCCGGAATCCCCGCCCCACATCACCGCCGCCGAGCTGCGCATACTGAAAGTCCTGTGGAGACTCGGGGCTGGGACCGTCCGTCAGGTGTTGGAGGCCCTGCCTCCCCGCGGCAAGCGTCCCCCCGCCTACACGACGGTGATGACCCTGATGAAGCAACTCGCCGACAAGGGGGTGCTGGCCGTCGATCGGCAGCGCGAGCCGTACATTTACACGCCCAAGGTGCGGCGCGAGCACGTACTCCGCGACCGCCTGAGCCGCTTTCTCCACAACGTGTTCGACGGCCGCGCCGAAGACCTGGTTCTACGTCTGGTCGAGGATGCGGACCTGACCCCCGACGACCTCCGGCGAATCGAGGCCAAAATCCGTCGGCGAGAGCAGGCCGACCGGCGGGGCCGCGTTACCCCGCCGGCCCTGGGGGAGGGGCCGCCGTGAATGGAGCGATGCCGATGTTCGACCTCGACGCCGCCGGTGCGTTGGTACTGGACTGGCTGTGGCAAGCCGTCGTCTATGGGTCGCTTCTGGCGGGGCTGACGGCCCTGCTGCTCCGGCCCGTGCGCCGCCGGTTGCACCCGACCACGGTGGCCGTCTTGTGGTCCATCGTGCTGATCAAGTTCCTGGTGCCGATTGGCCCGCGGGCGCCGTTTTCGCTCGCCACCGGCATCGATTCGCTGTCGCGCGCGGTGGCCCCGACGGTCTCGGTGACGGAGCCGGATCTCACGAGTCTCGCGGCCCGGCCGTCGGTCGCTGATCCCGGCACGTCCGGCGCGGCCCGCATCGCCTTTCCGACACGCTGGAGCACGCTGCTGGCGGGGGCTTATATCGCCGCCGCCGCCGCGCTGTTCGTCTATCGTCTACGCAGCTATCACGCGCTGCGGGCCCGCTGCGAGGCGCTGCCGCCGGCGGGCGAGACCACGCAAACGCTCGTGGAACGGACTTGTCGCCGACTGGGAGCGGCGCGCACGCCCGTCGCCCACGTGGACGAGGCGGCGGCCGGCCCGTTCGTCATCGGGCTGCTGCGCCCGTTGCTGGTGCTTCCCCCGCGCCAGCTCGTTCGGCCGGACGAGCTGGAAACGGTGGTCGTACACGAGGTCATCCACCTCCGGCGGGGTGACATGCTCGTGCGGTACTTGCAGTGGATCGCCGGAACGCTGTTGTTCTTCTGGCCGGTGGTGGCGTGGGTGAATCGCCGGATCGACCTGGCGCGGGAGTATGCCTGTGACGAATGGGCCCTGAGTCACGGGCGGCTCACGCCGGGGGAGTATGCGCGGTGCCTGCTCAGCGTCGTTCGGACGCCGCCGGCCCCGCGCCTGGCCTATCACCCCGCGTGTATGGCCGGCCACTTCCTGGATCTTGAAAGGAGAATCGACGTGATTCTGGAGTCAAAGGGCCGCACGGTGCGGCGACCGGTACTGGGCCTGCTTTCGATGGGACTGCTTCTGGCGTGGAGCGGATTTACGCTGACCGGTGCCGCCAGGGCACAGGACCCTCAGTGGGGAAACACCAAAGAGGACGTTACAAAGCACGCGGAGTACGTGTTGCAGCACATCAACAAACACGCCGCGGCCGATCTCGACGGCGACGGCAGCGTGTCGGAAAAGGAGGGCTACGTCTTCGTGACTGCGGCGGCGTGGGAGGCCCGCGAGAAGGTGCTCGCCCAGTATCCGCAGGCCGACTTGGACCAGAATGGTGAGCTGACGCTGTACGAGGCCTATGCCCTGGTGCGGGGCGTCAGCCTGATGCCGCCGGACCAGGTGCGGGTCAAGGTGAAGTACGAGGCCGCACACGACAAGGGGGACGAGAAGCAGATGAAGGAACTGGAGAAAGAGCACCAGGCCACCCGCATGGCGCAGTGGCACAAGGTGCTGGACATGCGCCTGTGGGTGCTCGATCAGATGAGCCAGGAGCCGCAGGCCGGCGTCATCAAGAAGATCGCGGCCTCGCAGCCGAAGTTTGACCAGAAGCTCGAGGAATCCAAGAAGGAAGCCACGCCCAAGGCGGGCAAGATCAGCGCGGAGGAGAAGGCGAAGAAGATCGAGGCGCTCAAGCAGAAGATCGCCGAGCTCGAGGCCGACGGCCAGACCGAGAAGGCCGCGGAACTCAAGCAGAAGCTCGAGCAGTTGCAGGCGTCGTAGAGACTACTCCTCGTGGGGCCCCCGCCCCGGCGGGCGCCCCACCCCCTCGGGGGAACGTGCGGGGCCCTGTACTACCGACGATCGGATTCCTCTTGGCGCAACGATATCCTCCGGCGGCCAACGGCCGGTGCGGAGCTCGACCGCCACGTTTGGTCGCGGCCCCGGGCCGCGCGGTGGCACCGTCCGCAGGCAGGGCGGGCACTTCAGACTATCGCCGGCGACCGCCGAGCGGCCCTGGCGGTCAGGGAGGCGGGGGCCCAGGATCGGGCGCGGGCCCCGGCGGTCCTCTTGACGCCGCCCTTCGCACCCCGCCGGGAACTTGGTAAACTAATCGCTTTTCCAGCTTCCCGGCGAGCCGGTGCGAGGCTGAATGTCCTCGGACGTGCGTCATTACTGCGGGCTGTTCGGCATTGCCAACCGGCCCGACGCGGCCCAACTCACCTACCTGGGGCTCTACGCGCTACAACACCGGGGGCAGGAGTCGGCGGGCATCTGCTCGGCCGACGGTCGTGCGCTCCAGCGCCGGGCCGGGCTGGGCCTGGTCACCGAAGCCATCGGTCCACGCGACCTGGAAGCCCTCACCAACCCGCTGGCGATCGGCCACGTGCGCTACTCCACCACCGGCTCGTGCAGCGAGTCGAACTCGCAGCCGCTCCTGGTCACCTGCTCCATCGGGCAGGTCGGCATCTGCCACAACGGGAACCTCGTCAACGCCGCCGGCATCCGCCGCGAATACGAGCAGCAGGGCCACATCTTCGTGACGACCTCCGACACGGAGGTCATCCTGCACATGCTGGCCGATCAGCGCTTCGTCGAGAAGCCCGATCCGCTGGCGGCCGTGCTGCGGCAGGTGCGCGGCTCGTATTGCCTGCTGCTCTTGTACCCGGACCGGATCGAGGCCGTCCGCGACCCATCGGGCAACCGGCCCCTGTGCCTGGGCCAGGTGGGCCCGGCCTGGGTCGTGGCCAGTGAGACCTGCGCCCTGGACATCATCGACGCCACCTACGTCCGCGACGTTGAGCCCGGCGAGATCGTGACCCTGACCGCGCACGGCATCTCGTCGCGGCGCTTCACCGACCCGGCGGAACAGCGGCGCGCGCAGTGCATCTTCGAGCACGTCTACTTCGCGGACCCTTCCAGCCAGGTGTTCGGACAGAATGTCCACCGCGTGCGAATGGCGATGGGGCGGGCCTTGGCGCAGGAAGCGCCCGCCGAGGCCGACCTGGTGATCGCGGTCCCGAATTGTGCCCGCTGTGCCGCGCTGGGGTACCATGAGGCGTCGGGCATCCCGATCGGCCGCGGCTTCACGACCAACCACTACGTCGGGCGCTCGTTCATCCAGCCCACGCAAACGATCCGCGATCTGACGGTGCGGCTGAAGCTCAACCCCATCCGGGGCAGTGTGGCCGGTCGCCGGCTGGTCGTCGTGGAAGATTCCGTCGTCCGCGGGACGACGACCCGCGGCAAGATGCAGTCGCTGCGGCAGGCCGGGGCCCGCGAGATCCACCTGCGAGTGGCCAGCCCGCCCATCCGCCACCCCTGCTACTACGGCATCGACTTCCCCAGCCGTGAGGAACTCGTCGCCCACGGGCGTTCGGTGGAGGAAATCCGGCAGTACCTGGGCGTGGACTCGCTAGCGTACCTGTCACTCGGGGGGATGCTGACCGCCGCGCAAGCGTCCGATAGCGAGTTCTGCCACGCGTGCTTCACCGGGGACTACCCCATCCCGATCGACCCGAGCTTCCAGAAGGATGCGTTCGAGCGGCGCCAACTGCGGTTCTTCGACCTGACGGCGCCGCCGGCGGCCGACGCCCCCGCCTGAGTTCGGGCCCACGGCGCCGCGCGACCCCACTCGGCGCGGGCGGCGTCCCGACGAGCGCTCGCGCTGCTGCGCGGTGCTACGCGAAGATCTGTGACGCCGTGTCGATGATCGCGCGCACGGTGGTCGCGGTTTCCTCTTCGTCCGCGAGCAGGGACTGGAAGAAAGCTCCGATAAACGTTGACGACAGGGATGTCGCCGCAGAGCTGACCCCCTCCAGCACCGTGTTGCGCACCGCGGGGTCGCAGCCCTCGAGTACAAACAGCCCACCGCCGCTGGCCAACGTCAGCAACCACAACTGGCCGCGTCGAAGCAAGCGCCGCATGTTGATCTCCTCACTGCACCGCCCGCGGCCGCCCGCCGACCAGCGCAGCGGCCCCGACGAACGAACACCGTCACTCGCCCCCTGGCGTTCCTATCGGCCCGCGCCGACCCCCGGTTGACCAACGCCCGCCCACCAATGACCACCGCCCCGATCAGCCGGTCGACTCCGGTGGAGGTGGCGGCGGGGGCGGCTCCGCCGCGTCCGGCGACGGTTGCTCCTCCGGCGGCTGCGGTGGCAGCGGCTCCTGCTGCGGAGGCATCGGCTGCGGCGGGGGGGGCTGCTGGGGCGCAGGTTGCGGCGTCGGACGGAGCGGCTTCGCGGGACCGGCTGGTGTCCCGCGCTGGCCTTGTTCCGCCGCCTGTCGTTGCGCCCGTGTCGGCAACCGCTCCAGCCGCGGCTTGAGCTGCTTCTCGAATATCTCGTTAACCGGCTCGAATAGCTTGGTTCGCTTCTGATTCAGCTCCGACAGTTGCTTCAGCTTGTCGGCGTCCGAGGATTGGCCAAGTTCCTGAAGTTGGCGGTCCAGTCGTTCCAGCTCAGGTTTGCGCTTCTGGATCAGCCGGTTGGCCATCTCCTGGCAGTCTTTCAAGATGCCCTGGGCCCGCTGCGTCTGACCCTCGTCCAACTGGTAGCGCTGGATGAAATCACGGACATACGCTTCCCACTGGCTCTCGAAACCGATCCCGGACACCGCCCCCACCGCCGTCGGACGACCCCGCGACCCCCGCTGATCCGGGGCGCGGGCCACGGCGGCCCCCTGCCCGACCCGGCCCGTGGAACCGGAGCGGCCTTCCTGCGGGGCGGCGGCGATGGGCGTGGGACGGTTCGCCGGCGTGGCGGGCTGGGCCGGCGGCGGAGGCGGAGGCTCCGGGCTCGCCGCCACCGGGGTCGGCTTGGGCGTGGGCGGTCTTGGAGCGCTCCGTGCCGCGGGCTGGGCCGGCCCCTTGCGGAACTCCTCCACCGTCATCTCGCCCGAAACGATCCGCTGCAACTGGCTCTCGGTCATGGCGAAGCTGTCCTGCATCTCCGCCAAGTCTTCGTCGTGGGTGCGCCGCTGTTCCTCCGTCAGGATTCCCCGCCACTCCTGGTTCCCGCTGACGATGAGCGTCTTGGCCTCTTCGTACAGGGGCAGGGCCCGCTTCCCCCAGGCCATCAAGTCCTGCTGGGTCATTTCCGCCCCGGCCCGCACGTCCACCAGCCGGTCCACCAGGTCGAACAGCTCCTCGCGGTGCCGCGCCAGGAACTCCTGCGTCTTCTGCCGCAGAAACGCCTGGGTGAAAGCATCCTGGTCGGCACTCAGGTTGTATCGCCGCGCCAGGAACCGGGCGTGGTTCTCCAACAGCGCGTCGATGTTCAACATGCGGCTGTAGCTGGGACGGGTGGCGTCGTCGGCGGCGGCGGGGGACTGCGCCTGAGCAGACGTTACCACGAGCAGAAACAGCGCGGCGGGCAGCAGCGCGAACAGAAAACGACGTGCGGCCATGCGACGAACTCCCAAGTTGAAGCCGCGCGGGGGGCGCGCGGCTTTCCATTGTCGAACCATCGGTATTATAAGGTACCCAGGCTGACGGGTTGCAGAAACCCGGGAAGCGTATGGAGGTTGCGAGGTGTCGCCGAAACCGCTCCCGCCGCCGCGGGCGTGCGTCTTCGACCTTGACGG
>CAYWYJ010000168.1:0-6596 GCA_964462635.1 uncultured Planctomycetales bacterium
TGGGGATGCTGACGCTTACCGCGTACTCGTGCCAGGCCAACGCACGGCGCGGCGACCTGCGGACCGGCCGCGCGGACGGCCCGCCGGCCGCCGGCCGGCGAACGGCCCAGCCGCCAGTACGGGCCAATCCGGGTTGACTTATGGTCCGCAACCGATAGAGTGCAAAGGTGGAGTGTGTCCTGCGGGGCGCTTTGCGGAGTTGACTGGTATTGAAGGCGATGCACGAGGTGGCGCAGTGACGGGGTTGCCGCGGGCCGGGCGCGGGGGCCGCGTGCCTGTCGGCCAGATCGCTGGACAGGGGGGGCGCGAGTTCCGCAGCGTCGCCGGTGCCGGGGGGCCTGCCGTCGGTTTCCATCCACGTCCATGAGGTTCCCGTGTCCATGCTGAAGGTGCGTCTTCCCGACGGCCGGGTCGTCGAGCAGCCGGACGGTGTCTCCGCGGCCGACGTACTTACGGCGATCCATCCCAAGCTTGCGCGCAAGGCCGTGGCCGCGAAGGTCAACGGTCGCGTGGTGGACTTGAGCACGCGGCTGGCGGGGCCCGAGGTGGAACTGGTCGGGCTGACGATCGAAGACCCCGAGGGGTTGGAGGTCGCCCGGCACAGTGCGGCCCACGTCATGGCGGAGGCGGTCTGCACCTTGTGGCCCCAGACCAAGCTCGTCTACGGCCCGCCCGTCGACAACGGCTTCTACTACGACATCGATCTCGACCATTCCCTGACGCCGGAAGACTTCGCCCGCATCGAGGCCAAGATGGACGAGATCGTGCGGGAGGACCGGCCGTTCCGGCGGTACGAGCTGCCGCGGGCGGAGGCGATGAAGCGTCTGCACGCGGAGGGCAACGAGTACAAGATCGACAACGCCGAGCGGGCCGACGGCGACGTGCTGAGCTTCTATGTTACCGGCGAGCCGGGCAGCGGGCGGTTTGAAGACCTCTGCCGCGGTCCGCACGTGCCCAGCACCGCGCGGATCGGGGCCTACAAGGTGATGCAGGTGTCGGGGGCCTACTGGCACGGCGACGCCACCAAGGCCATGTTGCAGCGCGTCTACGGCACCACCTGGCCCGACAAACGCGCGTTGCAGCAACACCTGCGAATGCTCGAGGAGGCCAAGCGTCGGGACCATCGGCGGATCGGCCAAGAACTGGGCCTGTTCACGCTGAGCCCGTTGGTGGGGCCGGGGCTGGTGCTGTGGAAGCCCGCCGGCGCCTTGGTTCGCCACATCCTCGAAGAGGAGTTGCGCCGGGAGCTGCTGCAACGCGGCTACCAGATGGTGTACACGCCGCACATCGGCCGGCTCGAGATGTTCCGCATCAGCGGTCACTTCCCGTATTACAAGGACAGCCAGTACCCGCCGCTGTTCGAGTCCGAGCGGGGCCGGCTGCTGAACCAGTTGTGGGAATTGGCGGGGGCGGCGGGGGACCGGCCGGCGTCGGCGGAAGAACTGGCGATCGTCGAGAAGCTGGCCGCCGAGCACGCCGACATTCGCAACTACCCCGCGGCGGCGCCGGCGGCGGAACGCCAGAAGCGCGTGCGGACGTGGCTGGAGCGGGAGGACGGGTACCTGCTCAAGCCGATGAACTGCCCCGGGCACATCCAGATTTATGCGTCCGAGGCGCGGAGCTACCGCGACCTGCCGGTGAAGCTGGCGGAGTTCGGCCAGGTGTACCGCTACGAGCAATCGGGGGAGGTCGGGGGCATGACGCGGGTCCGCGGCTTCTGCCAGGACGACGCGCACATCTTCTGCACGCCGACGCAGCTTCCGGCGGAAATCGCCGAGTGCGTCGAGTTGTCCAAGCACGTGCTCGAGATGGTCGGGCTGAAGGACTACCGGGTGCGGGTGGCCTTGCGCTCCAAAGACAGCAGCAAGTACGTGGGGTCGGATGAGAACTGGGAGCTGGCGGAGGCCGCATTGCGTAGCGTCGTGCGCAGCTCGGGGCTGAAGTACAGTGAGGAAGTGGGCGAGGCGGCGTTCTACGGGCCGAAGATCGACTTCGTGGCCCGCGACGCGCTCGGCCGCGAGTGGCAGCTCGGCACCGTGCAGTGCGACTACAACCTGCCCGAGCGCTTCGGCCTGACGTACACCGGCGAAGACAACGCGGCCCACCGGCCCGTCATGGTGCATCGGACGCTCTTCGGCAGCATGGAGCGGTTCGTCGGCATCCTGATCGAGCACTTCGCGGGCGCGTTTCCGCTGTGGCTGGCGCCGGTGCAGGTCCGCGTGTGTTCCATCAGCGACAAGTCGAAGGCGTATGCCCGGGACGTGTACAATGTCTGTCGGGCCGCCACGTTGCGGACCGAGCTGGACAATGGCGACGAACGGATCGGGGCCAAGATTCGCCTGGCCACGCTCCTGAAGATTCCGTACATCCTGGTCGTCGGGGAACAGGAAGCCGCCGACCAGACCGTGAACGTCCGCACGCGCGAGGGCAAGCAGTACGGCAGTTTCAGCTTGCCCGAGTTCCTGGCCGCGTGCGCGGAGGAGATTGCCAATCGGGGTCGGGAGACCCCGCCCGGCGCGGGCCAGTCGCCGGTGGGAGACGACGGCCGTCGGCCGGCGCCCCCGTAGACCCACAGAAAGGCAGGTGAGGCCCATCAATCTGAACTTGCGCTGCAACGAGCAGATTCGCGTGTCGCCCGTTCGCCTGATCGGCGAGAACAACGAGCAACTCGGAATCATGCCCAACTACGAGGCCCTGCGGTTGGCCCGCGAGGCCGGGGTGGACCTGGTGGAGGTGGCCCCCAATGTTCGTCCGCCGGTGTGCCGGCTGATGGACTACGGCAAGTGGAAATACACCCAGAAGAAGCACTCCAAGAAGCACCACGAGCAGCAACTCAAGGAAATCCGTCTGCGGCCGAAGACGGACACGCACGACCGCGAGATCAAGGTCAAGCAGGCGATCAAGTTCTTCCAGCGCGGCGACAAGGTGCAGTTCACCATGGTGTTCCGCGGCCGCGAGCGCTTCCGGCGTGAAGTGGCGCTGGAGGTCTTCAAGGCCATCCTGGACGAGTTCGGCCAGCGCGTCCGCGTCGAGCGCCCTCCCGGCATGGACGGCCGTCACATGGTGATGGTCCTGTCCGCGGTCAAGGACGCCTTCGTCGAGCCGGGTGCGGCGGCGAGTTCACCGCCGGTGGCCACCCCTGGTCCGGGGGTTGCGCCCACCCCGCCGGTCGTGCCCGCCACGCCGCCGCCGGCGCCGGCCATGGAAGCACAGGGCTAGACGCCGGTCCGCACCGGGGTCATCGACATCGTCCCGGCGGCCGTACCGCCGCCGGGCGGTCCGCCAGGAGGGAAAGTCGTGCGCTGCGGGTACTTTGACTGCTTTGGCGGCGTCGCGGGGGACATGGTCCTCGGGGCCCTGATCGACGCGGGCCTCTCCCTCGACGTGCTCCGCGACGTGATCGCGCGACTCCGGTTGCCCGATGTCGCGCTCGATGTCGCGCGGGTGCGGCGCGGGGCCTTGGCGGCGACGCAGGTCAGCGTCGAGGTTGGGCCCGCCGCGCGACGCGGACATCGCCATCTCCCGGATATCCTCGACCTCATCGCGGCGGCCGAGCTGCCGGCCGCGGCCGCCGACCGCGCGGCGCGCGTCTTTCGCCGCCTGGCGGAGGCTGAAGCGCGCGTTCACGGCATTCCGGTCGAGAAGGTACACTTCCACGAGGTGGGGGCGGCCGACGCGATCGTGGACATCGTGGGGGCGTGTGTCGGCCTCGAAACGCTCGGGCTGGAACGAATCGTCTGTTCACCCTTGCCCCCGGGGTCGGGCAGCGTGTGCTGTGAGCACGGCGTGCTGCCCGTGCCCGCGCCCGCGACCATCGAGCTGCTGCGCGGCGTCCCGCTGGCGACGTGCGACGCGACCGGGGAGATGACGACGCCGACAGGGGCCGCCCTGATGACGACCCTCGCCGCGGAGTTCGGTCCGCTGCCGCCGCTGCGCGTGGATGCGGTCGGCTACGGGGCGGGCACGCGCGACACGCCGGAGCGGCCGAACGTCTTGCGGCTGCTGGTCGGCGAGCCGGCCGCCGACGAGCACGCGGAGGCGGACAGCGTCGTCGTGCTCGAGGCGAACATGGACGACGCGACGGGGCAGGCGGTGGCGCACGCGGTGGGGCGGCTGCTGGAGGCCGGTGCGTTGGACGCCTACAGCGTGCCGATAACAATGAAGAAAGGCCGGCCGGGCCTGCTGGTGACCGTGCTGGCCCGTCCCGGCGACGTGCCCGCGCTCGAAGCGCTCTTGTTCGCGGAGACCACCACCCTGGGCATCCGCCGGCACCTGTGTCAGCGGCATTGCCTGGCCCGCGAGCACGTGACGGTCACGACGCCCTTCGGACCGGTCCGCGTCAAGGTCGGTCGCCACGCCGGGCAGGTCGCGCGGGCCTGGCCGGAATACGAGGACTGCGCGGCGGCGGCCCGGGCGGCGGGGCAGAGTCTGCGGGCCGTCCAGGAAGCGGCCCTGGCGGAGTGGACACGACGGCATGGCGGCCAGCCCGATCGCAACTCTGGATAACGGCTTCTTCCTCCTGTTGGCGATGCTCTGCCTGGTGATGCTCTCGGTGGCGATGCTGCGACGCAGCCAGCAGCGGCAGGCCACGGCCCGGGAGGTCACTCGCGAGCACATGGCGCGGCTCCGCGACCAGCACAACCTGCGCGGGTCGATGGATGATCTCCTGGTGCAACTGGAGGAGGTCGCCCGGCGGGTCAACGCCCAGGTGGACACCCGTTTCGCCAAGCTGGAGGCCGTGATTCACGATGCCGACCAGCGCATCGCGCGGCTGGAGCGGTTGACCGGTCGCGTCACGACCCCGGAGCACCTCCCAACGGGCTCCGGGCCCGCTGCACCTTCGCCGACCGGACCGGAGGTCGCGCCTCCGCCGCCGGACGGCGAACACGCCGCGCCGCCGCCGATCGCCTCCGCGCCCCCGCGCTGCCCCTCGACGCCGCCCGGCGAACGCCGCCGGCGGATCTACGACTTGGCGGACCAGGGCACTTCGGCGCTGGTCATCGCCGATGCCCTCCAAATGCCGATCGGGGAAGTGGAACTGATCCTGAGCCTGCGCAAGTTCAAATAGCCGGCCGCGTGATTCGGTCCCAGGGGGGCCGTGGTAGCGATTCGGCCCCGCAGGGGCCGCGGGTCGTAGCCACAGGTGGAGTTCGCCGCGGGCGAACGGAACCCGTGGTCGGGGAGACGGGCGTCATTCTGCCCCGGCGGGGCAGAGGACACGCCCCGGTCAATCGAGCACGTGACGCGGATCGAAGCTCACGGCGTGCGCATCCCCGAGGGGCGGTTACCCTTCCTTGACGAGCGCAGCCCGCGAACGACGCCGGCGTCGCAGCGCGGTGGGCCGAGAAACCGACGAAGCCGGCGGACCGTTGCATCAACCTTCGCGGCGCTGAGTTGGCATTCCCAAACGGTCAGCGCCGACCAACCCAGTCTCCTCAGGCGGCGCCGTTGGCTCGTATTGGCCTGCTCCCCAAAAACTGATCCAGGTGTTATGAGAGTCCAATGCCCGGCCGCGGCGTAGCCGCGGCCGGGGGAGGTGACTCTCGATGAAACGCAAACGTCACAGCCCCGAAGAGATCATTCGCAAGCTCCGCCAGGCGGACGCCGAGCTGGCCGCCGGCCAGCCCATCGCCGCCATCTGCCAGAAGCTGGGCGTCGCCGAGGCGACCTTCCATCGGTCGCCGTGGCGACTACGGCGGCATGAAGGCCAACGACGCCCGGCGCCTGAAGGAGCTGGAGCGTGAGAACGCCCGGCTCAAGAAGCTGGTCGCCGACCAGGCCCTCGACCAGGCGATCCTCAAGGAGGCCTTGCGGGGAAAATACTGAGCCCGACGCGGCGCCGTGCGGCCGTCAGCCGTGTGCAGGAGGAGTTAGAGGTCGCGCAGCGTCGGGCGTGTCGTGTACTCAGTCAGCCACGGTCCACGCAGCGGTACACGCCGCGGGCCCCGGATCGCGACCGGGCGTTTGTATAGACCCGCGTAATTGAGACGCGGAATAGTGATGGGCGGTTGAGCCAGTGCGAGGTGAGCAGGCTGAGCTGGGGCTCTGCCCCAGACCCCGCCAGGGGCGCTGCCCCTGGACCCCGGCTTCTTCCCCTCCGGAGAGCACCCGGGCAAAAGGCCGGGCGAGGATCGAAACCTTGGTCCGACTCTCATAGCAACTGGTACATAAACCGGGGGCAGGTCAGGGGCAAGGCGTTCTCGTGTGGGCGCTCCTGCTGGGCAACGAAACGCTGGGACGACGCATGGAAGGTCCTTTCGAATGAATCGGGGGGATGCAACAGCGATTTTGATGACGCGCTTTACAAGATTGGGCAGTCATTGCACGGTATCCAAGATGCCACTTCGCATTCCGAGAAACACTACGCTCATACGCCCGTGGACCACGCACCGATCCTGTGCATCTTGCCGTGGAACTGGCTCTCGCCGCGTTGTCATCCGGCTGTGCTGGCGAATAACCCGAACCTCTTCGACTACGGCAGGCCGGACCGCAGAATCAAGGAGTGGGAAGATGACTGGAATCAGACGGCCGCTCTGACCGACAAGAGGGGCATCTGAAGAACCTCTCACGGTGGAATCCGGTTTGAATCATGGCGC
>CAYWYJ010000169.1:0-6589 GCA_964462635.1 uncultured Planctomycetales bacterium
GGGACTAATACGGTCGGCCGCGACCTCCGTATCCCAGCGTTCCACGCTGGGCTACATTCGGCGCGTCCCTGCGGGACTACCGCCGTCGGCCGCGACCTCCATACCCCAGCGTCTTGTGCTGGGCTACACCCGGGCCGTCGCTCTGGGACGACCACTCACGTCGGTTCCCAGACCAACCTTGTCCAAACACGTCGGCCGCGGCACACGGCGTCCCGGCGCCGGGCATTGCGATTCGCGGTCGCAACGGCCGCGTGTCTGACCGGCCTCGCCGGCTGCTCGCGTCCGCCGGCACCGCCCGCCACCCAGCCGGTCGTCCTCGAATCGCCGAAGATCGTCCTTCAGCGCCTGCTCGACCACCGCGCCCGGCACCGGTACCACGACCTAGCGGCCCTGGTCGTGCCCCCGCGCGGCAGTGAGGTGCTCAACGTCTTGATGGCGGTCGACGAATTCCTCGCGGCCAACGGCCGGCTGTGCGACTGGATTCGCACCCATGTCGCCGTGGGGCTCGCGCAGACCATCGACCAAAGCTACGTCCTCGACGAGCTGGCCGACTACGCCGGCGACGACCTTGGCGTGTTCAGCCGGCGGGTCACGCTGCTGGACGAAGCCGTCGGCGACAGCGCGGCGACGGTCGGGTACACCGTCGAGGGCCGCGTGCCGGCCAAGTGCGCGCGGTTGCGCGTGATCGGCGGGCAGTGGCTGTACGACCCGGGCCCGCCGGTTTCGGAACACCTGCCGGCGGCGTTCCGCGACATGGCCCGCGGCCTGGACCTCGTCCTGGCCGAGCTGGAGGCCGGCCGCATTACCCGACAGCAATTGCTGGACACGCCCGAAGTGCTCCAGGACAAGGTGATTGCGCGTCTGCGGCGCGGCGTGACGCTGCTTTCGAAGGCGCAGGCCGCGCGCCTGGCGGAGCGACCGTGAGCCCCGGGCCCCCGTCAGCGACCTCGCCGGGGCCAGTCCGCCGGCTGCTGCTGGTGCGGCACGGGTTGCCGGACTATCGCGGGGGGCAACGCGGCGACGAAATCCCCGGCCCGCCGCTGTCGGCCCTCGGCTGGGCGCAGGCCCGGCAGGCGGCCCGTGTGGTCCAGTCCTACGGGCCGCAAGCCGTGTACACGTCGCCCCTGGTCCGCGCGCAACAGACCGCGGCCTGCATCGCGGAGTGCGTGCGACAACCCGCGCGCACGGATGGGGCCCTCCGCGAATGGCACCGGACCGAGCGGCTGTACGACGTGAGCGCCCGCCTGGCGGGCTGGCTGGTGCGCTGGCTGCGCGGCGGCGAGACGTGCGCGGTCGCGGTCAGTCACGCCTCGCCGCTGCTGGCGATTCTGCGTTCGGCCTTGTACCTGCCGCACGTCGGCTGGTATCGGACCGGGCACCCGGAACGGCTGGAAATCTCCAGCGCCGACGGCTTCGAGGTCTCGATGGCGTCCGTGTTCGAGCTCGTGTTCGGGCCGACGGCCGTGACGGCCCGCTGCCTGTTCCACCCCCAGCCGCGCGTGCTAAGCGTGTGGAACCGCCGGACGCTGACGAGCCTGCCGCGGCCCGTGGTGGGCGACCGGGAAAGCCGGATCGTCCGCCGGCCAAACTGGCTGGGTCTGGTGGGCTATGGGGCGTGGCCGTGATGTCGCCGCCCGGGCTGTTCAGGACGTGGCGGGCGGCCCGCTGACGGGGGCCTCCACGGGCGCGTGCATGTTGATGGGGCCGCACCCCGCGCCGAGCCGCGGCGCCGTCCGAATGGCGTGCGTAACGAACGCCTTGGCCCCCTGCACGGCCGCCGACAGCTCCTCCCCGCGGGCCATTCGGGCGGTGATCGCGGCCGAGAACACGCATCCCGTGCCGTGCGTGTGGGGCGAGTCGATGCGCGGAGCGGCGAAGCGGTGGACATCACCCGTGGTCCACAGCAGATCGACCGCGCTGTCGGCCAACCGGCCGCCCTTGATGAGCACGTTCGGCACGCCGCACAGGGCGATGCGCGCCGCGGCCTTCTCCATCGTCTTCAGGTCGGTCACTTCCGTTTCGGCCAGCGCCGCGGCCTCGGGGAGGTTGGGCGTCACCAGCGTGGCATGGGGGAGCAATCGCCGGCGGAGGACCTCCGCCGCGTCGCGGTCGATGAGCGGCGCCCCGTGCTTGCTGACCATCACCGGATCGACGACCAGCGGGAAGCCGAAGTTCACCGCCCGGTCCGCCAGGGCGGCGATGACGCCCGCCTGTCCGAGGGCCCCGGTCTTGGCAGCGACGGGCGGCACGTCCGCGAGGACCGCGTCAAGTTGGGCCAGCACGAACGCGGGCTCAAGGTAGTGAATCGCCGTCACCGCCCGCGTGTTCTGCACGGTCAGGAGCGTGACGACGCTCGTGCCGAACACGCCGTGCTGGTGGAACGTCTTGAGGTCGGCCTGCAAGCCGGCCCCGCCGGAGGGGTCCGACCCCGCGATCGTCAGCGCGACGGAGATCATGCCCCGGGCTCCAGGGGGGCCGAGAAGAATTGCAGCTCGCATTGCAGCGAGTAGCGGTACGCGTCGTGGACCGCGGGAGTGTCCGCGGCCAGGGCGTCGAGCAGCGTCTCCACCTGCCGCGCCAACAGGTCAAACTCGCGGCTGCTGTAGGTGTCGATCCAGCGGGCGTACGGGTGGGCGCCGCGCCGCTGCGCGGCCCCCGCTTGCCCGAGGTAGGCGTACAGCCGCATGCACGGGGTCATCGCCGCCAGCGTCTGCCCCAGGTCCGTGTGCCACGCGGTCCGCCGCAGGAAATCGGTGTAAGCCAGCGTGCTGGGCCAGGGGCTGACCTCGTCGAGTTCGATGCCCAGGTCGGCCGCGTACGCGGCGTGCAGCTTCAGTTCCTCGAGCACGCCGCCGACGAAGCTGTACAGCTGCCGCACATGGGCCAGCAACTCGCAGCGGGCCATCGCCACCGCGTACGCCTGGAGAAACGCCCGCAGGAAGAACGCGTCCTGTCCCACGTAGCGCCGAAACGCCTCCGTCGCCAGCGTGCCCGCAAACAAACCGTGTACGAACGGGTGGTGCCGGCAGGCATGCACAATGTCGGCGTTCTCTTGCCAGAGGATGGCGTGCAGCACTCAGCTCTCCCAGGTCATCCGCCAGAAGTCCCGCTCGTGACGCAGCACCGCGCTGAACGCCGGCTGCTGGCCGGGGTGCTCATGCTCGCCGGCCAGCTTCCACAGCCCACCGACGTACTCGGCGAAGCGCGGGCCGGACCAGCGCTCGATGAACTCGGCGTACGGGCCGGTCGCCGGCAGCGCACTCCACGCCGCCAGGTACGCCGCCTCAACGCCCAGCAAAATCGCCGCCAGTACGCCGAAGTCCTGCGTGTACGCGGCGGCAATCAGGTAATCGACGTAGCGGCGGCACACCGGGTGCGGCGGGTCGTGCAGCCCGCGTTTCAGTCGGCCGGCGTGCTGTTCGAACCAGGTCAGCTCGGCGTCGATGGCCGTCAGCCCGCCGATCAGCAACCCGTGCGCCGCGCGCGGCGCCTTGGCCGTCGTGACCGCCTGAAAGCTCATCAGGCCCCGCGCGAAGGCGTAGTCCTGGACCAGCCAGCGCTCGAACGCCTCGGGGGGCAGCGTGCCGTCGGCAACCGCGTCCAGAAACCGCGCCCGGGTGGCCTGCCGCCACAAGTCACCCGCCGCCGCCACCCAGGGAGAGTGCAGGATGTCGTCCATGACCGGGTTCATCGCGAGTAGGTGCCGATCAGGTCGCCCTCGGCCAGGATGTGGCCCCGCATCGCGGCCAGCACCTCGGCTTTCGTCGCCCCCGGGCCGAGCGACAGGGCCGTATCCAGGGCGAACACCTTGAAATGGTAGTGGTGCGTGCCGTGCCCGGGCGGCGGCATGGGCCCACGGTAGCCGACCGTGCCCCACGAGTTCTTGCCCTGCACGGCGCCTCCGGGGTCCGTCAACGTCGGCGTCCGCGGCCGGCCCTCGGCCAAACCGGTCACCGTGGCCGGAATCTTGTAGATCACCCAATGCACCCAATCCCCCGGCGGGGCGTCGGGGTCATCGACGATCAGCGCCAGTTCCACCGTCTTGGGCGGCACACCTACCCAGGCCAATGCCGGGGACAGGTCTTCACCTTCCCCGGTGTGACGCTTCGGCACACGCTGCCCAGGGGCAAACGCCGGGCTGGTAATGGCGAGCTTCATCTTGGCTCCTTCGGCGGGTTGACTAGCGGCCGGGGGGGTGTCGGGTGATGTCTTCGGGGGTGACTGCGGCTGGGCAGAGACAATGCACCATCCCAGCGCGCCGATCAGCAAGACTGCCGCGCCGATGCCCGTACGCGAACGACCCGACATGACCACCGCCTCCGCTCAGCGCCCACGCTAATATGTTAGCCCGCCGGCGGCCGGCTGGGCAGTGGCCGTGCGACGGCCAGGAGAGAAGCCGTGCAAGCGATGGTCCTTCACGAAATCAGCCCGATCGAATCGTCGCCGCTGCGACTTGAGGAACTGGCCCCCCCAACGCCGGCCCCCGGCGAACTCCGCGTCAAGGTGGGGTGCTGTGCCCTTTGCCGCACCGACTTGCACGTCATCGAGGGCGACCTGCCGCGGCACACCCTGCCGATCATCCCTGGCCACCAGATCGTGGGTACGGTGGACGCGCTCGGCGCCGGCGTCTCCGGGTGGCGCGTCGGCGACCGCGCCGGGGCGGCGTGGCTGCGCGGCACGTGCGGCCAGTGCGATTTCTGCACGTCGGGCCGCGAGAACCTCTGCCCGCACTCGCGCTACACGGGCTACCACGAGCACGGCGGTTACGCGGAATACGCCTTGGTGCCGGCGGATTTCGCCTACGCGATACCGCCCGCGTTCACGGACGTGGACGCCGCTCCTCTGCTCTGTGCGGGCATCATCGGCTACCGGGCGCTGAAGCGCTGCCACCTTCAGGACGGCACGCGGCTGGCGTTGTACGGGTTCGGCTCGTCGGCGCACGTCGTCATGCAGATCGCCCTCTACCGCGGCTGCGAGGTGTACGTGGTCAGCCGGACCGAGCGGCACCTGGAGCTGGCCCGCGACATGGGGGCCCGCTGGGTCGGCACCGACGCGGCCCGGATGCCCGTCCGCGTCCACAGCGCGATCGTGTTCGCCCCCGCGGGGGGCCTGGTGCCCACAGCCCTGGAGCACCTGGAGAAAGGCGGGACGCTGGCGCTGGCCGGAATCACGATGTCCGCCGTCCCGGCGCTGGACTACGAGAAGCACCTCTTCTACGAGAAGAACGTCCATTCGGTCACCGCCAACACGCGGGCCGACGCGACCGAGCTGCTGGCCGAGGCGGCGGAAATCCCCATTCGTCCGCACGTGACGCAGTACGCCCTGACGGACGCCAACCGCGCCCTCCAGGACCTCAAGGCCGACCGCCTCCGCGGCACGGGCGTGCTGGTGGTGGCGTGAAGAACGATTGCGGCGTCGGAGCCACCCATTGCTGCCCCCCGACGATTCCCCGTGATAGTTGGGAGCCGCCCGCCGGGCTCAGGCGATCAGGTTGACCAGCCGCCCGCGGACGACGATGACTCGTCGGGGTTGGCGGTCCTGAAGTTCACGGGCGACGGCGGGCACCGCGCGGGCCTGCTCGACGATCTGATCGTCGCTCGCGTCCGCCGGAACAACCACGCGCCCGCGGATGCGGCCGTTGATCTGCACCGCCAGTTCCACCGTGTCGTCGCGCACCAGCGCGGGGTCGTATGCAGGCCAGGGCTGGTGGGCCAGCGACTCGGCGTGCCCGAGACGTTGCCAGAGCTCCTCGCAAATGTGCGGCGCCATAGGCGACAGCAGCGCGAGGAACCGCTCGACCTGATCGCGGCCGACCGCCGATGCGCGTCCCGCTTCGTTGACCCACACGATCATCTGGGCAATGGCGGTGTTGTACGCGAAGCGCTCAATGTCCTCGGTGACCTTCTTGATCGTCTTGTGCAGCAACCGCTCCAGGGCCTCGGGGCGCTCGGAGCACAAGTTGGGGTTCAGCGGCGGGGCGGCCTGCCCCTCCACCGGCGGCGGCACGACCAGCCGCCACACGCGCTGGAGAAAGCGGTGGACGCCGATGATGTCGTTCGGGTTCCACGGCTTGCTCTTCTCGAGCGGTCCCATGTACATCTCGTAGAGCCGGAGCGTGTCGGCGCCGTACTCGGCGATGATGGCGTCGGGGTTGACGACGTTCTTGAGCGCCTTCGACATCTTCTCGACGCTCTCGGTCAGCCGCTCGCCGGTCTGCTTGTGGACGGCCCCCTCGGGGCGGAAGTCGATGTCGTCGTAGTGCACCGGGATGCCGCGCCGGTCGCGGTACGCGTACGCCGTAATCATCCCCTGATTGAACAGCTTGTGGAACGGCTCGGGCGTGGAGACGTAGCCGAGATCGTACAGCACCTTGTGCCAGACGCGGGCATAGAGCAGGTGCAGGACGGCGTGCTCGGCACCGCCCATGTAGAGGTCCACGCCGCCGATCTTCGGCCGGCCGTCCGGCCCCGGTCCGCCGAGCCAGTAGCGCTCGACCGTCCGGTCAATGAGCGCCTGCGTGTTGCGCGCGTCACAGAAGCGCAGGTAGTACCAGCACGAGCCGGCCCACTGCGGCATGGTGTTGGTCTCG
>CAYWYJ010000170.1:0-6515 GCA_964462635.1 uncultured Planctomycetales bacterium
CCAGCACGAGCCGGCCCACTGCGGCATGGTGTTGGTCTCGCGCCGGCACGTCATGCCGTCACGCCGCACCGTCACCCAGTCGACGGCCCGACTGAGCGGCGTCTGAGGCTCGGCGTTCGGATCGTCGCTGGCGTGCGGCCGGAAGTCCTCCATGTCGGGCAGGGTGACGGGCAATTCGGACTCGTCGAGGGCCGTGATGCGCCCGTCCGGGCCGTACAGGATCGGGAACGGCTCGCCCCAGTAGCGCTGCCGGCTGAAGAGCCAGTCGCGGAGCTTGTACTGCACCGTGCCCTCGCCGAGGTTGTGCTCCTCAAGCCAGCGGGTAATCGTCTTCTTGGCTTCGGCGGTCGGCAGGCCGTTCAGCGTACAGCGGCCCGCGAAGCCGGGCTCGCCAGAGGGCGGCGAGTTGACGCTCGTCCCGTCGCCGACGTAGCCGCGCCAATCGGCGCCGGCCGGCGGCTGAACCACCTGGACGACCGGCAGGCCGTACTTGTCCGCGAACTCCAGGTCCCGCGTGTCGTGCGCCGGCACCGACATGATCGACCCGGTGCCGTAGCTGATGAGCACGTAGTCGGCCACCCAGATCGGCAGCCGCTGCCGATTCACCGGGTTGATGGCGCACGCCCCCGTGAACACACCGGTCTTGTCCTTGGTCTCGGCGGTGCGGTCGAGCTCGGACTTCTGCTGGGCCTGGCGGACGTAGGTCTCGACTTCTTCGCGGTGCTCGGCGGTGGTGATGACCGGGACGAGCCGGTGCTCGGGGGCCAGCACCACATAGGTGGCGCCGAAGAGCGTGTCGGGCCGCGTCGTGAAGACGCGGATGACCTCGCCGGCGGCGGGCCCGTCGCTCTCCACCGTGAAGTCCACGTACGCCCCCTCGCTGCGGCCGATCCAGTTGCGCTGCATGAGCTTGATCGGCTCGGGCCAGTCCAGCTCGTCGAGGTCGCGCAGCAGCCGCTCGGCGTACTCCGTGATGCGCAACATCCATTGCCGCAGGGGGCGCCGATACACCGGGTGGTTGCCGCGGTCGCTGCGGCCCTCGTTGGTGACCTCCTCGTTGGACAGGACGGTCCCCAGCGCGGGGCACCAGTTGACGGGCACCTCGGCGAGGTAGGCCAGACGGTGCTCCGCCCGGTAGTCCTCCACGGCGCGGGGCCCCTGGGCGGCCACTTCCGGGGGGATCGGCAGCTCAGCCATCGGCCGCGCCCCGCCGACCACGGCGCGCCCGTCCGCGTCGGTCCAGCGGTGCTCCGGGTCGTACCACGAGTTGTAGATCTTCAGGAAAATCCACTGCGTCCAGCGGTAGTAGTCCTCGTCGCAGGTGGCCAGCTCGCGGTCCCAGTCGTACGCCAGACCGATCATGCGGAGCTGCCGCTTGTACGTGGCGATGTTCTTCCTGGTCGTCTCCCGCGGATGGACGCCGGTCTCCACGGCGTACTGCTCCGCCGGCAGCCCGAAGGCATCCCACCCCATCGGGTGCAGGACGTTGAAGCCGCGCATGCGCTTGTAGCGGGCCATGATGTCGGACGCGATGTACCCCAGCGGGTGCCCGACGTGCAGCCCCGCGCCCGACGGATAGGGGAAGAAGTCCAGGACGTAGAACTTCCGCGCGGCGCTGCCCGGCTGCCCGGGATTGGCGGCGCGGAACGTCCGCTCCCGTTCCCAGAACGCCTGCCACTTCGGCTCGATCTCGCGAAAGGCGTACTCGTTGCTCATCGCGCTGCTTCCCGCGCTCGGTCCACCTCGTCCCACTTCACCGGGGCGCCCGCGCCGCTAGGGGCCGGTCGGTTGCAGCAACGCCTCGGGTCGGAAGCCGACGCGGTCCTGCACGCTCCGCGGAGAGAGCCAGTCCTGGTAGAACCGCTGCACCACGCCGTACTCCGCCATCCGCAGCGACTGGGCCAGTTGCTCCTCGAACGGCCCCTGGTAGATAGGCTTGATCTCCACCAGCTCGGCCACCGCCCACTTGTGGACGTTCGCCACGGGCACCGCCGTCACCCGGTGGGCCGGGGCCGTGTCGCTCGCCGGCGTCGCCGCCAGGTCAAAGACCGCCCGGGTCAGCCCCGGGGCCGTGCCGACTCGATAGATGTAGGCGCGCGCGCGCGTGAACTGCGGCGGCGTGAACGGCTTGAACTGGTCCACGTACCGCTCGGGCGCGGGGGGCGCTCCCTCCGGATCGGCCGGCTGGCTCGACGCCTGCTCGGCTGCGGCCAGGATTTCCTTCAGCTCGGCCGCTTCCTCCACCGCCGTCTCCAACCCGACCTCGCGGGCCCGGGCCGCCAGGGCCTCCGCGTGCTCCTTGGCAAGCTGGTGCGCTTTCACCAGCTTCCAATCCTGCACGAGCTGCGCGCGGACCTCCTCCAGCGAAGCCGGCGGCGCCGCCGGCGCGACCTCGACCACGCGGAACAGATACGCCTGGTGCGGCGTCCGCTGCTGCGTCCGCCGGTCCATCTCGACGGTGAGCACCACGGGGGCGGGCTCCAGCACGTTGAACACCGGCTGCCCGTCGCCCGGGTCCTTCTCGAGGATGCCCTTAACCCGAAAAGCCAGCTCGGAGAGTTCCAGGTACTGGCGGCCCATCAACAGCCCGGCCTGACCCAGCCCAGGCACACGCCGCAGGTCCTCCACGCTGACCAAATCGGTCCGCCCGTACTCGACTTCATAGGTCGCGGAAAACTGCTTCCGAAGCTCCTCGAACGAAGGGCCGCCGCCTTCCGGCGGCGCGAGGAACCCGTCGTCGCCGCGTGTCCCGGCCCCCCACGGCCGGTGCGCCTCGGCGTACATGTCGTTAACAAGGCTCTGGGCGACCTCGATCGCGCGCGCGGTGCGGTAGTCCTCCCGCGCCTGGTCGCGGGCCTCCTCAAAGGTCATCGGGACTTCGGGCAACCGGCCGTTCACCGGCTGCGTGGCCACCGGGTCCGGCTTCATGTAGCGGTGCTGGTTGTCCTGGAAGTACCGCTTGACCTGGACCGCCTGGACCGTGATCACGTCGCGCACCTTGTCCGGATTCACGGTCAGGTATTCCAGACGGACGCGATTCGGCAGCCGATACCCGTAGACGAGCTCCTGCTCCGTGTGCGTGGTGACGCGGTCCTTGCACTCCTCGAAGAAGGCCGCCAACTCCTCCGCCGTGGGCTCCGGGACGCGGTAACGGAACGCCCGGTCGTCCACCAGGGCGAGCTTGACCACCGCCTCCTGGGTCTGGTTCCGGTACTGAATCTCCTGCCGCGGCAGGCTGTCGGTGACGGCCGCCACCTGGACCTGGAACAGCCGGCTCACCGCCATCCACCGGCCGATGATGCTGTAGATCCGGTCGTAGCTCAGGTGACTCATGCGCTGGGCTGCCTTCAGCCGCTCTTCCGGCGTCCCGCGCTCGGCCAAGTGCCGGCGGACCTCCTCCGGGCTGACCAGGATCCCGCGCTGCTGGGCCTCTTCCAACAGCAGGTAATAGTCCAGGGCGGCCTCTTCCGGCACCCGCTGGAGCATCCCGACCTGCGCCAGCACCTGAAGCTCGGCCGCGGCCCGACGCTGGTCGGCCACCGTGATCGCCCGGCCGAAGGCCCGCCCCAGGACGATCTTCTCCATCGGGTCCGGCCCACTGAGCCGTTGAATGGTGTCCGGGATCAGAAAGGCGATCAGCAGCAACGACATGAACACCAGGATCAAGGTCCGGCTGTTCTTCCGCAGGAACTTGCTCAACTTCATGATGACCCGTCCAATCGGCGACCGCCCGGGGGCGGTCCGGTCTCGAAAATCCGACGAATCCCACATGATACGGCTTGCCCCCGCCAACACAAGCGACCGCCGCGGGTACCAGCGCTCAGGGGGCCGTGACCCTTCCGGCAATCCTCGTACCGCGGCGGTGGCCCGCGACCACAGCCCCGCAGGGGCGGGCGTCAATGGCCGGGGGCAAAGCGGGCGAAGCTCGCTGAAGCCCCCGGTCGGGAGGCAATGAATACCTCTGAGCCCCGAGGGGGCGACCGGAGGAACACCGACAGCGTACACCGCCACCCTGTCGGAGCAGGAAAGCAAGGGAGGCGCCCCTCTCGCCAGGGGCTCGGCCGGTCCCGAGACGCCGGGACGGCCAGCGCCCCTGGCCATTGATCGCGGCCGCTTCGCCGCCAGATCAGCCGCGGACCTCAGCAGTTGCGCGGCGGGAACACCCCGCCGGAAGTGCCGCGCGGCCCGCGCTCGGGCGGTCGCCGGAGGGTGCGGGAGCACTCCCCCGGGGTCAGTGCATCCGCCCCGGATTTTCCCCCTTGGCTACTCGGGCCTACCTCGCCCTTGCTTCAGGTCAGTTTCGCGCTGCACCGGCACACCATCTGGCCGCAGCCCGGGCAGCCGCCGGTGAACTTCTTGATGGCTTCTTCGAGGTCCACCCCCTCGACGTTGGCGAGCGTGACGAGCCAGGCGAGCACGTCGGCGAACTCCTCCCGCAGGTTCCGCGGGTCATCGCCGCGCGCCACCGCCCGGGCCAGCTCGCCCACCTCCTCCGCGAACCACAGGAACGTCTTGGCGGCGCCGCGGGCGCGGTCCTTGTCGGAGTACATGCGGTCGATGAGCTGCTGAAACTCGTGAATATGCACGTCACACCCATCCTGTCGGCCGCCCGGCGACCGGCGCCCGAGGGTTGGCGCCCGGCTCGCGGAGCCACCCGGTCCGCGGTGCCGGCGGTCTCGCGGCCACGACCCGTGACCGGTCCGTATCCGGCCGCCCGGGCCCCATTGTAGCGGATGCCGGCTGCCCGGCGGGCAGTACTTCGCCAGGGCATTCGGCACCCATCCAGCGTGTCCGGCGTAGGGCCCCAGCGGCCGGCGTGTTGTTCTCCGTAGCCTGTTCCCCGTTCCCTGTTCCCTGTTCCCCATCCTGCGGCCCGCGGCGTATAGTGTCCACACACGCCGCCGGCCCTTGCGCGCCGGCCGCCGAGGAAGGCCGCATGCGCGATGGCCGGGAAACGGATGCTCGCAGCGTGGCGCCGACGGGCGACCCCCCGGCGGCCCGCGTCCTGGACATCGAGTTCCACCACCCGCTGGAGGACTGGCTCGGGCGTTACGCCGGCCGGCGGCTGCTGCACTGGCTGTCGCGGCCGCGGCGCGGGCGGGCGACGGTCATCGAGGAGGTGCTCAGCACCTACGGCGACCCGGCGGCCCCGTGGGGACCGCGGCTGAAGTACTGGCCGCTGCACCGGTTGATCGACTGGCTGCGGGGGTCGGTGCCGCTGGAGACCTTTCGGCAGCGCGTCTGCGAGCACCGGGCGACGGTCATCGGCCTGGTCGCCACGGCCCGCAGCGTCGCGGAGTTCGGGCTCACCGTGCCCCAGCGTTTCTCCGCCCCGCTGTTCGCCGTGTGGAACTTCACCAACCGCTGCAATCTCCGCTGCCGCCACTGCTACCAGAGCAGCGACCGCCGGCCGCTCGACCACGAGCTGACGCTGGCCGAGAAGCTCGACCTGGTGGACCAGATGGCCGGGCAATATGTGCCGATGGTCGCGTTCGCCGGCGGCGAGCCAACGATCAGCCCCGACCTGCTGCCCGTGCTGCACCGCTGCCGGCGCCACGGGATGCACGTCAGCGTGGCGACGAACGGGACCGCGTTGACGCCGCGACTCACCGCGGCCCTCGCCGAGGCCGGCGCGCGGTACATCGAGGTCTCGCTGGATTCGGTGCGGCCGGAGCGACACGACGCCTTCCGCGGCCAGCCGGGGATGTGGCAACGCACGGTCGCGGGGATGCGGCAGGTCGTGCGGCAGCCCGGGCTGCGGCTGGGCATCGCCATGTGTGTTCACCAGGGCAACTTCGACGAGGTGGAGGACATGCTCCGCTTCGCCCACGACATCGGGGCCTCGTGCATCGCCCATTTCAACTTCATTCCGGTCGGCCGCGGCGTGGACATGGTCGAGGGGGACCTGACGCCGCGGCAACGCGAGTGGCTGCTACGGCGGCTGAATGAAGAGATGCAATCCGGGCGGATCGGCGTCATTTCGACGGCCCCGCAGCTCGGCCGCGTGTGTCTCGCGTTCGCCTCCGCCGACGGCCGCCAGGCATGTTCTCACGCCGGTTCGGGCCGCGGCTGGAAGGCCCGCGTGGTGGCGAAATACCTCGGCGGCTGCGGCGCGGGGCGGACGTACGTGTGCATCGAGCCGAGCGGCGACATCACGCCGTGCGTGTACATGCCCCAGCGCGTGCTGGGCAATGTGCGGGAGCGCCGCTTCGCAGACATCTTCCGCCACAACGACCTGTGGGACGTGCTCTGCGACCGCACACGGCTGACGCACCATTGCGGCGAGTGTCGCTACCGGAACTACTGCGGCGGCTGCCGGGCGCGGGCGGACGCGTACTTCGGGGCGGTCAACGCCGGCGACCCGGGCTGTGTGTTCAACGAGCGGCACTGGGAGGCGCTGCTACGTCACGATGGCATTCCGGTCACACGGCCAAGCGCCGACATCTCCATGGCGACATCTCCAGAAGACCGGGAAGCACCCGCCGCCGTGCGAACCTACGACGGATGCACGACGA
>CAYWYJ010000171.1:0-6413 GCA_964462635.1 uncultured Planctomycetales bacterium
GAGACGTGCAGCGGGACCGGGACGACGGGCTCATCGCCGCCGCCGCCGGTCGCATAGGCCAGCGAACCCACGACGCTGGTGGCAAAGTACGCCACACGCTCGAAACGACTGGCGGCCATGTTCCACAGGCGGTTGAGGTTGGCCTGGGCGAAGCGCACCGGGTCGTCGAAGCAGGCCGGGTAATAGTCGGCCTTGGTGAGCACGATGGCGACGGGCATGAGGATCTTGCCCTTCCGCTCCTCCCCGTGCAGCCCGTCGATGTAGCTGAGCATCTTCAAGCCGAAGAAGTCCGGCTGCGCGGAGCCGTGCGCCGCCAGGGCCGCGTCCACCAGCAACAGCAGTCCGTTCGATTTGGCCAGCAGGTGCTCGATCACCCGGAACGTGGACGGCGCCGCGACCTCCGCCGCGATCGCCTCCCCCGCCATGTCCGGCATGACGAGATCGACCCACTTCGGCGTCTTGGCCCGCTTGCAGACCTGGTAGTACGCCCAGTTCCATTCGTTCGATTCCATGGGCGTCTTGGGCGGGAACATGCGGTAGGCCATGTGGCTGATGACGGTCTGCGGCAAGTCCACCGAATAGGCGCCGCGCGGCAGGGCCTCGAACGCCTGCGCTCGCTGCGCCAGCATATCCAGCAGGAACCCGAGGTACACGGTCTTGCCCACGTTGCTATCGCCCACGACGCTCACGATCCGCGGGTCCCGTTGCTGGGCCACCGCCTCGCGGATCAGGGCCATCGGCGCCCCGCACGACTTGCAGGCGGCGGACGACGCCGGGTTCCGCGTCTCGCAGATCAGGCACGGCAGGAAGCTCTGGTTGGTTGCAGCAGTGGCCACGGTTCCTCCTTCGCGACCCGACGCGACCCGCCACCGGCGTCAATTGGCGAGCAAGTCCATCGCACAGCGAAAACCGACGTTATGGACCCGGGCCAGGCCTTCCAGCCCGGTGCGGAACGTGCTCGTCGCCTGCCACGGGAAGAAGCTGTCGTACGCTCCCCCGCGCAGACCCTTGAGCAGCGCGCTGCCGACCACCTGTCGGCCGTCGCGGTCCACCGGACGAAACTCCGTGTCCGTCCATTCCCACGTATTGCCCACGAGCTGGAGCACGCCGTTCGGCGCCGCCCCCGCCGCGTAGCCGTCCACCGGCACCGTCCCGCCGTGCCCCGACGCCCAGAGGTTGCAGCAACTCACGTCGAAGCCGTCACCCCACGGGTAGCGGCGTTGGGCGTGGGCGGCACTGCGCAGCCGCCACGCCGCCGCCATCTGCCATTCCGCGTCGGTGGGCAGACGGTAGCCGGCCCAGGCGGCGTACGCCGCCGCCTCGTAGAAACACACCCCCACGACCGGGTGCCGCGCCAGCCGCCGGTCGTGCCGCCCCTGCTTCCAATACCGCGGTCCGGGCTGCCCGGTCGCATCCTTGAAGTCGATCAACTGCGGCCAGAGTTCTTCCGGCCACAGCTCCAGCTCCTGATAGCCACCCGCGTCGACGAAGTGCTGAAACTCGGCGTTGGTGACCGCGTGCCGCGCCAGCAGAAACGGCCCCGTCAGCACATCCTCTTCCGGCTGGCCGGGTTCGTCGAAGATCGACAGCGCCAGCGACACGATCCCCTCCGGCACCAGCGCGAACTGCTCATCGATCGCCCGCACCGCCTCGTCGAAGCGCGCCGCGAACTGCGGGTGATTCACCCAGCGCTCCCGCCGGCCCACGATCAGCCCCAGGCGGCCCTGACGAAACGCCTGTTCCAGTGGATCGGCCGGGAGTTCCGTGCGCTCGGCCGGCACAAAGTCGTTCGCGTCCAGCACTACGCCGACCGGGGCCGCCGCCTTTCGTCCAAATAGTCCAGCCCACATCACGTCACCCTCGCCGTTGGTGGCCTCACGCTCCGATCGCCTTGCGCTTCGCGTCGCGGCACAACTTCTGGAACCGTTCCAGCGAGTCGCGGGCCGGCCGCACGCCCGCCGCCGGCAGACCGGCATCCGCCGTGCCCTTCCCATCCCCCTGCGTCAGCCCGTAGCTCTCCAACAGACCCGCCTTCTGCGCCGCCATCTCCGCCAACTCGGCTTCAAGCTGCTGCTTGAGGCCGGCCAGGTGCTCCTCGGCGGCCACCAGTTCACGTTCACGGGCGGCGGCCTGTTGACGCGCCGCTTCCAACTCCGCTTTTAGGCCTTCAACCTCACCCTGTCGCTCGGCCAACGCCCGCGACTGCGCCTCGAGCTCGGCCGACCGGGCCGCCTGCTCGGCCACCTTCTGCTCGACTTCCTGCGCCTGGCGGCCGAGCGCCGCCGCACGCTCGGTCAGCTCCGCTTCCCGGCTGTCCAGCTCGGCGCGGCGGGCGTCGAACTCCGTCTCGGCCTGGTTGACCTTCTGCTCCGCGGCGCTGATCCGCTCGCGCTCCTCGTGCAGGGCGGCGCATTGCTTCTTGAGGTCCTGGACGGCGGCTGCGGCGCGACTCTCGCGCGTCGTCACCGCGGCCGCTCGTTCGTTAAGCTCGTTCTCCCGGGCCTGGAGCTGTGCGGCACGGGCGTCGAGTTCGGCCGCGCGCCGCTCCAGCTCCGCGGGCTTCGTTTCAAGTTCCTTCAACTGCTGGGCGACGGTCGCCTCCCGCCCGGCGCACTGCTGCTCGCGCGCGGCGATGTCCGCCTCGCGCCGCTCGTACTGCTCACACAGCTCGCGCTCCCGCTCCGCAAGCTGCCGGTTCTCCTCGGTGAGATGCTCGTGGTACTCGACCAGCAGCCGGCGGCACTCCTCCATCGCCGCCGTCCGCGACGCCAGCAGCTCCCGCAGCAGGCGCATGCCGGCCAGCACGTCCTGGCCGAGCGACTCGAGCCGCGCGACATCCACGCCGGCCTCGCCGCCCTGCTCCCGGATTTCGGCCGGCTCGCTAGCCATCGCTCCGTCTCCACCACCGCTTGCGGGCCGACGTCGGGGCCGGCTCCGTCCGCCGAACCGCTTGGATTTCCGCCACCAACTCGCGTATCGGCCGCTTGTCCCGCGACAAGCGTCGCCGCACGCGGACCGCGTTCGCCGTCTCCGGGTCCAGCGACGCCAGCAACTGCTCGTCGTCCAGTTCCGGCTCCGCCGGCGCGACTGCGGTCTCCGGCGGTGCGGCCGGTTCCGCCGACGGCGCTGCCCGACCCGCCACTCGGCGGCCGCGCAACGTCGTCGCCAGGGCCGACTGCCCCGACCGCATCAGCTCCAGCCACGCCGAGAGCTTGGCGTCCAACTCGGCCAATCGCTGCTCAATGAGGCCGTCCCCGGCCACGAGGGCTGCCACTCGGCTGTCGATGTGTGTCGCGTCCATCTCGATCCCACACTTATCAGACCGCAGCGCGGGCTGCATCCGGGACCCTGCCCTCCGAAGAACTGGGAAACCCAGTCCCGTCACATTGGGAAATATACGAATCGTTTCTTCCACCCGCCCATGTTCGAAGCTGGTCCGTCCGCAGCGTCCGGTAGGTGAGCACGCCCGCCACTTGGGCCGATTCAGGGCCCCGGGGTCCGCCGCCCGGCCATCGGCGGCAGCCCCTTGTGGCGCCATTGCTTGCGTCGGCGGCGCGGTACAATGCACAACCGAATCGGACGGAGCTCCCGCGCATGTCGCCCGGACGGATCCCGCGCCTGCTGCTGACGCCTCACTCGCCCGGCCAAGCGGCCGGGGCCGCCGGGCGCGATAACGTGCGTCCACCGTGCTGCGCCGGCGACTGGTACCCCCGCGAGCCCCATAAGCTCGAAGCGCACGTGGACGAGCTGCTGGAGCGTAGCACGCCACCCAACCTGCCCAGCAAGCCGCTGGCGCTCATCGCCCCCCACGCCGGCTATCGCTTCAGCGCTCCTGTCGCCGCCGCCGCCTACGCGACCCTCCGCGGACACACCTACCGCCGCGTCATCGCCCTCGCCTTCAGCCATCGTCGGGCCGGCAGCTACCGCGGCATCGACGTACCACAGAACCTGGCGGCGTACGCGACGCCCCTCGGCGAGGTCGCGATCGACCGTGCCGTCTGCGAGCGGTTGCGGGCAAACCCCCTCTTCGCGGTCCATGCCGGGATCGACGCCGGCGAGCACTCGCTGGAACTCCAGTTGCCCCTCCTCCAGCGCGCCCTGCGGAGCCCATTTCGTCTGGTACCGCTGTACGTCGGTCAGATGGACGATCGCGATCACGCGGCGGCGGCCCACGCGCTCCTGCCGCACGTCGACGACGACGCGCTCGTCGTCGCCAGCACCGACTTCACGCACTACGGCGCCGGCTTCGGCTTCGTGCCATTCACCGACGATGTGCCGCACAGGCTGGCCGAGTTGGCCGAACAGGCCGCCGCCCCGATTCTCCGCTGTGACTACGACGGCTTCGTCGCCCACGTTGCCCGCACCGACGACACCATCTGCGGCCGGGGGCCGGTGGCGCTGCTGCTGCGGCTGTTGGCCATGCGCGGCGGCGCGACGGGCGTGCGGGCGGCGTTCGACACGTCCGGCCACATGACCGGCGAGTGGGACCACACCGTCACCTACCAGTCCTTCGTCTTCGTTCGCCGGCCCGCCGTGCTGGACGCCGCCGAGCGCGCGGAACTGCTGCGCTGGGCCCGCGCGGCAATCCAAGCTCACGTCCAGGGCCGACCGCGCCCCGGCGTCGAGCTGGACAAACTGCCGGCGCGCCTGCGGGCCGACGGCGCGTGCTTCGTGACCCTCACCAATGCCGGGCAATTGCGCGGCTGCATCGGGAACATGTCGGCCGAGGGGCCGTTGGTCGAGGCCGTCGTCCGCAACGCCGTCCTGGCGTGCCAGGACCCCCGCTTCCTCGATAACCCCATCACGGCCGCGGAGCTCGATCAGCTCCACATCGAGATCAGCCATCTCACCCCGCTCGTGCCGGTCAAGTCACCCGACGAGATCGTCGTGGGCCGCCACGGCCTGCTGATCGGCCTTGGCCGGCAGCGCGGCGTGCTGCTGCCGCAGGTGGCCTACGAGCGTGGCTGGACGCGCGCCGAGTTCCTGGCGCAGACCTGCCACAAGGCGGGGCTGCCCCCCGATGCCTGGAAACTGCCGCAGGCGGAAATCTACTCGTTCGAGGCCGAGGTCTTCGGCGAGCACGAACCAGGGGCTCCTTGTTGATCCCCCTCCCTTTCGGGGAGGGGTTGGGGGAGGGTCTGACCTGTCAGGGTGCGGTGCCCGCCCCACGCCGTCCCGCATCCTCGTGCGCAATACCCAGGATCAACGCCACGCCGACACTCAGCACCGCCAGCACGGCCTCCTCGCTCAACACCAGCCCCGCCTGGGCGGCGTACGCGACCAGCACCGTCGCGACGGCGACCTGCACTTTGCGGCTGCGCAACGGCCACAGCCAGCGCCGCCAGCCGACAACTTGTTCACTCATGTCGCACCTCCGGCCGCGCCGCCTCGGCCCCGGCCACAGCGCGCTCCACGACCGCCGCTGCCAGCCCGTGCCGCGCCTGCGACCACTTCGTTTCGAGCGATTTCCACAGCAGATCGACCGCCGACTGGTCGGCGTAGAGCTTCGCATCCACGCCCGCCAGCCGCAGCGCCGCGGCCCGTTCCCGCTGCAACGCCCAGAACTCCACCAGATCACGGTCATTCCAAACCGCGTTCAGCGCCGCGCGCTGCGCGTCCGACAGCATGGTCCCCGTTTCCGCCAACCGCCGTTGCAGGTCGCGGTACAGGAGAATGCACAGCGCCTCGTGCTGGCGGTCGAACACGGCCTGTTGCACCTGGTCCGCCCGGTGTTGCGTCTCCAGGGCCACGCGCAGCGACTCGCGCGTGCACCCGCCGGCCGGCCCCGCAACGCCGGCGCATGTCACCATTAATCCGAGCGCAATACCGGCCCGCGTCATGGCATTCCTCCCAGACACCGCAGCGCCGCCAGCGCCGCCAGCAGCCCCTCGGTCCACTTCTCCGCCGCGACCGCCTCCGCCAGACGCTGCACCGTCTGCCGCAATTCGTCGTGCGACAGCCAGCCGCCCGCGGCCGCGTCCCGCCGGAGCCCTGCCTCCTCGTAGTTGCGCTGCTCCGGTGTCCGCGCCGCCTGTCGCCGCTGCGTTTCAACCAGCATGGCATCGATGACCCGACACGCGGCCGCCACGAACGCCCGCGCCGTCTCGGCGTCAATGCCGCGCACGACCTCTCGCCAGTCCATATACTCACCTCATCATGGGAATCAGCTTCACCACAGAGACACAGAGGCACAGAGAATACACGAGTAGAAGTTATCCCATAACCCCACTCCCTTTCAGGGAGGGGTTGGGGGCGGGTCACAATCCTCGGCACACACCGCTGTCCTGATTCTCTAGTCCATGTAGAGCCGGGTTTCGGGATGGCTTCTAAACAGGTATTCAGGATCATGGGGCGCCAACCGGGAGGGCGAGCCTCCCGGCGAGCCGCGGCTCGGCAGGAGCCTCGCCCTCCCG
>CAYWYJ010000172.1:0-6387 GCA_964462635.1 uncultured Planctomycetales bacterium
CTCGGAGGTCCGGCGCTACAGATTCAAAGGCCACGAGCGGTTCTTCAACGGGCTGTTAGGGGCCGGTCAGCAGCCGGACGAACGGATTGATGTCGCCGAAATCCACGCGGCCGTCCTGGTTGATGTCGGCATTCTCAATTCGGCAATTCGGGAACGCCTGGGCGTAGCCCGCCGGGTTGGTCAGAGCCAGGACGAACGGGTTGATGTCGCCGAAATCGACCGCGTGGTCGCAGTTCAGGTCGCCCAGCGGCCAGCCGCCGGCCTGCACGGTGAACACGGCGTCACTCTCGTCCCAGCCGCTGTACTGCCCGCCGAGGTACGCTTGCACGCGGACCTTGCAGTTCGTGCTGGGTACCGTCGGCGTCCAGGGCACGGAGGTCGCACCGGGTGCCGTCAGGGCCACGATGTCCGTCCACACGGTCGCATCGGCCACCAGTGCCAGGTCATCGATCCACGCCGTGTCGCTGCCTGAGACGCCGCTCACGTCCTTGCTGTACTCCCAGCGCAGCGTGTGCTCGCCCGCCGGCAACGTCGTCGCGTAGTACGTCCACGCCACGGTGCCGCTGCGGTGAAGCTGACGCACGTCGTCGATGTAGAAATCAAACCAGTCGTAGTCCGCTTCGGAGCTCACGCGATACCAGAAGCTCAGCGCCCCGCCGGCGGCCGTCCGTGTCATCCAGCTTCGCTGGCTGTTTCCGATCGCCCCGGCCCGTGCCGAGTACGATCCGCTGTGGGCCCCGCCCGCGACGACGTACCACGGCTGATTGCCGCCGGTGGCGTACGCCGACCCGAGCGTGCCGCTCTCGAAGCCATCGTTGACGGCGCCGGTCTGCCCGTAGTTGGCCGTTTGCTGCACATGGAACTGGGCGGCCGGGTTGCCCGCCCAGGTCACGTTGACGGGCACGTTGACCGGCAGGCTCTCGCCGCCGTTGGGGTACAGCACCGCGGCCTGCGGGTAGAGCTGGACATCGAGGCGTGTCGCGGCGCCGGCCGTGACGACCACATTGGACACCACGAGCGGGTCGTGGTCGGCCGCCTCAAAGCGCAGCGCGTACGTGCCGGGCATGAGCATCCGGTGGTAATCGCCGACGTCGGGGTCGGTGTAGATGTTGTGGTTGCGGCCCACGACGCTCACCGTCGCCGCCAGCGGCAGCCCCGACACCGCGTCGGTCACGATCCCGCGCACGCCGATCAGGCACTTCTCCAGATACGCCAGCATCGACTCGCGGTTGTTGTCCCAGTAGCCCGGGATCTGCGTGAACGGCGGGCTCTTGGTGTCGCCGAGCTCGATCGTCACCTCGTTGCAGCCCATGTAGCGGTAGCTCCAGTCCTGCATGCCGCCGTCGATCGAGTACCAGGCCGCCCCGTTGGTGATGCCGTGGTACCAACTGCCGTTCCACATCGGCAGGTTGTACCGCGAATACTCCTCACTGATGTGTACGAACAGGTCCTCGTCCGGCGTCGGGGAGAACACCGAGCCCAGCCCGTCGTTGTCGAACGGGTAGTTGACGACCAGCGCCCCCCCGTGAAAGTTCGCCGCCAGCGTGAACGACTGCCCGAAGCTCCACTCCATGATGGCCTTCACCTCGGCGGCGCGGCCGGTGACGGTATTCGGATCGCCCTGGACGCCCTCGGGGAAGTTGCGGTTGAGGTCGACGCCGTTGGCGTTGGTGCGGCGGTTCAGCATGTAGCCGTCGGGGTTCATGAGGGGGACGATCCAGATTTCGACCTGGTCCACCAGGTTGGTCAGACGCGGTTCGGTGCCATAGCCCGACAGCAGGAGGTCGATGAGGTACAGGCACATCTCCATGCCGACGATCTCATCGCCGTGCATGGAGGAGATGTACTTGAACTCCGGCTCGTCCTCCTGGGCATCGGGGTGGTCGGTGATCTTGAGGGCCCACAGACGCCGACCTGCCGTCCCGGCCGCCGGCCCGAGGTCGAACAGCCGGCAGATGGCGGGGTATTGCGCGGCCCGCGCTTGGAGCATCACGACGAGCTCATCGTAAGTGGGATACCCCGTCGGCGGAGCGTCGAGCTCGCCCTCGGGACCCGCGTCGCCGACGTCCGGCCGCGTGTCCGTGCCGAACAGGTCGAGCACGGTCCGGCCGGCGGCGTCGCGCGCGCTCAGGTCGGCCCCGGCCGCGACCAGCGCGGCAAGGGCCTCCGCGCGCGCCCAGCGCGCGGCGCGGTGCAGCGGGGTCTGTCCGGCGGCATCGACGGCACGGACGTCGGCACCCGCATTGAGCAACAGCTCGACTACCGAACCGGCCCCGGCGGAGGCCGCGTAGTGCAACGGCGTGCGTCCCAAGCCGTCGCGGTCGGCCAGGTCGGCCCCGGCGGCCAGCAGCAATTGCACTGTCTTCGTGTCCCCGCGCATTGCCGCCAGGTGCAACGGCGTGAATCCCTCGGCGTTCAACGCGTTGACGTCGGCCCCGGCGGCCAGCCGCTCAACCACGGCGGCCGCGTCGCCGGCACGGGCGGCGGCGTGCAGATCAGCTTGGGCCAGGGTATCTTGCCCGGAGGCGACAAGGAGAGCCGTCACGGCCATGAGCAAGCATCGCAGAGTGTTCATCTTTGCCCTCGGTGTGGACAACTAGCGCCGCGGGGCTGCGGCAGGGCGACCATCACCAGCACCTACCAAGCTACCCGGTCGACGCACTGAATGCAACGATTCGTCGCCCCCGCGGTTATCGGCGCTGTGCCGAGACCTACATCAGCGTGCGCAATGTCGCGCCAACCGTACCGCAAGGCTCTGCCTTGCGACTGCGGCAAGGCGGAGCCTTGCCGTACGACCCGCGGCGCAGATTCGCGCACGCTGACTCTGGAATGGCTGCACTCCCCTCCCTCTCGGGGAGGGGCTGGGGAAGGGTCGCAGCGGCCCATTGAGATGCCGCTGGAGGCGATTGAGTGAGTAGCGCCGGACCTCCGCGTCCGGCGTCGCGGATGCCCACGGCCGCCGAGACGCCGGCAACTGGGGACCGATACTACCGCCGCCGCAGCGCCAGCAACCCGACCACCATCAGGCTCAAGGCCGACGGCTCGGGCGTGAAGTTACCGGTGCCGTCGTCCACGAAATACCAGCCGCCGTCGAGATACGCAATCGCCGGCGAGCCGGGGTAGATGTCGTCGATCCGCCAGGCGCCGTAGAAGCCGTTAGTGCCGCGGAAGAACACGGAATCACCTTCCTGGGCCCACAAGACGCTGCTCGTGTAAGGAAACACAGTCGCGTCGGCGATCGTGGTCGGGTCGGTCAGGCCGGAGTAGACATACACGTCGGCGGTCGACCACCCGTAGCTTGACCCGTAGAACCACCCGGAAGAGCTCGGGTTATTCACCGACCACTCGTGCCCCAGGTTGTGGATGCCGTCTCCCCACCAGAACATCCCGCCGCTCTCCGGCAGGTGGACGATGGGGCCGGTCAGGACGCCGGCCCACCCGACCGCGGCGCCCGCGGCCAGCACGACAAGAACCGCCAGATTACGTTTCATCGATCTGCCTCCTCCAGAATGGCCGCAGACCCGGCACGAGACGACGCCGCCGCGAGTCGCGCGGCGGGCGATCCAGGTCCGGCGGTGACAGTTGCCCAGCCCGAACAACAGGCCGTACACAGACATTGTACCGCGGCGTGCGCCGTATCTATGCCTTTTTTTCACTGGCAGTGCGTGCAGCGCGCGCCTCGTCGGCCCCATGCGGCTGGCAACGTGCCAATAACTAGACGGTCGTGCGCGTTTTGGCGGCGCCCGGGGTGGGAGGGCGAACCTCCCGGCGAGCCGCGGCTCGGCAGGCCGGCAGGGTCGCCGCAGGAGACAGCCTCACCCTCCCGCGCTGCATACTTGCGTATGGTCATTTCGCCGAGGAACCCCCGACGGCCCGGTCGTGGGTGCCGGACAACAGCGCGTGCAGGTCCATCAGGTTCCCGAACTCGTAGTCCGGCTGCTCGGTTCCGATATCGTGGATGCGGTGGGCCCGGTTGACCCAGCCGGCGCGAAGCCCCGCCCGGCGGGCCCCGCCCACGTCGCTGTGCAACGAGTCACCCACGTGCAGGACACGCGCGTGTCGCCAGCCGGTGAGTTCCAGCGCGGCCTCGAAGATGCGGGGATTCGGCTTGTACGAGCGCACGTCGTCCGACGTCACGACGCCGGCGACGCGGATGCCGTGGCGCGTCAGCGCGGCATCGAGGTCGGCCCGGTCTGCGTTGGAGACGATGCAGATCGGCCGCCGGAACACGCGCAGAAACTCCGGCACCTCGGGTTGCAGCGGCGGGTTACGCCAGTAATCCGTCAGTCGGGCGGCGTACCGGTCGGGCTCGAGCGCGACGCCCAGCTCCGCCATCGTCTCGCGCAACGTGCGGGTCTCGATTTGCAGCAGCGTCTCGAACCCGTCGGCGCCCGCCGTGTCCATCGCGGCGAAGAACCGTTCGCCCCAGGTGACGGCCAAGTCGCGGGCCGTCCGCCGCACGCCGGTGTCGCGGATGACCGCGGCGCACACGGCCTCGACCGTGGCCCGGTCGCCGGTGGTCAGCGTGCCGTACATGTCGAGAAAGACGCCGTCGAGGTCCATGTTCGGGTCACCTGTGGCCCACCATCGGGTGGCCGCGCCCGTTCCGAGCGCCCCTCCGGAGCCCGCACGCCAGTGCGGGGCCAACCGGCCCACGGCCTGCTCGGCGGGTCCTGTCAGCGGCCCTCGGGGCGAGTGGCCGACTCCGGCGTCGAAGCAGGAGCAGTTGCCGCCGCCGGCGCCAGCAGTGCGTCCCACGTCTCCAGCTTACTCCAGCCGACGACGCGGCGGCCGTCGAGAAACAGGGCCGGCAGCGCGCGCAGGCCCAGCCGCTCGCCCAGCTCGATGTTGGACCGCACACGCTCGGCCACGCGCGGATCGTCGAGCGCCTGGCCAAAGGTGGACGGATCAAGGCCGACGTTGGCGGCCCAGTTCTCCAGCAGCCGACGCAGCTTCTGTCGGTCCGCCGGCGATGTGCCCGTCGGCAGTTCAAGCTGCCGCTCATAGAGCAGCGCCCGCATCTTCGCGTACGCTAATTCGCCGCCGATTTCGCGGGCGGCCTCCGCGGCGAGCGCGGCCGGACACGCCGCCGCGTGCCCGCCCCGTCGGTACGCCGGGTTCGGATTGCACGCGGGGTCCTGCGGGTAGTGGCGGAACGCGACGCGGAGCCGGCCGGCGTGCCGCTCCAGCAGGCGCGGGACCAGATCGTGCGCGGCCCGGCACGCCGTGCATTGAAAATCGCCAAAGACCACCAGCGTGTGCGGAGCACCCGGGGCCCCCGCGAACGCTTCGTCCTCACGCAGAGGAACGTCAACCGGCATCTGCCGGTGGAAGTCCCACACGACGTACGCCGGATCGTTGACCAACTGCTCGTAACGCTGTGACCGCTCGCGTAGGAGGCCGCCGAGCTGGAAGGCCAGCAACAACCCGAACTGCGCGATGCCGGCCAGCACGCCGGCGGTGACCGTCGCCAGCACGAGCCGCGCGGTGGGGTGCGGCAGCGCGGGCGTCGGCGGGGCGTCGGCGCGCGTCGCGGCCTCCAGGTCGGCCGCGCGGTGCCGGCGGCGTTCATGCCACGGGTACGCCACCAGCGTCAGCAGCAGCAGCCCGCCGTTGAGGCCGTGCGCCACGAGGCACCCCGCGCACCAGCGGTGCAGCTCCCACGCCATCACCCCCATGTAACGCAGCGAATGGCCCACGCCGACCACGACCACGACCAGGATCAGCGCGTGCCAGCGGCGGCCGCGCGCCGCCGGCGGGCCGATGAAGACGTACCACAACCCGACGAAGGCGAAGTACGCCAGCCCGAAGAACGCACTCGGGATCTTCAATGCGCCCGGCTGGCGGCTCAGGGGGATGAAGGCCTGCGGCGACGTCAGGACCGACAGGCAGCTATTGTCATCGACGGTATCCGCCGAACCGCACGCGAGCTGCAAGAAGGGATTGGCCGTGTCCGCCCCCAGTGAGACGCGCAGCAGTTGCAGCGACACATACCACCCCGCCGCCGCTAACAGCACCGTCAGCCAGCGGAGCACGGGCTTCGGCGGACGGTTCGCCGCGGGCGCGGCGCACGTTAAGCCGGCGGCAGCAGACACGGCGGCTACTATAGGACGCGGGCCCCGCCCGGGGAAGCGCGCTCCGTCGGCCATACGGGCCGTCGGCGACACGCACCGCGGAAGGGGAGGGCGAGGCTGTCTCCTGCGGCGACCCTGCCGGCCTGCCGAGCCGCAGAGGTGGGAAGCGCGCGCCGGCGTCCAAATGCGTATTCACGGTCGTGCAACATGGGAGGGCGAGGCTGTCTCCCGCGGCGACCCTGCCGGCCTGCCGAGCCGCGGCTCGCCGGGAGGCTCGCCCTCCCGGTTGGCGCCCCATGATCCTGAGTACCTA
>CAYWYJ010000173.1:0-6287 GCA_964462635.1 uncultured Planctomycetales bacterium
AAGTTGGCCACGTCCTTGGTACTCTCGGGCAACGGCGGCATCGTCACCAGGTCCAGATCGACGCCATGCGCCGCGAGCTGCGAAACGCCGAGCGTGCGCAGCCCGTTGACCAACGGATAGAACATCCGCGTGAAATAGTGGGTGTCGAAGTAGTCCACGCCCTGCACGGTCTTGGGCCAGGCGGCGCGGGCCGCCTGGACGTCCGGCCGGTCGAGCAGGCTGGGGCCGCGTGTCTTGGGGTCCACCTGCTTGAGGGCGGTGGCGACGGTCTGCGGGTAGAGAGCGAACACCCAGCGGCCGTCGGCGAAGCCCCACGCCGGCGCCACGGGGCACGGCACGCCGCCGATCAGCACGTAGTGAATCTCGTGCTCCCCGCGCGTCAGCTTCTTGAGCGTCAGCTTGACATCGCCCTGCTCGGCCAGCGGCGTCAGGATTTGAACGAGGCGCTCCAGGATGCGCTGGAGCGCCGCCGCGTCTTTCACCTCGGCCGCCAGCACGGTGCCGGTCAGCAGCAGGCCGCCGTGATCGGGCGCGTCAAAAACGGCCCAGGTGTCGCCGAACGCGGGCAAGAGCTCGTCGACGATGGAGAAGCCGAGGAGGGGCGTGGCCATGGCCACGGCGCCATCGATGGCGGGCCGTTGGTCGGGCGCCAGCACGTCGATGATCCGCAGCACCTCCGTCCACACGCCCGCCAGGTCCAGGTTGTACACGCTGGCCCAGTAGGCGTCCTGCGGGATGATCTTCAGGTCGTCGTCGGTCAGCGGCTTCTGGTCGAACAGCTTCATCAATCCGCGCGGCGGCCCGTCGGTGTGCGCGAAACCCACCAGTCGCGAGCGATTCTCCACGCGCTCAAAATGGACGTACTTCGACCGGACCGACGTGACGCCCAGCTCCGTCAGCACTTGGTCCACCATCGGCGGCAACTCGCCCAACAACTCCTGGGCGACGGCCTTGCCGCGGGTCACCACGCGCTGCACATCGACGTAGAAACACAGGTGCCGGCCGTCGAGCTGCGCGGCGACTTTCTGGCGCGCGAACTTCAGTTCCTCCGCGTCAGCCAGTTTGGGGCCGCGGCCGGTCAGCGCGGCGACGACCTTGTCCGCCGCGGCGTCGCCCAGCGCCACGATGAAGACCTTGTTGTGGACGCCCCACAGCAGCCGCAGGGGGGTTTCGGGTATCGGTACGGCCTGCATCGCCACGGCGCCGACGGTCTTCGGCTCCATCTCATCCGCCAGATCAAGCTGCTCCATGAGCTGGCGCATCAGCTTGTCCATCCGGTCCGCGTCCGAGCCCTCCACCAGCGCCGCTGCCTGAACGTCGAAGCCCATGTCTCCGATGGTGACGTCGAACACGCCGACGCCGACCGAACCGGTTTGCAGGATCGGCAGCACGTCGCCCGCCCAGCGCACGATGACCGTGGCCGGGTCGTCGCGGCGGCCCTGGCCCGCGAGCATGTCTGCCATGGCCGCCGACACTTTCTGCTGCCACTGCAACTCGACCGAGCCCGGCTGCTCGCACTGCGACCAGCCCACATAAAGGGTGGTCTCGCCGGGCATGAAACGGGCCAGGTCGGACGCGCCCGCCGCGGCCACCCAGCCCAGCGCGGCCAGCAGACCGGCAAAACGAAATCGTGGAGTGAGAGAGCGAGGTCGCATGAGAAGCTCCTTGTTGGTGTGTTCGCCGCGCGGCGGTCACCGGCCCGCGTTTCACCGCTTTTGAAATACCCGAACCGCAAACGCCGGCGGTGGGGACCGACCGGCGAGCGGATTATACTCGCCGTGTGCGGGCCAGGCACGGACTTGGGAGCCGAAACACGGTGTGGCGTTTGGGCGTCGTGTCGTTCCTGAACTCGCGGCCGCTGATCGCGGGCTTGGCGGATGATCCGCGCGTCACGCTGACCTTCGACGTCCCCGCCGCCTTGCCCGGCCGACTCGAGCGCGGCGAGGCGGACGCGGCGCTCGTGCCGATCATCGACGTGTTGCGCCACGCCGACCGGTGGCGGATCGTCTCCGATGCCGGCATCGGCTGCGACGGTGAGACGATGACGGTCCGCGTCTTTTCACAGGTGCCGCCGGACCGCATCGAGACGTTGTGGGCCGACACCGACTCGCACACGTCGGTCGCCCTGGCGACGATCCTGTGGCGCGAGCTGTTCGGACGCGACCTCGAACTGCGGCGGCTGGACACCCGCGCGCAGCGGCCGGACGACCTGCCCGCGGTGCTGCTCATCGGCGACAAGGTCGTCGATCCCGGCCGCGGGCGGTTCGCGTACGAGGTGGACCTCGGCGGCGCGTGGCGCCAACACACGGGGCTGCCGTTCGTGTTCGCCGTATGGGCCGTCCAGAATAGCGAGTTCAGAATAGCGAATAGCGAGTTGACGGAAACGGAATCCGATTCTGCCAACTCGCTACTCGCTACTCGCTACTCCTCACTCGCCGTGCTGCTCGGCGCGGCGCGCGATCGGGGCGTCGCCACGGCGGCCGAGATCGCCGAGCGCGACGGTCCGCACCTCGGCTGGCCGGTGGAGCTCGCCCGGCGCTACCTGACACAGTGCCTCACGTTCCGGCTTGACGGCCGCCACGTCGCGGGCGCCCAGCTCTTCGCTCAGCGGTGCGCGGCATTGGGCCTCGTGCCGCCAAGACACGTCCTGCCTTGGCCGACGGACCTGCGAGCCACGACCGCGGAGCCCATACCATGAACGGCCCCGCCACAGCCGCCGAACACTGGACACGGCTGACCGACGCCGACGCGCTGGCGATGTACCGCGAGCTGTCGATCCACGAGCTGGGCCGCCGGGCGCTGGCCCGGTGTGAGCAGCTCCACCCGGAGCCGTACCGCACCTACGTCGTCGACCGCAATATCAACTACGCCAACGTCTGCACCGCCCGCTGCATCTTCTGCAACTTCTATCGCAAACCCGGCGACGCCGAAGCGTACGTCCTCAGCTATGAAGAGATTGGCCGAAAGATCGAGGAGCTGCTCTCCATCGGCGGCACGCAGGTGCTCATGCAGGGCGGCCTTGTGCCCGGCGAAACGCACCCCAGCGGCCACGGCCGGCCGTTCCACTGGTACCTCGACCTGCTGCGGTTCATCAAGCGGAACTACCCGACCATTCACATTCACGCCTTCAGCCCGCCCGAAATCTGGGCCTTTCATCAGGTTTACAACCTGCCGCTGCGCGACGTGCTCGCCCGGCTGCGGGACGCCGGCCTCGATACGATCCCCGGCGGCGGCGGCGAAATCCTCGTTGATCGCGTCCGCCGCAAGATCGGCCGCGGCATGACGCTGACCGACGAGTGGCTGGCCGTCATGCGTGAGGCCCATCGGCTGGGTATGAAGACCAGTTGCACGATGATGTTCGGGCACATCGAGACGTGGCCCGAGCGGATCGAGCACTTGCGCCGCCTGCGCGACCTCCAGGACGAGACCGGCGGCTTCGTCGCGTTCATCCATTGGCCGTTTCAGCCGGAGGGAACGCCGCTCGGACGCTGGAAGCTGCCGCCGGATGAGTCGGGGACCGGAGAAGGTGCAAAGTGCAAAGTGTCAAGTGAGGGCAGCGTCGGCGTCCCGCCGGCTTCACGAGCAGGTGCCGCCGGCGAGGTGTCCCCACTGTGCAACTTGCCCTTTGAACTCGCCGCTCCGCCGCGCCCGGAGCCCGACGGTGAGCACTTGTATCTCGCCGACGCGCACGAGTACCTGCGGTTGCTCGCGGTCGCGCGCCTGTACCTGGACAACATTCCCAATATCCAGTCGAGCTGGGTGACGATGGGGCCGAAGATCGGGCAACTGGCGTTGTTCTTCGGCGCCAACGACATGGGCTCGGTGATGATGGAGGAGAACGTCGTCTCCGCCGCGGGCACGACGTTCCGGCTCAGCGAAGCCGAAATCCGCCACCTCATCACGGACGCCGGCTGGACCCCGCAGCAGCGCGACCAATACTACCGCCCGATTGACCCGCCACGAACACCCGCTGACCGCTGCCCTGGTACGTGGTCAGGGCGTCCAAAATCAACGTGACCAACTGCGGAAAGCGAAACGTGTCCTCGTAGCAGCGACCGCGATGCGCGGCGAACAACCCGTCCAACATCGCCGAGTCGAACGTATAGCCAAACCCCCGCAACACCGCCCGCGCCAGCGGCAGCCGCCGCAACAACTCCCACGCGAAACCGTCCATGGCCCAACCTCCCACGAGCCGCCATTCCGTGGCGGCCACGCCACAAGTCAGCCCCACCATGAACGTTATGTCAAGCGAGGATCATGAAAGCAGGGGACTCGCCCTCCCCAAGGGCGCGGCCGAATCGCGCACGGCGATGTAGATGGAAGCCGCGTCCCCGATTCGGCTGGAATCGGGGACGCGTGACGCGGTTGCGGGAGACAAGTCGATCCGCGCTCGCGGCGGACGCGGCGCGGTTCCGGTGGACCGACTAGGCCCGGCGGCGGCGCAGCAGCAGCGCGCCAGCGCTCAGCAGACCCAGGGACGTGGGCTCAGGGACCAGCACGGAGTACGAGTCCTGGTGCCCGTAGCCGTTGACGCGCAGCTCGTACAGCGGGCCGTCGCCGTTGCGGAGCTGGTTCAGCTCGATCAGGGCGTACTGGTTGTCGTCGATCGGGTGCGTCCCCATCCCAACGTTGGCCTCCAGCACGAAGTAGTGGACGCCGTTGATCAGGCTATAGCCGCCGGCGTGATCGTGGCCGGCGAACGCGGCCAGGACGTCCCCGTCGGCTTCCAGCAGGGCGCGCACGACCGAGGCGTTCTTGATGGTGTGGTCCTCCGTGTCGACCCGGTTGAGCAATTGGTGCGAGAACACGAAGGTCGGCAGGTTGCTGGCGGCCAAGTCCGCCGCCAGCCAGTCCAGCTCTTCCTGGGGAACCCAGGCGTCCGTCCAGTTCCACCAGTTCTCGCCGGGCTTGAGCATGTCGAACGGGCGGTGCGGCGGGGCCACGGTGTAGTCGGCGTCGAGCACGACGCAGTGCACGCCATTGACGTCGAAGGAGTAGTAGGTTTGCCCCTGCGGAACGCCCGTGTTGGTGACGTTGTACAGCATCTGGTTGCGTTCCAGATTGTCAAACTCGTGGTTGCCCAACACGTGGTAGTGCGGCCCGTTGAACCCCGTGTAGATGCTCTCGATCTCGCCGAGATTGACCAGCGGGTCCTTGCCGCCGACCAGGCGGTCGACAAAATCGCCCAGTTCGACGACGAAGGCCGCATTCGCGGCGTTCATCGTGCCCACAAACTGCTGCGTTTTCGGCAGGGCCGCCGAATAGAACCGGGTGGTCGAATCCGGCTGGTTGCAGTGGTGCGGGTCCGTAATCACCCCGAACTGGATGATGGAATCGGCCAGAACGGGAATTGAAGCGAGCCCCAGCAGAACGATCACACTTCCGAGTTGGCGCATAACAGAAACTCCTTGGTTTTCGCGCGCGAACGGCGCGCGGCAGGATTCAGCGTGAATCTCCGACGGCGCGACCGAACGTCGTGCCGCGCACAACAATGCCTGAACCAGTCGGGAACCCAACTCCGTGTTCAGCGCGGCGTGACCAACCACGCCGGATGTGACTTTAGCGTGCCGCTGTTATCGGCGCATGAACCGCCGGTGGATTCGCGGTCAATCCGATGCGGAAGTCGGGTTAGCTCGACGTGTCGGCCTCTTTAGCGATCGCAAAACGCGGCCGGAGGCCCGCCCGCGTTCCCCGTTCTTTGTGCGCCAGCACGACTTCTCCCGCGCACCCGGCGAGCTATCATCCCGCATGGATCGCGTGGCGTGACCCGTGGCGCCCGCGGAATGTCCCGAGCAGGGCGAGGAGCCCCATGCGCGGATGACCCGACCCAAACGCGCCCGTGCCGCCCGTGCCGCCCGTGCCGGCGACCCGCCGGTCGTCGGCTTTGTGTCGCTCGGTTGCGCCAAGAACCTTGTCGATTCGGAGAAGATGCTCGGCCAGATCGTCGAGGCGGGGGCGATTCTCACCGGCGACGAGTCCGTCGCGGACACGATCGTCGTCAATACCTGCGGCTTTCTCGACGCGGCCCGCCAGGAGGCGCTCGACGTCATCCGCGAACTGGCCGAGCGCAAGCGGCGGGGCGAGCTGCGGCGGATCGTGGTCGCCGGCTGCCTGGTGCAGCGGGACGGGGAGAAGCTGCGCGAGATCATCCCGGAGATCGACGCGCTGGTCGGCGTCCACAACCGGGACGACGTGGCGCGGGCGGTGCGGGCGGGACCGTCCCGTTCCACGCGCGGCCAGGCGACACGTGACCGGACCGGCGTGTCGCTTCCGACCCTCCCCCAACC
>CAYWYJ010000174.1:0-5630 GCA_964462635.1 uncultured Planctomycetales bacterium
GATCGCGAAGGCGGCCCCCACCGGGTTGCTCAGCAGCGCCTTCAGAACGTCCATGACGCACCTCACGCCGGCCACCCGTCCACCGGGGCCGCGCGCTGGTGGCGGAGTTTACGGGGCAAGCCGTCGCCGGGCCAGCCGAGCGGCGGCACCCGGCGGCGCCGGTCCCGCGGCGGTCCTTGAGCCTCCCCGGCAAGACTTGCGCGGCACGCAGGATCACCCAAGATGGTCGTCGGAGTGCGGCGGAACGCAGCCTGCTCGGCCCCACCCGGCGGGCGGCCCGGCGCAGCGTTCTTATGAGACGGTTAAAAATCCGCCCTGGGGGCTTCTCCGAATCGCGCAGGTATTCGATGAGTTAGATAGACGAGTTGGTTCTCCGCAACCTCGGCTGAGAAGCCTGCCATGAGGCCCGTCTGCTTCATCCTGTGCTTCACGATCGGCGTCTGCCTGATGGTCTTCAGCGGCTACCTGCCCCAGTCGGCCAGCGCCAGGGGCCGTTCCGGTCTCGTGACCGCGCACGGCGCCGCGCGGACTGACTCGGACGGCTTCACCCGCTCGCTGACTCGTCGGGCGGCGACGGACCGGAACCCCGGCGACGGGCCGGTCGAGGAAGACACGCCGCCACCCGATCCCGAGCCGGAGCTTGTGCCGCCTCCTACCACGGTTGAGCACGCAAGCAAGCCCCCGGAGCAGCCCGCCAGAGCAGCGATCTCTGAGCTGCCACCAAGTCCGCCGCCGGCCCCACCCTCGAACGAACCGCCCCCGCCGGAGTCGCCGGCACCGCCGCCACCGGCCGACGAGCACCCAACCGTCGAACCCGCCGCCCCCGCGGCGCGCAACGACACTTGGCCGTTGCTGGCGGATGCCGGACCCGATCGGGTTGTGTGGATCGGTTGGGACGAACTGGCGCTGGACGGCAGCGCCAGTACGGGCCAGGGCATAACTTACGAATGGAAGCAGACTTCCGGCCCGGTCACGCTGGCCATCGCCAATCCCCTGGCCCCGGTCACCCTCGCCACCGGACTGCTGAATGTTGAACGAATGGATTGGCGCGGGGCCACCTATGAGTTCCAGTTGACCGTGACCGACCTCGCCGGCGAACGGGAGGTCGATAGCGTCCGTTACACCGTGAAGTCGGCGCCCGCTGTGACGGTCAAGCCCACGGCCGAGCGGCGCTTCGAGATTCGCGACGGGTACCCCCTGGCCCACTTCATCGCCTGGAACACCACGCTCGACGGCGACGAGTCCGTCTTTGAAATCACGTCTGACAAAGAGCTTACGTTCACCAAGGTGAGCGGAAGTCCCTATACGCTCACCGGCGGAAAGACCGGCAGCCGATTCGTCTACCAGGTGGTCGTCTTTGCCAACGGCGACGCCACGACCTCCTGGGTCGAGCTGCTCGTGGACACCGAAGAGAAGGTGCCGGGGATCGTCCAGCTCGGCGTGAACTGGACCGCAGTGGCCGCGCCGCCGATGGCGGCGGAAAGGTAATCAGACCGTGAGCACGGTGATCTGGTTCATTGGCTTCGGACTGATGATGACGAGCTTCGTGTTTCTGTTCGGCAAGTCGGATGACGCCGACCGACCGCGCATCAGCGTCGAACCGTGGTGGCCGGACCCCGACTCCAAGCGTTGATCGGCCCGCCCCGCTCCGTCCGCCCCCGTCGCGTTCAGTCCTTCGACTCCCTCTTGTGCTTCTCGTTGCCCTTGTCGTTGTCCTCGTCCTCGATGCCCTTCTGTTTCCGCAGCCATTTGGCCAGGCCCTTGACGGAGGTTTCGGCCAGTTCCCTGCCGCCGCCCTCGCGGAACGCCTTGCTTTCGCACTTGATGATCGCGTCGGCCACGAGGCGTTCACCGTGCCGCATACGTACGCGCGTGAGCATCTGCGCCTGACTCATGATGCCCTTGCTCTGGAAAAACAGCACCTCGCTGTCGAGCACCAGGCGCGGCTCGCCGCTGGGATACGCCCCCAGCAAGTCCCGCGTCAGGGTCCGCGCGTACTGATCGTAGGTGACGATGACCTCGCGCGGGCACAACCGGTCGCTGAGCGTGGTGGTCGCGGGGGCGAACTCGACGGCGACGTACAGTTCGAGGTCGACGTCGGCGGGCTCGCTGTTCAGCACGACCTCCGCCTTGGCCCCGCGCAGCTCGTAGAACGCCTGCTTGACCACCGTGGTGCAGCCGGTCCACGCGGGCAAACCGCTGATCCAGACCCCCACGACGAGCAGCACGGAACGGTTCATCTTCTGATCTCCAGCCCGGGCGCTATCGCATTACCCCCCGGACAACCGGGTCATGTCCGCCTCGGACACCTCGAAATTGCTGTGGACAGCCTGGACGTCGTCATGGTCCTCCAGGCCCTCGATGAGCTTGAGCATCCGCTCGGCCTCCGCGCCCGCCAGATTGACCTGGCTCGAAGCCACCATCGACACTTCGGCACTCTCGGGCTTGATGCCGGCGGCCTCGAGCGCCTGACGGACCGCGCCGAACGCCGCCGGGTCGCACGTCAGCTCGAACGCATCGCCGAGCGACTGCACGTCGTCCGCGCCGCTGTCGAGCGCGATCGCCGTCAGCGTGTCCTCGTCGGTCCGGCTCGCGGCGACCACGAACACGCCGCGCTTCGTGAACATCCAGGCCACGCAGTTCGCCGAGCCCACGTTGCCCCCGTGCATCTCGAAGATGCGCTTGATCTCCGGCGCGGTCCGGTTGCGGTTGTCGGTAAGCACGCGGCACATGACCGCCGCGCCGCCGGGCCCGTAGCCCTCGAAGACGAGCTCCTCCAGGGCGGCCCCGCCGATCTCGCCCGTGCCCTTCTTGATGGCCCGCTCGATGGTGTCCTTGGGCATGTTGGCGTCGCGGGCGGCGTCGATGGCGTAGCGCAGCGCCAGGTTGCTGTCGGGATCGCCGCCGCCCTGCCGCGCGGCCACGATGATGCCCCGCGACAGCCGGCTCCACACGCGCCCGCGCCGCGCATCGGTGACCGACTTCGCCCGCTTGATTCGTGCCCAGTGTGAATGCCCAGCCATGGTCCGTACTCGCTGCTCCGTACTACAAACGATCGAATTCCTCGCGGCGCGACAGGACACACCGGCGGCCCACGGCCGGTACGGAGCCCGGTCGCCACAGGCGACTCGCTGTGGCGAGCCGCTACGTTTGGCTGCGGCCGCAGGCGGCGCCGTGGACTCGATGTCGCGCCCATTGTACGAGCGGCGGCGGGAGCGGAGAAGTCGCCGCCTACCGCCGCTTCACCGCCACCTGGTGCATTCGTCGTCCCTCCCGGCGGTACTTGATCTCGTAGTTGGTCGCCACCCGGGCGGCCTCGACGCCGAACTCGGGGTCGTCGAACGGCACCTCGACCAGCTCCGGGTGCCCGAGGAGCAGCCCGCGGATGATCTCGAAATACTCCGCGTGGTCGGTCTGCACCGCCAGGTGCCCGCCGTGAACCAGCCCGCGCACCGCCGCCTCGACGAACGTCGGCTGAAACAGACGCCGCTTGTGGTGGCGGCGTTTCGGCCACGGGTCGGGGTGATAGACGTGCAGGGCGGTCACCGACTCCGGCGGACAGATCGTGCGGATGAAGTGCCCCCCGTCCCAGCGCAGAATCCGCACGTTCGGCACTTTCCAGCGCTCGATCCGGTCCACCGCATAGCGGTAGAACTCGTTGGCCCACTCGATCCCCAGGAAGTTGCGGTCCGGACGCGCCCGCGCCCGACGCAGCAGAAACGCGGCCTTGCCCGTCCCGATCTCGACCTCCACCGGCCGCGCGTTGCCGAACACGCCCGCCCACGTGAAAGACTCCAGCTCGCTCGGCGCCACGGCCACGGGTAGGCAGGTCATAGTCGCCCAATTATCGGATCTCGGGGACGGGTCCGTTCCTCTTGAAGATCACACGCCCCCGTGCCGATGCCATTCCTGCCGGAGCACGCCAATCGCCGCTCCCGGTCGGCCCTTCTAAAGGAAGACGTGCCGTGCCACAAGCCGCCCCCACGCACTCCGAACGTCGCCGCGACCCCCGCGTCCCGAAGGCCTTCGCCCTGTGGCTGTGCCCGCTGCCCGGCGCCCGCCGCCTCAGCGCGTGGATGCTCGACATGTCGGCGGGCGGGGCGGCCCTGCTGACCGACGCGCGCGAGGCCCCCCCGGTCGGACAACGCGTCGAACTCAGCGAAATGGTCACGCCCGACCGCATCGTCCGTGAAGGCGCGACCCCGCTGCCCCGCTATGCCCGCGTCATCCGCCACGACGATAGCGACGGCGCGGTCCGGCGTATCGCCGTCCGCTTCGAGGCGGACGAGCCGGCGATCGAGCGGGCCAACGAGCGTCACACGATGGTGGCCGCCTGTCCGCGGCCGCCGCTGGCCCAGCCCGTTCCCCCGCCACGGCCACTCGACCCCGCCCTGCTGCCGTCCATTCCCGCCGACTGGGCCTGACCGGCGGCGTCGTCCCGGCCCCGCCCCGCCGGCGCTATACTCTGTTTTGACAACCACTCCCGGGCCGAGCACGATGCCCCGCGGGCCGCAGGGCGTTGGGAGCATGTGATGAGTCTCCTGCACGATGACATACTGCAAACCGTCGGCCGGACGCCGCTGGTCCGCATCAACCGCCTGGTCCGCGGCCCCGCGACCGTCTACGCCAAGCTGGAGTTTTTCAACCCGCTCAAGAGCGTCAAGGACCGCATCGGCGTCGCCATGATCGACGACGGCCTGCGTCGCGGTCGCATCCAGGCCGACACGACGATCATCGAGCCCACGTCGGGCAACACCGGGATCGCGCTGGCGTTCGTCTGCGCCGCCAAGGGCCTCCGCCTGGTCCTGACCATGCCCGAGAGCATGAGCCTCGAACGCCGCAAGGTGCTGCGCCAACTGGGTGCCGAGGTCGTGCTCACCGACGCGGCCCAGGGCATGCGCGGCGCCGTGGCCAAGGCGGAGGAGCTGCTCGCCGCCACCCCCCACGCCTTCATGCCGCAGCAATTCCACAACCCCGCCAACCCCGAAATCCACCGCCGCACCACCGCCGAGGAAATCTGGAACGACACCGCCGGCCGGGCCGATGTCCTCGTCGCGGGTGTCGGCACCGGGGGCACGCTGACCGGCGTCGGCGAGGTCATCAAATCGCGCAAGCCGGGCTTTCGCTGCATCGCGGTCGAGCCGGCGGCGTCGCCGGTCATCGCCCAGGCGCGGGCCGGCCGGCCGCTGCAACCCGGGCCGCACAAGATTCAGGGCATCGGGGCCGGGTTCATCCCCGACAACCTGAACCTCGACATCGTGGACGACACCGTCGCGGTCAGCAACGAGGACGCGTTCGATTGGGCCCGCCGGGCCGCCCGACTCGAAGGCATCCTGTGCGGCATCAGCTCCGGGGCGGCCCTGTACGCGGCGGACCAGGTGGCCCGGCGACCCGAAAGCGCCGGCAAGCTGATCGTCGTCATCCTCGCGTCCGCCGGCGAACGCTACCTCTCGACGGCGCTCTTCGAGCCCTGACTCCCCGCCCTTCCAGGTCGCCACAGGCGACTCGCTGTGGCGAGGAGGGGTTGGGTGTGGGTCAGAGAGTTCACCACCGAGGCACAGAGACACAGAGAGAGAAGAACCGGGGGCTGTCCGTCAACTCCCCTCCCTCCCAGGTCGCCACAGGCGACT
>CAYWYJ010000175.1:0-5545 GCA_964462635.1 uncultured Planctomycetales bacterium
ACTATGTCGCCCGCTGGGACGGCAGCCAGTGGCAGCCGCTGGGGTCGGGGTTGGGCGGCCGGGTGTACGCCCTGACGGTCTACAACGGCGAGCTGATCGCTGGTGGCGGATTCACCACCGCCGGCGGGCAAGTGTCGGCGTACTGGGCGCGCTGGGCCTGCACGGTCTGCCGCGGCGACCTGAATTGCGACGGCGTCGTCAGCTTCGACGACATCAACCCGTTCGTCCTCGCACTGTCGAACTGGACGGAGTGGCGTTACACCTACACCGGCTGCCCGGAGCGCAACGCCGACATCAACGGCGACGGCCAGTACGGCGGCCTGAACGGCTTCGGCGACATCAATCCGTTTGTTGAGCTCCTGGCCGGCTCCGGCGGCTATCCGATTCCGTGTCCGTAGCGCTGGACCGGACCCTGCCCGCCGTGGCGGGAGTCCGGCGTTTCGAACAACCACCGACGGCAGTCCTGCCGCTCCCTAATGGTCGCGGTTCAGATCGGCGGGCGAGACGCCCGCACTCCCCTGTAGCGCCGGACCGGAGCCTGCCCACCGTGGCGGGAGTCCGGCGCTACGAACCCACGGTGCCCCGATGCATCCGCCATTGGCGGGTGCCACACCGGACCGCGCCAGCAACACCGCTCCGACACCGTTGCGCACTGCTCAAGAGCAGTGGCACGCGGCCACACCGGCCCGCGTGGGCAGGCTTCTCGGGGCAGGCGCATGGCGCCGGACCGCCGTGCCCCCGCGCGGATACATGCCGACGGGCCAACGCAGCGTGGATATCTGGCTACCTGGCGTCGGATCTTCGAGTTCGCCCTGCCGGCACGTCACCGGCATGTCACGGGACGGTTTGTCGCGGCCCGAACTCGTCGCCGCGGAACGTGTTGCCGAGGTACGCCTCGCGCACGCGCGGGTCGTTGACCAGCTCCGCGGGCGGGCCGGAGCAGATCACCTTGCCCTCGTGAATGACGTAGCTCCGATCGGTGACCTTCAGCGTCTCATGCACGTTGTGGTCCGTGAGCAGAATCGCGATCCCCGCGTCGCGCAGCCGGAGAATCTCCTGCCGAAGTCCCTCGACCGCGATCGGATCGACGCCGCTGAACGGCTCGTCGAGCAGGATCAACCTGGGTCGGGTAATCAACGCCCGGGCAATCTCGAGCTTGCGGCGTTCGCCGCCGGAAATCTTGCGGGCCGGGTTGTCGCGGACCTTCACGAGGCCGAACTGGGCCAGGAGCTCTTCGACGAGGCGCTTGCGTTCGGCGCGGGACAGCCGCATGGCCTCGCAGATGGCCATGAGGTTGTCCTCGACGCTAAGTCGTTGGAATACAGATGGTTCCTGCGAGAGGTAGCCGATGCCGCGGCGGGCGCGCATGTACATCGGCAGGGGGGTTATGTCCTCGCCGTTGAAGCGGATGCGTCCGGCCTCAGCCCCGATCATCCCGACGGTGATCCGGAAGCTGGTGGTTTTTCCCGCTCCGTTCGGCCCCAAGAGGCCGACGATCTCACGATCGTGGACGGTGTACGAGACGTGGTCCACGACGGTCCGCCCGTTGTAAGACTTCACCAGGTTGTCGGCTTCAAGCAGCATTAGTGTGGCCACGCCGGGCAGGGTCCGGGGCTGTGGAAAACCTGTTCAATAGCGCGTAACTCATTCAAAATCGGGGGGATGCCGCAAAGACCCCGTGTCCGATAAGGCGAGCATGACGCCCACGAAGCGCCGATTTTTCCGTGCAAATGCATCTGCTTTTCAGAAAAAGACTTACGGACTAACGGCGAGAACTCTCTCGGGGCCTGTGCACCTTCTTGTCGTGACCGTTCACGATCGCCGCCACCACCACAGCGGGGTCCGCACGCTGCCACTGTCGCCTTGTTGAAAACTCGCCCATCGAATAGCGCGTCAACGCACGAAACGCATCCGTCCGATGTCCGGCACGAACCACCGCCCGCGCTGGTCCAACGGCAGCAGCCCGGGAAGATACACGAAAGCCGCGCGGCCGACAATCTGCCCGGCGGGGACGGTGCCGGGACGGTAGTCCGGCGGCAGGTGCGGGCCCGTTTCAGTCCATTCGCGGCCGTCGTGACTGTCGGGGCTATTGTCGCCCAGAACGAAGTACTCGCCGGCCCGGAGCAAGAACGGATCGCCCGCGCACGCGCGGACCGCCTGTCCGCGACGGCAGAGGTAGTGGACATCGCGGTCAATGCGCACCCGGCGGAAGCTCGCCTTCAGATCGCGGGCGGCAATGGACACACTGACCGGCTGATCCCGCGGTCGATTCCGCAGCGCGTCGGCGTCGGCGCCGTAGTCCGCATCCGTCGTCGCCAGCAGCGGCGTCCCGTCGAGGTTCAGATACGCACGCCGATCGACGTGTCCGAACTCGACGCACACGGGGCGAGCAGGGGACATGACCCGAGCGTGGGCAACATACTCGACCGCCGGGCGGCCGGGCTGTTCCGGTTGCTCAACGCGGAGTCGGCGGAAGCCATCGGCCCGCAGTTCGGCGATGAAGCGGTCGGGGGGGCGAAGCAGCTCCAATCGGCAGTATCCCGCGCCTGCCTCGAACGTGACTTCGCACGTCAGACGCACGTCGCCCACGAACGTGTTCGTCGAACGCCGATTGTGGGCGTAGAGGTCCTGCAAGTACTCCGGGGCGGCGTCGCCATTGAACGTGATGCGGCGTTCGACCGCGTCCAGCCCGTCGTAGCGCAGGACGCGCGTGTCCAGGTCGGACCAGCCGTTCCCCCGCTCCGCGGGCGGGTCGATCGGCGACCAGCGCGGCCAGCGGGCAGACTCCGTACCAGGTCGCGGCACGCGCGCCTGGTCAAACACGACGAACCACAGCACGCGCTGCGCGGCCGGCGTTTTGCGGGCGATGTGCCCGTCGATGTAGACATCGCCGTCAATGATCTCCACCGCTTCGCCCGGCAGGCCCACGACGCGCTTGATGTAATGTTGGTCCGGGTCGGCGGGGTCGCGGAAAACCAGGACGTCCCAGCGCTGCGGGCGCAGGACGCCGCCGATGATGGCCGGCCACTTGTGTACCAGAATCCGGTCGCCGGCCTTGGGCACCGTGTTTTCCGGCCCCGCCGGCAAGTGCAACTGGCAGTTCGGGCAGAGGACTTCGGGCGGGACGACAAAATCGTGGCCGGCGGGCGACGAGGCGCGCAAGGGGGCGAAGTCGAACTCCCAGCCGCACGCGGGACACGTGCGCGTGGCGTGGGCCCCCAACAGCGAATCGGCCATCGATCCGGTCGGAATGATGAAGGGCTCGACGGCGAATGCCCGGAAAATGAACGCGAGGACGAGCCCGGTGAGGATCGTCTGCACGATCTCGATCACGCGGGTGAGTTCGCCTCGCGTATCGACGACGGCGGCGGCCGGGGGCGCCGGAGACGCCGCGGAAGTGCTCGCACGGGCAGCGGTCGTGTGCTCCGACACGGGGAGCTTCTTCTCCGTGGGCCGGTTAAGAGTCCCTATCAGAACCCCGCACGCCAGTGCCGGGGCTCCGCGGCCCACCACTGGCGTGGTGGGTTCTGTTGGGAGCTGTAAGCCTGCCGACGCGCTTCGCCCAGGACCAGCCGCCACGAGGCGATCAAGCGACCCTCCGCCGAGTCGCGCGGCTCAGTGAATCCAGCGCGCGTGGCCGAGGTCGGGCAGCAAGTTGGGGCCCTGCGGCGTAAGCGGCAGGAAGCCGGGCCAGTACACGAAAAACGCGCGGCCGATCATTTGGTCGGCGGGGACCGTGCCAAGCTGGAACCGGCCGGCCGCGGCGGCGTCGCGCAAGTGCGGCCCCAGCGGGTTGCGTCCCTGCCCGCTGAAGGCAAAACGCCCATCGAGGCTGTTCGGGCTGTTGTCGCCAAGGACGAAGTACTCCGCCGGCCCCAACTGAATCGGGTGGCCTTGCTCCCCGTAGCCGAAGCCGCCGACCCCGTGCCGGTGGGCGTCGCTCGTGTAGTACACGTCCCGCTCGATCAAGACGTGCCGCAGCGTCACGCGGGCGTCCGTCGCGGCCACGCGCAAGACGGGCGTCTGCGGGCGCGCCGCCCGCCGGCGGGCCACGTCGGGCGTCACCGTATACTGCGCCGGCGTGGATTGCAGCGCGGGCCGCCCATCGACCTCGACGCGGACCGTGCCGTCCACATGGGCCAGGGCCACGTGGACGGGGCCGCGCGATGCGGGCAGCTTCACGCTGCTCCACGTCTCCCGCGGCCCGGCCTGACCAAGGCCGTGAACGAGGCTGAGCGTGCCGTCGGGCACGAGGGCCGCCGCGAAGACGGCGTCCTGATACGCGATTTCCAGCTCGAACGGGCCGCGACTGCCCGGATCCAGCTCCGCTTCGGCCGAGAGCCGCACGTCGCCAACGAGGTGCGGCCGAATCTGCTCGCGCGGCTCGTTGTACGCATACACATCTTGAATCCACCCGGGTTGCGGGCCGCCGCCGGGATTGGTGGCGAACTGGAGCACTTGGCGCCCCCGTCCGAGGCCGTCGCAGCGCAACACGCGCGTGCGCGCGCCCGCCCACGCGGTCTGGGGCTCCACGGCCACCCATTGCGGGAAGTAGTCGGCTTGTCGGCTCACGTTCCGCGGCGGATAGTCCTGGCTGAAGTAGGGCAGCCACAGTGACCGCTGCGCGTCGGGGGTCTTCGCCGTAAGCTGATCGTTCACGAACACGTCGCCGTTAATCAGCTCGATCTTCTCGTTGGGCAGGCCGATCAATCGCTTGATGTAGTTCGTTTGCCCGTCGGTGGGCACCTTGAAGACCACGACGTCCCAACGGGCCGGCCCCAGGCCGCGAATCGACGCGAACGGTTGGCTGAAGGGCCAGCCGTGTACGAAGATGCGGTCGCCGGCCGACGGCCGCAGCGGACGAGGCAGGCGGCTGTCGGGGGCCGCGCGGTCGGCGGGCAAGCGGCCCGGGTCGCCGTAGTACTGCCGCCAACGGCAGTTGGGGCATTGCACCACCGGCTGGTAGGCCGTGGGCCCGGCCCAGTCCCCGGGCTGCTGCCACCCGATCGCGTGCTCGACGCCGCAGTTCGGGCACGTCGTCCGGGCGTGCGCCCCGTACAGCGTCTCGGCCATCGAACCGGTGGGAATGATGAACAGCGGGAGGAAGAACGTCTTGAGGATCAGCAGGTAGATGAAAAACCCGATGAAGGACGCGCTCTGTTCGATCCAGGTCTCTTTGGCCGGGCCGGGTGAAGGCCGTTCGGCGGCTGCCACAGGCTGAGGACCCCGACGACGCACGGGACGTTCTCGACTCCGCTAAGACCGCGCCCCACAAACGTCGGGGTAGCCTAGCGACGCCGGCGCGACCGGTCAAACCGGACCGTCTGCGCGACACGGCCGCGAGCCTTGGCTGCCCCGCCGGGGCCGTGCCCGCCGACAACAGCGGCGTGGCGCGTTACGATGCCGGCTCGGGGGCCAGAATGGAGCGGCGTATGCGACGAAGAGCGTGTCGGTGGTCGGGCCTTCTGGTTTTGTCGAGCGGCTTGCTGCTGCCGGTGTCCTGCGCAACCGTGCGGATGGTGCTGGAGACGATCGGCAGCCTCCT
>CAYWYJ010000176.1:0-5437 GCA_964462635.1 uncultured Planctomycetales bacterium
CGAGGAATCCCTCCCGACTTCCCCGGGGCCACGCGGTCACCCCCCTCCCTTTCAGGGAGGGGTTGGGGGAGGGTCAGAATCGTCGGCGTCTCGTTCGCCGAGTGCAAAGTGCGAAGTGCAGGCTGTCGGGGCTTCGCTTGTGCCCGGAGACCGCGCGCCGCGAAGCCACCTCGCGGATCAGCCCTTGAGCCGGCGCACCTCGGCGGTCAGCGCGGGGACCACCTTGAAGAGATCGCCGACGATGCCGTAATCCGCCAGCTTGAAGATCGGGGCTTCCTTGTCCGTGTTGATCGCCACGATGACCTTGCTGCCGCGCATCCCCGCCAAGTGCTGAATCGCCCCGCTGATGCCGCAGGCGATGTAGAGCATCGGCGTCACGGTCTTGCCCGTGAGCCCCACCTGCCGGCTGTGCGGCTGATACCCCGCGTCGCACGCGGCGCGCGACGCGCCCACCGCCGCGTCGAGTTCCTTCGCCAGCTCGAACAGCAGCTTGAAGTTGTCCTCGTTCTTCAGGGCGCGGCCGCCGGAGACAATGACGTCGGCCTCCGTGACGTCCTTGATCTCGCCGCCGGCGCGGGCGACTTCCTGGATGTTGATCCGCTCGTCGCCGGGCGTGCCGGCGTACGGCAGGTTCTCGCGCGGCGCGCCGCCGGGGCCGCTGGCCGCGGGGAAGGTGTTCGGGCGTACCGAGGCGATGGCCGGCCGGTCCTTGGGAAACGCGACGTGGCAGAAGGCCTTGCCGTTGTACACGGGGCGGCGGACATCGAGGGCCCCGTCGTCGCCGATCTTCAACTCGACCACATCGGTCGCCAGTCCGGCCTGGGTCCGCGCGGCCACGCGCGGGGCGAGGTCCCGCCCCATGAACGTGGCCGGCAGCAGGACGACGCGCGGCTGCCGCTTGGTGATGGCCGCCGCCAGGGCCGTGCGGTATCGCAAGGCGGAGTAGTTGGCCAGCGCCGCGTCGCGGACGGTGACGATCGCCTGGACGCCGGCCTTGTCAATGGCGCCGACGGCCGAGTCAATCGCGTCGCCGATCACGCACGCCACAACCTGTCCGCCGGTCCTGGCGGCCAGGGCCTTGGCGGGGGTGACGATCTGAAGGGCGGCGGGGTGGAGCTTGTCGTTGCGCTGTTCGGCGAAGATCAGGATGTCGTTGGTCATGGTCGGGCTCGACTCCAGGCTAGATGGGCATTCGCGATCGCGCAACATGGGAGGGCGAGGCTCCTGCCGAGCCACGGCTCGCCGGGAGGCTCGCCCTCCCGTCCGTTGTCCCACGTCGCTGGATCGTCATATGGTCGCCGTCCGATTTCGGCCGCTGGCCGTTGCCGTTGTTCGCGGGTCACTCGTTCCCTGAGAGCGCCCATCGGAGCCCCGCACGCCAGTGCGGGGCCCAGCGTCCCGCCCCTCGCGTGGCGGGTTCTGTTAGCGGGTCTAGATCACCTTGGCCTCTTCCCGCAGCAGCCGCACCAGCTCCTTCGCGGCCTGGTCCGGCTCGCCGTCGAGGAGCTTGCCCGGCGGGCGTTCGGGCGGCGGCTGGAAGGTGTGCAACTTGGTGCCGCCCAGCCTGCCGGTGGCCTCGGACCACCCGGGCACGTCGGCAGCCTTCATCACCTTCACCGGCTTCTTCTTGGCCTTCATCAGGTTCGGCAGCGACGGGTACCGCATCTCGCACAGCCCCTTGTCCGCCGTCACCAGCGCCGGCAGATTCACCCGCACGACCTCCTCGGCCCCCTCGATCCGGCGACGGGCGACGAAGGACTTGCCGTCGGCCGCCAACTCGAACTTGACGACGGCCCCGATGTGGGGCAGGTCGAGCAGCTCGGCCAGGGCGGGCCCGAGTTGGCCGCTGTCGAGGTCGATCTCCTGCTTGCCGATCAGGACCAGGTCATAGCCGCCGCCCTTCACGACCGCCGCGATCAACGCCGCCAGTTGGAGCTCGTCCAGGGTGTCGAATGCAGGGTCCTGGAGGTGGATGCCGTCGTCGCAGCCGACGGCCAAGGCGGTGCGGAGGGCCTCGCCCGCCGCGGCGGGCCCGACGATGAGCGCCGTCACGCCGGCCACGTCCTGGCGTTTCTCGCGCAATTGGACGGCCTGCTCGATGGCGAACTCGTCGAAGGGGTTGACCACCATCTTGACCCCGGCCCGGTCGATGTCCTGCTTGTCCGGCCGGATCTTGATGTTGGTGGTCGAGTCGGGAACCTGACGGACGATGACGAGTACTTTCATGCTCGCTACCTCGCGCGACGGGGGCTACGGGCCTGCGTATATCTGCGTGCGCAATGTCGCGACCAGCGTACCGCAAGGCTCTGCCTTGCGACTGCGGCAAGGCGGGGCCTTGCCGTACGACCCGCGGCGCGGATTCGCGCACGCTGATTTAGAATGGCTCATAATAGCCGCTGCCAGCGGCCGAAGAAAGTGCCGGGCCCGTTGCCAACCGGCCCCCGCCCCGTTAAATGGGCGGCCGGGCCGCACCCCGCGACCGCCCCGGCGGGCTGCACCTTGGGCCGCGTCATCCGCCGATAAGAGCTTAGGCCATGCGTATCCGCGAGCTGCTGACCACCGGTCGCCCCAGCTTCTCCTTCGAGTTCTTCCCGCCGAAGGACGACGCCGGCGTGGCCCAACTGCGCGCCAGCCTGGCCTCCCTCCGCGAGCTGCGCCCGACGTTCGTCTCCGTCACCTACGGGGCCGGCGGCAGCACCCGCCGCCGCACGCTGGAACTGGTCATGCGGCTGCGGGAGGAGTATGGCATCGAGGCGATGGCCCATCTCACCTGCACCGGGGCGTCGCGGGCGGAGCTGTACGGCGTCCTCGAATGCCTCGACGAGGCCGGGGTCGAGAACGTGCTCGCGCTGCGCGGCGACCCACCGGCGGACGCCGACCGATTCGTGGCGCACCCGGAGGGGTTTGAGTACGCCAGCGAGTTGGCGACGTTCATTCGGCGGTACTTCCACTTCTGCCTGGGTGGGGCGTGCTACCCGGAGGGGCACGTCGAGTCACCGAATCTGGAGGCCGACCTGCTGCACCTGAAGCACAAGATCGCCTGCGGTTGCGAGTTCCTGATTACGCAGCTTTTCTTCGACAATCAGAAGTACTTCGATTTCGTCGCCCGGGCGCGGGCCCGGGGCATCGGCGTGCCGATCATCCCGGGCATCATGCCGATTACCAACCTCAAGCAGATCGAGCGGTTCACCAAGGTCTGCGGGGCCACTATCCCTGACGTCCTGCTGGCCGAGCTGCGCCGGGTGCAGGACGACCCGGACGCGGTCCTGTCGCTTGGCGTGGCCCAGGCCACCGCCCAATGCCTGGAATTGCTGCACCGCGGCGCGCCCGGCATTCACTTCTACACGCTGAACAAGTCTCCCGCGACGCGCACGATTCTCACCGCGCTCCAAACGGTCTATCCCCCCGCCCGCGAACCGGCCGGAAGCTGAAGGGCGGGCCGCCCTGCGCCGGCCGTCGTGACGGCGGCGACGCGCCAGCCGCGACGGACAGGCTCACAACGTCGCCAGGAACCGGACAATGTCAGCCGCCCGGGACGACCAGTCGTTCCGCCGGGCGAACGCGACGCGGGCCGCGTTTCCCTCCGTCGTCGTGCTCTCCGCTGCTCGCAAGGCGGAGGCCATTTCTTCGGCCGTCCGGGCCACCGTCACCAGCCCCTCATACGACGCGGGGTCGGCGACGGGTGTGGTGACGACCGGTTTGCCGAGGGCGAGGTACTCGTAAATCTTGACCGGGTTGGCGGCGGTCCCGACGGCATCCTGTCGAAACGGGACCCAACCCATCGTGAACGCGTCGATGTACGCCGGCACGCGGTCGTACGAACGCGGCCCGAGGAACCGCACGTTGGGCAGCGCCGGCATTCGTTGGGCGGGGCCGCGGCGGTCGTGCGGTCCGACCAACACGAAATCGAACTCCGGCAGCGCCCGGGCCGTCTGGTGGATCAGCTCCCAGTCGATCCACTGGTACAACGCCCCCACGAAGCCCACGATCGGCCGCGGCGAAAGCGGAACGTCGCGCGGCCGCGGCGACTGCGCGGCCAGCGCCTGGAACCGGTCGACGTCCACCCCGTTGCGAATCGTCGCGATCTTGAGGTCCGGACGGCGGGCGCGGAGGCGGTCGCCCAACGACTCGGCGGTCACGACGGCCCCGGCCGCGCGGGCCACCAGTTGCTCCTCCCAGGCTTCGTACAGCGGGGCCAGCTCGGGCCGCGGCACGTGGACCGCCAGTTCATCAATGCAGTCGTAGACCACGTGCCGAAACGGCAGCTCGTCCAGCCACGGCGTCCACACCGGCGACACCACGAGCGCGACGGAATGCTCCCAGCGAATGACGCGCTCCAGTTGCCGCCGCAGCCCGGCGGCCCGCCGGCGGATGACCTTCGCCAGGGCCGGTTCGCCCAGTCTCAGCCAGCGGCGGGCGGGCGGCGCCGGCCACGGGCGGATGACGGACACCGGCGGGGCGGGGCGGAGCGGCGCCAGCAGGCGTTCCAGCGCGGTCCGGTAGGACGGCACCTGGACGAACACGGTCGGCTGCCCGGCGCGGTCCCACGCCTCGGTCAGCATCCGCGTGCGGCCGACCAGACGAAAGTCCCACGTCACCGCGGCGAGCGAGACGAGCACGAGTCCTGAGTTGCCTGCGGCCGATGCACGGCCGCCGGACGACTTGTCCACGTTGGGAGGATACATGCCCTGATTCCGAAGCGACACGCCGCACCCAAGCGGGTATGCCCGGCGATCCGACAGGGGAGAGCGAGGCTCCGGCCGAGCCGCGGCTCGCCGGGAGGGTCGCCCTCCCGTCTGTCGTCCCGCGCCCTTGAATGCCCATATAGGTTCACGGTGGCGACCGCGGATGACCTTACCGTATGGCTCGACCAGCGTGCAACGCGGCGCGAATCAAGCAGGGCGCGAGCGGGTGGGGCTCGTGTCCGGCCAGCGGCGCAGGGCGGCGGTCAGCAGCGGCCGGGCCACGAGTATCCCGACGAAAGCCCCCGCACCGACGTCGCTGAGGTAGTGGGCCCCGTTGACCAGGCGTGAGCTGGCCGCCAGGACGGCGAGGACCACGAACGCCGGCTGCCCGCGGGGAAACAGCCGGGTCAGCACGCACGCCAGCGCGAAGGCTGTCGCCGCCTCGCCCGATGGAAAGGAAACCGGCGCGCGGTGCAGAAGGCCCAGCGCGGGCTGGGTGAACGCCAAGTGACTCTCCGCCTGATTCGGCCGCAGCCGCCCGATCGCCCGCTGGGACACGTTCGCCACCGTCGCCGCCACGACGACCGCGACCAGCCCGGCCGTCGCCGCGGACCAGCGACGGGGGTGCAGCGCCACGATCAGACCGTAGATCACCATCCCGCCAATCACGTGACCGAAGGCGAGGCGGCACACCAGCCAGAAGGGTTTGGTCAGCGAGTAGAAGCTCCGGTCCAGCGGGCGGTGTTCGTCCG
>CAYWYJ010000177.1:0-5302 GCA_964462635.1 uncultured Planctomycetales bacterium
CTGCGGGAGCTGCTGCTGTCGGTCGCCGGCCGCGTCGAAACGACCGTCCACGGCCGCGGCACCTACGTGTGCATGGAAGGCCCCGCGTTCAGCAGCGTCGCCGAGTCCCACATGCACCGCGCCTGGGGCGGCGACGTGATCGGCATGACCGCGCTGCCCGAGGCCAAGCTGGCCCGCGAGGCCGAGCTGTCGTACGCGCTCGTCGCGCTGGTGACCGACTTTGACTGCTGGCGGCCCCAGGCCCCCGGCCGCAGCCGGCACGCCGTCCTCCAGGAGATCATCGGCCACCTCAAGGCCGCGACGCTCAACGCCATGACGCTCATGCGGGCCGCCATCGAGGCCTACGCGATTCACCCCCCGGGGCCCAGCCCGATCCACACCGGGCTGGACCTGGCGGTTTGGACCGACCGCCGGCAGGTGTCGCCGGAGGTCGCCGCGCGCTACGGCGTGTTGCTGGAGCGTTACCTGAAGTCCCATTGACGGCGTGCCCGGCGCGGATGACGCGCGCCGTTTTTTGTGCGGAGGACCGGCCCGATCGCCACGACCAACCATCAACGCGAGTGGATCGTCGCCGCCCCCCACCCGCGACGGGCGGAGCTGGCCCGGCAGGTGGGCATCGCGCCGCTGCTGGCGCAACTGCTCCTGAACCGCGGTGTGAGCGACCCCGGCGACGTGCGGCCGTTCCTGTGTCCCGACTTCCGTGCACTGCTGGCACCTGAGACCCTGCCGGGCGCCACCGCCGCGGCCGGCCGGCTGCTGGCCGCCGTCAAAGACCGCCGCCGCATCGTCATCTACGGCGATTACGACGTGGATGGGATCACGGCGACGGCCATCCTGTGGCATGCGCTGCGCCTGTGCGGCGCCGTCGTGGATTCCTACGTGCCCAGTCGCTTGGAGGAAGGCTACGGCGTCAACGCGGACGCGGTCGAGCGCCTGGCCGCCGACGGGGCCCGCGTGCTGGTCACGGTGGATTGCGGGATCACGGCGGTGGCGGAGGCGCGGCGAGCGGCGGAGCTTGGTCTGGAAGTCATCATCACCGACCATCACGAGCCGCACGCCGATTTGCCGACCGCGGCCGTGGTCGTACACCCGCGGGTGGGCGGCGGGAGCCCCAACCCGGACCTCTCGGGGGCGGGCGTGGCCTTGAAGATCGCGTGGGCGCTGGCGCAGGGCGCGTGCGGGACGACGCGCGTGACCCCGGCGTTCCGCGAGTTCCTGGTCGAGGCGACCGCGCTCGCGGCCCTGGGGCTGATCGCCGACGTCGTCCCGCTGACGGGGGAGAACCGCGTCATCGCCAGCTTCGGGCTGCGCCGCCTGCCGGACACGACAAATCCCGGGCTACGGGCCCTGATTGGCGTGGCCAAGCTCGCCAACAAGCGGTCGTACGACGACTACGACGTCGGCTTCCTGCTCGCGCCCCGCCTGAACGCCATCGGCCGCATGGGCCACGCCCGGCTCGCCGTCGAGCTGCTGACTCGCGCCGATGCCGCCCGCGCCGCCGAGATCGCCGCCACGCTGGACGCCGAAAACCGGCGGCGGCAGGAGGTCGAACGGCGGATCGTGAAGCAGGCCGAAGCGTTGGTCTTGGAGCGCGGTTTTCACCGCGAAAGCTGTCGGGGCATCGTGCTGGCCAACGCGGAATGGCACCCGGGGGTCATCGGCATCGTCGCGTCGCGGCTGGTCGACCGCTTTCAGCGTCCAACGGTGCTCATCGCGTTGGAGGCCGGCGAGGGGCAAGGTTCCGGCCGCAGTGTCCGCCACTTCCCCCTGCACGAAGTGCTCGAAGCGTGCTCGGCGCAACTGCTGAGCTACGGGGGCCACGCGATGGCGGCCGGCGTCCGACTGCGGGCCGACCAGGTTGGGGCGTTCACGACCGCGTTTCAAGCCGAGGCGGCCCGCCGCCTGACGCCCGCGGACCTGCGCCCCAAGCTGCATCTGGACGACCAAGTCGAACTCGCCGACCTGACGACGGAGGTCGTCGAGACGATCCTGAGGATGGCCCCGTTTGGAACGGGCAATCCTCGGCCGCGGCTGGCCACCGGCGACGTGGAGCTGGTCGAGGAGCCCCGGGTCGTCGGTCAGGCCGGCACGCACCTCCAGTTCACCGTGCGGCAGGGCGCCGCCTATCGCAAGGCCATCGCGTTCGGCCAGGGCGCCCGGGCGGCGGAACTGGCCGAGCACCGCCGGCTGCGCGTGGCGTTCGAGCCCATCTTGAATGAATGGAACGGGCAGCGCAAGGTCGAATTGAAGGTCATCGACTGGAAACCCGCCTCCTGACGGCGATGCCGGCGACGTGCCGCCCGCACACCCCGCCGAGTGCAACGGCTGCTCGCAGCCCACCTTTCTCCCCCGTGGGTCGATAGAATGCGCTGGCGCGACGGTCGAAGCGCGGCCCGTTGTCGCGGGGCCCGGGAGCCGTCGTAGGTCGAACGAGGGCGACCGATGGGTGCTACAAGTTTCTGGCAAATGGGACGAGTTCTGGCGCTGTGGCTCCCGCTGGCGGCCGTGTCGGCGACGGCGCAGTGGAACCCGCCGCAGGGCCAATGGGGCAAGACCGACCCGCGCGACGTGCGCGTGATGACGTACAACATCTACGACCATATCTGCCGCAACGCCGACAAGTCCGAGGCCGCCAAGCCCTGGCACGCCCTGGCCCGCCTCGTCGCCGCGCTGCGGCCGGACGTGCTCCTGCTCCAGGAGGCCGGCGACAACGACGGCAACGGGACCACCGGCGGTCTGGACACCGTCGCGCAACTGGAACGCACGCTGGACCTGTTCCTTCACGGCGGCACCGACCCGTTTCTCCCCGGGGGGCCCGTCGGCGCCTATGTCCAGAAGTACGCCCCCGGCTACGACCTGCCGTTCATCTTCGTCAGCCCCGTGAATGACGGCTACAACCGCAACGTGCTGCTCAGCCGCTTCCCGTTCGGCGATCTCAACGGCGACGGCCTCGCCACCCGCGGCGACATCAGCGGTATCCTGCCCGACCTGTACGCCCCGGGGGGCAACGGCGGTATTCGCGGGTTCCTGTTCGTCGAGCTGGACCTGCCGGACCTGGACTTTGCCGGCGATCTGGTCGTCGGCGGGGCGCACCTCAAGGCCGGCCAGACGCAAAGCGACAAGGACGAGCGCGAACGCGCCGCCCGCAATGTGGCCTACTACATCGACTACCTCTTCAACGGCGGCGGCACTGGTGTCCCCGACCCGCGCGGCAAGATCATGGACAACCCGCCCGCCACGCGCCTCCTCGACGCCGACACCCCCGTCGTTCTCGGCGGCGATTGGAACGAGGACGAGCTAATCAATGGCCGCAAGGGCCCCGCCGAGTGGCTCGTCGTCGCCGAACTGATCGGCGGCACCGACGGCACCGACCGCGACCGCGGCGACGCCACGTACGACGCGTCGGTCGAGCCCTACACCGGCAGCCGCGCCACCCAGGCGAACGGCTACAAGTACGACTACCTGGCGTGGCAGGACAGCATCGCCACGCTGCGCCGTTCGTTCGTGTTCTACTCGAACAGCCTGGCGGCGGTGCCGGCGTGGCTACCGCCGGAATTGGCGGGTTATCCCACGCCGCACGATGCCAGCCGCACGGCCTCCGACCACCGACCGGTCATCGCTGATTTCATCCTGCCGCAGCGCGTGTGGCCCGCGGGCGACCTGAATTGCGACGGGCGGGTGGACTTCGGCGACATCAATCCCTTCGTGCTGGCGTTGTCGAACCCCGCCGGCCACCAGGTGCTTTACCCCGGGTGCCCGCTGCTCAACGGCGACATCAGCGGCGACGGCCGCTTCGATTTCGGGGACATCAATCCTTTCGTTGCGCTGCTGGCCAACCCCCTCCGATGACCGGTGGGCTGCCCGGGCACCCTCGGCTCCCGGCCCCGCGCCCGGCGCAAGCCGGTCAGGACCAGGCCCCGGTCGGCCCGTTGATCAACGTCGGGTCTTTGGCCAACCGGCGGGCCGTGTCCACGGTGATCCGCCCCTCTTTGACCAGCCGCTGAAGGTCCTCGTCGAGCGTGATCATGCCGTCGCGTTTGCCCGTTTGCAGGGCGGACTCGAGCATCTCAATCTTGCCCGCCCGGATCGCGGCCTGCACCGGCTGGTTGGCGTGCAGCACCTCCAACGCCAGCACGCGCTTCTCGCCCGCGTCCGCCGCCGGCAGCAGGTGCTGACACACCACCGACCGCAGGCTCATCGCCAGTTGGCTACGAATGTCGTCCTGCGATTCCTGCGGGAAGATGTCGGCCAGACGCGTGATCGCCCCCTTCGCGTCGCGCGTGTGCAGCGTCGCCAGGATCAGGTGCCCCGTCTCGGCGGCACTGAGCGCGATCTGCGCCGTCTCGCGGTCCCGAATCTCGCCCACCAGGATGACGTCGGGGTCCTGCCGCAAACCGTGCTTGAGCCCATCCGCGAACGAATCCACGTCGCGGCCGACCTCCCGCTGCGTGACGATGCCACCGGCCCCCGGGGGGTGCAGATACTCGATCGGTTCCTCCACCGTGAGCACCCGCTTGCTGTGGTCCTGACGCAGCAAGTGGACCAGCGCCGCGAGCGTGGCGGTCTTACCCGAGCCGACCACGCCGGTGATCACCACCAGCCCGTTCGCGTGCGCGATCAGTCGCTCCGCGAGTTCAAGCGGAAAGCCGAGCCATTCCAAGGCGGGGATCTCGTGCGGAATGTAGCGCAAACACGCGCACCACTGCCCCTGCGCCAAGTAGACGCTCGCCCGGAACCGGCACTCCCGGCCGCGATACGGCACCGACAGCGAGCAGTCCATGTCCTTCTGATGATCCATCCGCGAACGTAAACGATCCGGAAGTATCATCTCGACCAGACGGCGCGTCTGGTCACCACCCAGCACGCCCGCGTCGGCTGCTTGCAGTCGCCCGTGTACGCGGAATGTCGGCGCGAACCCGGGGACAAGGTGGAGATCCGAGGCCTCCAGTTCAACCGCCTGCTCCAGCCACGTGACCAGTTCGCCCGATGGCACCGCCGACTCTCTCTGGCCGTTACCGTTCCCGGTGTTCGCTACCCGCACGGGGCTTCTGTCAAGCGGCTCCGGCTCCAGTTCGCTCAGGTCGATGTCCAGCATTGTAGCCTTTGCCTCGACACCCGCCGCGCCGGTGGTCACGCGGGCCACGGTCCATCCAACCGCCCCCGCTGCATTACCCGCTCTTCTACCCTCTCGGCAACGTCTGGTTGCGGCCTGATGCGACGTGTTCAGCCTCTCCCCATCCCGCGCAAACGACCGGCACCGGGTCCGCGATGACGGGCCCGGTGCCGGGATCGATGCGTCGGT
>CAYWYJ010000178.1:0-4627 GCA_964462635.1 uncultured Planctomycetales bacterium
CCCCCCCCCCCCCCCCCCCCCCCCCCCCCCCCCCCCCCCCCCCCCCCCCCCAACCGTTTGCACTGAAAGAGCTTGCGATCGATGCCAACGATGCACGATTTCTCGCATTTGTGCACGTTTTCCAGTACGTCCGATAACCACGTGGTCCGTACCCCGGCGTGCCGCGATCCCCCCACCCGATCCCTCGGCACGTGGCGCCATTGGGACGTGCGGGTGAACGTGTGCGGCGGCGGACATACCGGACAGGCCGGCGCGATTCGCCTTGGTCTGGCCCGCGCGCTGGTCAAAGCGTATCGGCAGTTCGAGCCCACGCTGCGCGACGCCGGTTACCTCACGCGCGACGCCCGCATCGTCGAGCGCAAGAAGCCCGGCCAGCGGAAGGCCCGCCGCCGCTTCCAGTTCTCGAAACGTTAGCAGGTCTCGACGGACGCCCCCGCCGCTTAGAGCGCCTATCAGAACCCCGCACGCCAGTGCGGGGGCTCTGCGGCCCACCACTTGCGTGGTGGGTTCTGTTGGGAGCTGTTAGGGGTCTCGGCGGGAGACAGAGGTGCCACTCTTTTTGATGTGGGTGCCGGTCTCACGGCGCGGTCCCGGGGGAGGGTGGGAGCCGTCGGCGCGCCAGACTCTCAACCCCCCTCTGGTCCCCCCTAAGAGGGGGGACAGTGCAGTGACGCCGTACCGCGCCGCCGGGAGCCGTGTCGACGTCCCAGCGCGCCGGGATAGCCCGGCACCCGGCGTGTTCTTCGCTGACGTTGGCGGGTCAGAGGCTGCGGTCCAGCCGGCGGTACTGTATGGCCTCGGACAGGTGGGTTGCGGTGACGTGCTCTTCGCCACCCAGGTCCGCGATCGTGCGGGCCACGCGGAGCACCTTGTCGTGGGCACGGGCCGAGAGCCCGAGTTCGCTCATCGCCTGACGCAGCAGCCGCTCGCCGTCGGCGTCGATGGCGGCGTACTTGCGCAGCTCGCGGGAGGACATCCGGCCGTTGGTCTTGGTCGTATCGGGGCCGAACCGTTGCCGCTGGATCGCGAGCGCCCGCTCGACCTGGCCGCGCAGCGTGGCGCTGTCGGTACCGGGCCGCGTGTCGCGCAGGGCCGAGATCGGCACCGCCGGCACCTCGACGTGAATGTCGATCCGCTCCAGCAGCGGCCCGGAGATGCGGGCCAGGTAGCGGTCGATCTGCGGCGCCGAGCACTTGCACGGCTTGCGCGGGTCGGTGAAATAGCCGCACGGGCAGGGGTTCATCGCCGCGACGAGCATGAAGTCCGCCGGAAAGTCCACCGCGCTGTGCGCCCGCGAGATGGTGACGACGTGGTCCTCGATGACCTGTCGCAGCGACTCGAGCACGCTGCGGTTGAACTCCGGGAACTCGTCCAGGAACAGCACGCCATGGTGCGACAGCGACACCTCGCCGGCCTGCGGGATCGTGCCGCCGCCGACCAGGGCCGGCGCGCTGATCGAATGGTGCGGCTGACGGACGGGCCGCGTGGCCAGCAGGCTGGTCTTGCCCGGCAACTTGCCGGAGGCGGAGTAGATGCGCGTCGTTTCCAACGCTTCCTGAAGCGACAGCGGCGGCAGAATCGTCGGCAGCCGTTTGGCGAGCATCGTCTTGCCCGCGCCGGGCGGCCCGATCATCAGCACGTTGTGCCGGCCGGCCGCCGCGATCAGTAGCGCCCGCTTGACGTGCTCCTGTCCGCGAACGTCGGCGAAATCGACCTCGTAGCACGCGGCCCGCGCGAACAGGGCGTCGAGATCGACCGCCGTCGGCTCCAGCGGCAACTCGCCGGCCAGGAACCCGACGGCCTGGGCCAGCGAGTCGATGCCGTAGACCTCGACACCGTCGACGACCGCGGCTTCTTCCGCGTTGTCGCGCGGCAGCACGAGGCCGCGAAAGCCGTTCTGGCGACAGAGCAAGGCCATCGAGAGGGCGCCCTTGATCGAACGCACGCGGCCGTCGAGCGCCAGCTCGCCCGCGATGAGGTATTGCTCGGCGGTGTCGCTGCGGAGCTGGTCGTCACCGAGTAACAGGCCGATGGCGATCGGTAGATCGAAAGCGGGGCCTTCCTTCTTGATGTCCGCCGGCGCGAGGTTGATTGTCGTCCGCGTCCGCGGGTGCGAGTAGCCGGAGTTCGACAGCGCGCTGCGGATGCGGTCGATGCTCTCCTTGACGGCGGAGTCGGGCAGGCCGACGAGGGTGGGCGCACTGAACCCCCGCCCCGTGACGTCCACCTCGACCTCGCACGGCCGGGCCTCAATGCCGGCCAGGGCCATGCTATGGACGCGGGCGAACATGCGCGGCATTCTAGGGCCGGCCTGGGCCGACGCCAGCCCGGTGTTTGCCGGATTCCATCGTGTGTGAACCGGGGCCGGGTGTGGCGACGGCGTGGCACCACGAGGGAACGGCCATGTGTCGATCATGTGGTTTCGCGCGGACTTCTGGACACGGGAGGGCGAAGCTCCTGCTGAGCCGTTCGCGGCGGTGGGGAAGACGGCTCGGCCGGAGCCTCGCCCTCCCCGGCTGGCCGATGGGGTCGGCGGGGTTCGTGCAACACCCTGCAAGGTGGGCGAACGAGGCGTTGGCAACGGTTCTGGTGGTGTGTGTGGCGGGCCTGCCCGCGCCGGCCCAGGAAACCGCAAACGGTGTCCTGGTGCGGGTTTACGACGTGGCCGCGGCGTTGCGCGAGCTGCCGGAGCTGGTCGACGACGAGCTGCCCAACGAGGTCCGCGTGTCGCCGACCATCGACCTGCACTCGGACCGCAAGGACTTTGACGAGCGGGAGGGGAGCTTCGTCACCGAGGTTGTGGGGCGATTGAAGGTTGACAAGAAGGGAACGCACGTGTTCCGGCTCACCAGTGACGACGGCGCCAAGTTGTGGATCGGCGGCGAACTCGTCGTCGATCACGACGGCGTCCACGGCCCATCGTCCAGCGACGGCCCGTGCGAACTGGATGTCGGGGAGCACGACCTGCGGATTCTGCATTTCGAGGCCCACGGCGGTTCGCAGCTGCGGCTGGAGTGGCGGCCTCCGACGGCGCCCGAAGACCGCTTCGAGATCGTCCCGACGTCGGTCTTGCGTTGGCCTCCTGCCGCGCCGCGCGACACGGCGCCCGGCAAGAAGCGCATCATCCCCGGTCTGCGCCGCGGCCTGCCAGGCGATGGGACGCCCGTCGCCGGACGCCATCCTGCGTTTGAGGACTGCGAGCGTCGCGGCATGCTTCAGTACCGGGCTGAGGTGAGAATCCGGAGCGGTTTCCTGTGGCGTGCACATTACTCAAAGGACCCAGATAGCCTCACTCTGTTCGCCTGGGTGCCGGGTGCTGAGCGCTCTGACTCAGACTCAATGGGGTGGGTCGATGGGGTCTATCAGAACCAGCTCCGAGTCGTCGCCCGTCCGGACGAGAAGCGAGTGTTCATGGACGACCGCGCGGGCAATTCCCAGGGTTGTGCGTTTCGCTTCACACGCGACTTGGGATCGGTCATCAAGCCCACCGAACAGACAGTCTTCGAGATGCTCGCCGTGCGGGCGCTGAGCAACGGTTTCGAGACCGAGTTCACCAAGCCGCTCGATCCGCGTGTCGGCTGGGAACCTGAATCGTACTACGTCGAGCAGTGGCCATTCCGTGCCGCGTGGGCTCGCTTGTCGGTCAAGCCCGAGTCGTGCCAGCCGCCGAAGCGCGACGGCGTCGTCTACCCCGTGAAGTCGGCCAGCGTGTCGCCGGACCGCCGAAAGGTCTTCCTCGAAATCCCGAACCTGAAGCCGTCGCACGTCGTCTACATTCGCCTGCTGCCGCCGTGCGTGTCGGAGGATGGCGAGCGGCCGTGGAGCACGGAGGCGTGGTACACGTTGAACGCGATCCCGGCCGACCGGCCCGGCACGGTGCTCACCCCGCCGGCGCAGCCGCCGCTGAACGTCCTCACCGAGGCGGAGCGGCAGGCGGGCTGGCGGCTGCTGTTTGACGGGCAGACCCCGCGCGGCTGGCGCGGCTACAAGAAGGACCGCTTCCCCGACGGCTGGCAGGTGCGCGACGGCTGCCTCGTCCGCGTCGGCCCCGGCGGCGACATCTGCACCGAGGAGGAGTTCGACAACTTCGAATTGCAACTCGAATGGCGGATCTCCGCCGGCGGCAACAGCGGCATCTTCTTCCGCGTGGACGAGTCGGTCGGCTGGCCGTGGGAGACGGGGCCCGAGATGCAGGTACTGGACAACGCGGAGCACGCGGACGGGCGAAACCCCAAGACCTCCGCCGGCTCGAATTACGCCCTGCACGCCCCGGTGCGCGACGTGACGGAACCGGTGGGGCTGTTCAACCGCGTACGCCTCGTCGTCAACGGGCCGCACGTCGAACATTGGCTCAACGGCCTGAAGGTCGTCGAGTACGAGCTCGGCAGCCCGGAATGGGAGCAGCTCGTCGCCGACAGCAAGTTCAAGAACATGCCCCGTTTCGGCCGCGTCGCCCGCGGGCGGATCGTGCTCCAGGACCACGGCGACCGGGTGTGGTACCGCAACATCAAGGTCCGGCCGCTGCGGCCGTAGGTAGCGTTCAGGATCACGGGACGCCATCCGGGAGGGCGAGCCTCCCGGCGAGCCGCGGGCGGGCCGGAACCGAGCCCACCCCCCCAGGGACCCC
>CAYWYJ010000179.1:0-4567 GCA_964462635.1 uncultured Planctomycetales bacterium
CGATGAACTCGGGGCCGCGACCGGCGGTCAACCCGCGCGCGACGGCCCCAGAGAGAAGTGTGCAGGCGCACTACTAGAATGTATAGCAGATGCCCGTCGCCGGCTGCCGCCGGGCGGCCAGGCGCCGAGTCTGGCAGCCCCTGTCCCGCTGGACAACGCGCCGCCCCGCCGGCTATCGTGAATCATCGCCGCCGCGCGAGGCCGCGGCGAATGGATGGAACGCCATGACCGATCAACCTCCGATTGCGCCCGGCGGGGCCCCGGCCCCCGGCGAGATACCGCCCACACAGCTCAAGAACGCTATGAAAGCGTTCAAGAAACGCCTGAAGCTCGCCCGCCTCGACGACGAGTCCCGGCTCGGCCACGGCGCGATGACGACCGGCGGACGGTCCGGCATCGTCGCGATCATCCCGCCCAATCAGTTCCCGCAGGCCGTCTGGGACGAACTCGCCCGGCAGGGCAAGCTGCGGCGCGCCGGACAGGGCATGTACGAGCTGGCGGAGTAGGGCTGAGGTTCAGCGTCGTCGCAGCCCCATGACCCCGAGCGCCAGCAGTGACAGCGCGCCGGGCTCCGGCATAAACAGGAAGTATCCGCCCCAGATCAGTGGATCCGGCGGCACGACGTCGAAGTTGAGTTCCTCGGGGAGAATCACGTAGGTCTTGTCGGGCGCAGCGGAAACCGCCCCCAGCAGCGCCACGCCCGTACGCGGATCGTCGCCACTCTGGTGCTTGAACAACAACTGCGGATCGTCAGCCCCGTTGAGCAGCCCGTCGTGCGCCAACAGCGGCTGTGGGTTCATGTGCCAGAACGGATAGTCCGGCGGCGTCGCGACGCCATCCCAGCGTTTGCGCGGTGGGTCACCCGCTGCTGAGTTGAGCACGTAGTAGCAGGTCGTGACGTCGCCGAGGGCCCCGTTGCTGTATTCGCGGATGGCGACTTTGATCTGATCCACGTGCGTGTTTTCGGCGACGTCCTGGAACCGAAACCAGATGTACGCGAAGTCGCCGGGCGGGATCAGGACCGGATACGTGGCTGTCCCCGTGGCGACATCGAGAGGCGGGTAGGTATCTACCGCATAAAGCGGATCAGGCGGGATGCAGTCGTAAGCGTTGAAGTCTTCGCCGCTGTCCGTCACCGTGCTGAGCGTGGGCGTAAACGCCAGATCCGGATTCGTCAGGCCGTAGCCCGCGGACGCCGGCGTGACGAACACGCGGACGCTCGCGCTGGCCACGGCCGCTTGAGTGAGGATCGCAATGAGGATGCAGGTGCGTTTCATGGCGGCCACCTCCGTAATCGTGCAGCACGCGGCCCAGGTGTCTTGTCAGCCACGTCCCCAGCCAGCGCCGAACATACCCCCGCGAGACGATATGGTCGCTAAATGCGTGAAGGCAAGGCAGTGTACTGCCGTGCCGTGGCAGGCAACGCAAGCGGCGCAAAAAAGCGGGCGAGCCCGCTGGCTCGCCCACTCGGCCCGGTCGCGGCCTTTCCCCTCACTCCATCTGGCAACTTACGACAACAGCCTCGACCCTTCCCTGGCTTCCATGGTTGAAATAGTACCACATGCGTGCGATTTATGCAACAAGAAAATAGTACAATCTCTCTATCGGATTGATAAAGGTATGTGAACTAATGGTTTAGCGCACGAAATTTCAGTTGCGGGCACGCGTGCGCGAGAACGGATGCACGCCCACCGGCCAACTATCCCCCCGCGACCGCCGATCGGACGCGCACCAGCGTGGTAAGCAGGGTCGCGAGTTCCGTCAGCGGCCAAACGGTCGCCGCGTCGCTTTTCGCGTGCGGCGGGTCGTCGTGGACCTCCATGAAGAGGGCGTCCACGCCGGCGGCGACCGCGGCCCGTGCCAGGAGCGGGATGAACTCACGCCGGCCGCCGGTCACCTGGCCCCCGCCGCCCGGGTACTGCACGGAGTGGGTCGCGTCGAATACTACGGGGGCGAACTGCCGCATGACCTGCAGGCCGGTCATATCGTTCACGAGCCGCTCGTAGCCAAAGAACGTGCCGCGATCGGTCACGAGCACGTCGGCGTTGCCGGTCTCGCGGACCTTCTCGACGGCGAGCTGCATCTTCTCCGGCGCCAGGAACTGCCCCTTCTTGATGTTCACCGCCCGCCCGGCGCGGCCGCAGGCGAGCAGCAGATCGGTCTGCCGGCAGAGGAACGCCGGCACCTGGAGCACGTCGAGCACCTTACCCGCGGCCGCCGCCTGGTCGGGCTCGTGGATGTCGGAGAGGACGGGGACGCCGACCTTCTCGCGCACCTGCCGCAGGATCGCGAGGCCCTCCTCCAGGCCCGGCCCGCGGAAGGAGTGGACACTCGAACGGTTGGCCTTGTCGAAGCTGGCCTTGAAGACGTATGGCAGCTTCAGCCGGCGGGCGATGGCGGCGATCTGCTCGGCCAGTTTGAGCGAGTGGTCCAAAGACTCGATCACGCACGGGCCGGCGATGAGCAGCAGCGGGTGACCGGGACCGACGACATGCGAGCCGATTCGGGCAGTCGGTGTGGTTTCCATGCCGGGCATGATAGCGTCGCGGCGTGCAACTCGCAGCGGCGTTCAGGGACGTCAGGCCGGCGGCGTGGGCAGGGCCTTCGAGTAGACGATCTTGGGATCGCCGGGGGCGTAGAAGTCGGTCAGGACGGCTTCCTGAACGTAGCCGCAGCGGGTGTAAAAGTGCTGCGTGGGGACGTACAGCGCGCGGCCGGATGTCTCAATGTAGATTCGACGGGCACCGGCGACGGCGGCGATGCGCTGCTCGGTGGCCTCCAGCAGCAGCCGGCCGAGGCCACGATTGCGGTAGTGCTCGTGCACGGCGATCCAGAAGAGGTCGTAGCTGCCGACAGTGCAGGCGATCGGGCCATAGCAGGTGTAGCCGATGGTCCGGCCCCGCAGGTCGGCGAACACGAAAAAGTACCCGCTCGCCGGGCCCCGCGCGAGCCGCTCCTGAACCAGTTCGACCGCGACATCGACCTCCGGCGCGTGGAAGAAGCCGGTGGATGAGACGATCTCACGCACCGCCTCAGGATCCTGCTCGGTCACGGTCTCGCGCAGTTGGATCGCCGCCCGTACATCCGCCGCTTTGCTCATCGCGGTGCTCCGACGCCGCAGCGTGCATCCGCCAGGATCCGGGCGATCAGCGCTGGGAAACTCAGCCCCGCCCGATCCGCCGCCGCCGGGAAGCCCGCATCCGGCGACAGGCAAGGATTGGCGTTGATCTCGAGCACCCACGGCCGCCCGGCCGCGTCCACGCGGAAGTCCACGCGGACATAGCCGCGCAGGCCGAGCAGGTCCCAGCAGGCCCGGGCCAGCCGGCAAAGCTCGGCGACAAGTGCCTGGTCCGAGGCCGGGAAGTCAAAGCAGCGCGGCGTGTGGTGGTATTCGAACGAGGCGCTGTCCCACTTGGCGCGATAGCCCACGACTTTCGGCCGGTCGGCGGGGTAATCAACGAAGTGGATTTCCGCCGGCGGCAGCACCTCGCCCCCCTGCGGACCGGCGAGCATGGACAGGTTGAACTCGCGTCCAGGAATGAATAGCTCGGCGAACGCCTCGCCGCCCAGCCGGGGGGCGCGGGCCGCGATCTCCCGCCGTAGCACCGCCGCATCGGTCACGTCCAGGATGGCGTCGTCTTCCAACCCGAGCGACGCCTCTTCCCAGACGGACTTGATGATGTACCGCCCCGGCAGCGGAAGGTCGGGCGATGATCCGGTCAGCGCCAGCCACGGCGGTGTCGGAATGCCGTGCGCGTGCAACAGCCGTTTCGTGAGCAGCTTGCTCGACGTGATGAACATGCCCTCCGTGCCGGCGCCGGTGTACGGCATATTCAGCGAGTCGAGCAGCGCGGGGGCCAGGCACACCAGCCGCCCCTGCCCGTGCACGGACTCGACCAGGTTGAAGGCGACGTCGGCGCGCAGCCGCAGCAGCCCCTCGGTGATCGCCTGCACGTCGAACGAGAACGGAAGCCGCGCCCCCGTGTGCCCGAGTTCGGTCAGCGCCGCCTCGATTGCATCCGCCTGGACTAAGACATCGAGCTCGTCCTCGCGGGCGTCGCGCCGCAGCTCGTCGTGCAGCAGCACGACGTTCATACGCCCACCTTCGCGCGGTGCGGCGGTTGCTGCCCGATCCGCTCCAGCGCCGAATCCATGATCCGCCGGATCAACTCCACGTAGGGCAGCCCGATCAGGTTGCACAGGATCGGCAGGTCCGAGTGTTGCGGATGCAGGCCGGGCAGCGGATTCAGCTCCATGACATGCAGGCGGCCGTCGGCGTCGGCCCGCAGGTCCACGCGGCCGGCGTCGCGGCATTCCAGTGCCCGCCACGCCTTCAGCGACAACTCCTCGGCCGGTGCCGCCCACTCCGGCGGGGCCAATGGGAACTGGCAGAGCTCCTCGCACTGCTCCTTGTTGATGTAGGTGTACGAGTGCGGCTGGGCCTGCGGCAACAGGACGATTTCCAGCGTGCCGAGCGCGACCGCCTTATCGCCCGTGCCGGTGATGCCCACCGTGACCTCGCGCCCCGGCAGATACATCTCGACCAGGGCCGGCTGACGGAAACGCG
>CAYWYJ010000180.1:0-4330 GCA_964462635.1 uncultured Planctomycetales bacterium
GAGGTCCGGCGCTACAGATTCAAAGGCCACGAGCGGTTCTTCAACGGGCTGCTAGATCGGCATTCAGGATCGTGGGACGCCAGCGGGGAGGGCGAGCCTCCCGGCGAGCCGCGGCTCGGCAGGCCGGCAGGGTCGCCGCAGGAGACAGCCTCGCCCTCCCATGTCGCACGACTGTGAATTTTCATTTAGGGAGTCCCCGAGCAAACGAAAAGGAAAGGATGGAGGCGGGGGGAATCGAACCCCCGTCCCGAAGCATTTCAGCCTGGGCCTCTACGTGTGTAGCCGGTCGATTTGAGTTTGGGCCCGCCGCAGACCGGCCGACAGGTCATCGGTGGGCCGAGCCCGGCTAAGTCTCGCACGCGGGTCGCCAGACGGTCACCGGCGGAAGGCCGATGGCCCGCGTGCCAGCCTGCTGTCGTCGTCGGAACCGGCTAGCAGGCGTCGCCGGCCGACGTGCGGTCTAGTGACTAGGCCGCAAGAGCATAGCCATTGTTGGCATGTAAAGGGTTTGCCAGGTGTTTAACGAGGCCGCCTGACCACCTCGACACGCCACCCAGGCCTCAACCTGCCCGGTCGAAGCCAATCGCCCCCATCGCGTTGTCAAAGAGCCTGCGGCCGGGCCGGAACGAGTCTGGCACCACCAGAATCGACCGGATCGCCGACCACACTAACAGCCTTCGTCAGAACCCCGCACGCGAGTGCGGGGCCAAACGGCCCACCGTTTGCGGGGTGGGTTCTGTTCGCCACTCTAAGTATACGGGCGCGAACACAGAATGCCAATTCAGTGACGGGGATAGCGACGTGGCGTCGGTCGGCGATCGCGGCGCCGCTGCGGCGCCCACCCTCAACGATGATACGGCACCGTTCCCGTAATCAGCCCGACCACAATCTTGAATGCCCAACCGCCCAGGAGCAGGACCAGCAAGCCGGCAAAGAGCCGGTAGGGGGTCAGCCACGGCAGCCGGATGGCCGGCCAGCGCCCGCGGACCAGCGTCCACACGCACCCCAGCGCTAGCGCCGCCGTGCCCAACGCGAACACAAAGCCGGCCGGCTGGACCCAGAAGGCCCGGAGCCACTGACCGCGCACAAAATGCGCGAAGGCGGTCGTCATGCCGCAGGTCGGGCAGGGGTAGCCGGTCATAATCAGCATCCCACACGGGCCGGTGCCCAGTTGGGCGTGGGTGCCCCACCCGCGGGGATCGGGCCGCAGGTACGCGGCCAAACCAAGGATTCCCAGGCAAGTAAGCAGCAGCAACGCCGCCACGAGGCGCGGACTCGCGGACTCGCGCCGCGCCGGTGTGATCAAACCGGTCGCCCCCGGGGCTTGGTTGTCGGTCTCACCATCCCGCACGTATCAGGTCCGTCGCGGGCGCGGGCCGGTCCGCGCGGTCGCCGCGGCCTTTCGCCTCGGCTTCCGCTCGTCCAGCACCTGCGCCGCCCTCTTGAAGTCCGACACACGGAACACCCCGAGCGTCCGGCCGCCGGGGGCACCCGTGGTGAGGTAAGCATAACTCACGGCGATGTGCTCGCTGGCCAGCCGCTCCACGACGTCCGCGAGCGCTCCGGGCCGGTTGGGCAACGTAGTGAGCAGCACCGTCGACTCCGCCGTCGGCACGTTGATCCGGGCCAGGCTCTGCCGCGCCGCCGCGCTGTCGGCGGCGACCAACCGCAGCACGCCGTGCTCCGTCGCGTCCATCATACTCAGGGCCACAATGTTGATCTTGTCGTTGGCCAGTTGTTGGCAGACCCGCGCCAGGATGTTCGGCTTGCTGGCGAGAAAGACGGAGAACTGGGTCTCGGTCCTGGTGCTCCCGTTGCCGGCTTTCATGAGGGTTCGCTCCTTGGGCCATGGACGGGATCCGCCGCGCGGACCCGGTCGGCACGCCGCGACGGCCCGTGGGCGGGGCGCCGACGATGGAAGTGGGGCCGCGTGACGTTTATCATGTTCGCTGGCCGGCCGCAAGGCGTCCGGGCGGGATGCGGCCCGCGCCGGGGGCCCGCCGCCGGTAGACACTGATGTCCACACACCCACCGCCGCCGACCCGCGCTGCGTGGCGCCAAGCCGTGCTGGACTACGTGCGCGAGCATCCCGACCACCCGCTGAAGCCGCGCGCCCTGGCCCGCGAACTCGGCGTTTCCTCCACTGATTATACGCGCTTCCGGCGCGTGCTCCGGGAACTGCTCGACGACGGCACGCTGGCCCTGGGCGCCGGTCGCACGCTGCGTCTGCCGCTGCAAACGGGGCAGGTCGCCGGCGTGTTCCACGCGCACCCCCGCGGCTACGGGTTCATTGAGCGCCCCGGTCACCCGGCGCTCTTTGTCGAAGCCGGTCACACGCGGGGCGCGCTGGACGGCGACACGGTCGCCGCGCGCCTGGTTCGCATGGTGGGCCGCGGCCGGGGCCCGCGGGCCGAGGTCGTTCGCGTCCTCCAGCGCGCCGAACGCCGCACGGTCGGCATCCTCGACCGCGAGCGCGGCCGCTGGATCGTGCGTCCCCTGGGCCGCGATCCGCAGCCGCCTGTACTCGTGGACGATCCGACCGCCAAGGGCAGTCGGCCGGGCGACCTCGTCGTCGCGCAACCTGATGAGCATCTGGTCCGCCCGGGCGCCCTGCACGGACGGATCATCAAGCGCCTCGGCGGCCTGTTGGACGCCCGCGCGTGGATTCGGGCGGCCATCGCGCGACACGGTATCCCCGACCGCTTTCCTCACGCGGCGTTGGAGGCGGCGCAAACGGCGGCGGACGACTTCGACCCCGATGCGCTCGGCGTGCGCGAAGACCTGCGCGAACTGCTGACGGTCACGATCGATCCCTCCGATGCCCGCGACTTCGACGATGCGATCTCCGTCGAACCGCTGGGCCACGGGCGGGTGCGGTTGGGTGTCCACATCGCCGATGTGGCGTCCTTCGTCCCCGTCGGCGGACCGATCGATATCGAAGCTCGCCGGCGCGGCACGAGCGTCTACTTCCCCGGTTGCGTCGTGCCGATGCTGCCGGAGCCGCTGGCCCATGACGTGTGCTGCCTGCGACCGGGGCAGCCGCGGCTGACCAAATCCGTGTTCCTGACCTATGACGGCGCCGGCCGCGTCGTCGAGACCCGCTTCGCCAACAGCGTCATCCGGTCCGCCGCGCGCCTGACGTACCCGCAGGTGACGGCAGTCCTGGAAGGGCGCGCGCCATCTGGCGGTGCGACTGGGGAGGGCGAGTCTCCCGGCGAGCCGCGGCTCGGCAAGAGCCTCGCCCTCCCGCGCGGCACGCTCACGCGCGGTGGCCCACACGGCCCGGCCGATGAACTGGCCCCCGAAGTCGTTGACTTGCTGCACGGCGCCGCGGACCTCGCTCAGCGCATCCAACGTCGCCGCCTCGCCGCCGGCATGATCTCGTTGAGTCTGCCCGAAGTGGCGTTTCGACTCGATGCGGACGGGCAGGTGTTGGACGGCGGCCCCGCCGATACCGGCTTTTCGCACACCCTGATCGAGATGTTCATGGTCGAAGCGAACGAGGCGGTGTCGCGCGCTTTGACCGAGGCGGGGATCGAGCACCTGCGGCGTGTCCACCCGGAGCCGGACCCGAGCGCCGCTGAGGGGCTGGCCCTGCTCGGGCCCGTGCTGGGGCACGTGCCGGCTGCGTCGCTCAGTCGGACAAGCATCCGGTCGCTGCTCGACGCGGCCCGTGGGCGGCCTGCCGAACAGGCCGTGAACTACGTGGTGTTGCGGGCCTTGGCCCAGGCGGTCTACAGCCCGTCGCCGCTCGGACATTTCGCGTTGGCCAGCGACGACTACTGCCATTTCACGTCGCCGATTCGCCGCTATCCCGATCTCACGGTGCATCGTTTGTTCGACACCTTGGTGGCGGGCCGGCCGGTGCGGCGTCGGGCCGCGGACAAGTCCGTATCGCCTGATGACCTGACGGAGCTGGGGCAGGCCGCCAGCGCCGCGGAACGCCGGGCGCAGCAGGCGGAGCGTGCCGCGGCCGCGTCGCTGTTCCTGCTGCTGATGCGCGACAAGGTCGGCGAGGTGTTCGACGGCGTCGTGACGGGCGTGCTGCCGTTTGGGGCCTTTGTTCAAGTGCTGCCGTCGCTCGCCGAAGGACTCGTCCGGGTGAGCGACTTCGGACGCGACGACTGGCTGTACGACCGCCGCACCGGCGTCTTCACCGGCCGCCGCACCCGTCGCACGGTGCATCTTGGGCGGCCGGTCCGCGTTCGCGTCGCCGCCGTCGACCTGCCGCGCCAGGAGCTCGTGCTGGTGCCGGAGACGGCGGAGGCGTTCGGCGTGTCTCCCCCGGGCGAGGTTGCTCTTGCCCCGGTGGGGCGTTCGCGATCGCGGA
>CAYWYJ010000181.1:0-4201 GCA_964462635.1 uncultured Planctomycetales bacterium
CACCCCGACCCCCACGTGTGGATGGACGTGCGGGCCTGGGGCCGGGCCGTGGACACGGTGACCCAAGCCCTGGCCGAGTATGACCCGCCCTACGCGGCGACGTATCAGGCCAACGCTCGGAAGTACCAGGCGGAGCTGGAAGAACTGGACGTTTACGTTCGGCAAGTGCTGGGCAGCGTGCCGGAGCCGCAGCGCATCCTCGTCACGGCCCACGATGCGTTCCGCTATTTCGGCCGCGCGTACGGTCTGAAGGTGCAAGGCATTCAGGGCATCTCCACCGAGTCCGAGGCGGGGCTGGAGGACATCAACCGGCTCGTGGACCTGATCGTGCGGCAGGACGTGCGGGCCGTGTTCGTCGAGACCAGCGTCGCCGACAAGAGCGTCCGGGCGCTCATCGAAGGGGCCGCCGCCCGCGGCAAGACGGTGCATGTCGGCGGCCGGCTGTTTTCCGACGCGATGGGACCGCCGGGCACCTATGAGGGGACGTACATCGGCATGATCGACCACAACGCCACGACCATCGCCCGGGCGCTCGGCGGTCAGGCCCCCGAAGGCGGCTGGCGCGGCCGGCTTGGTGCCCCGGCCACCCGCCCGGACCGGTCGGCACAAGCCATGATCCGATAGGCCGCGCGTGGGGCTTGGACCGGTTGACGTGCGCGCGGTGACTCAGCCCCAGCGGTTGAACCACGCCCGCTGTTCGAAGGGCTTCTTCTCTTTCTGCGGCCAACTCTCCGCCGGGACGCCCATCGGCAGCAACACACGGATGACCTTGTCCGGGGGGATGGCCAGCAGCTTCCCGATCGTCTCGGCGTGGCCGCCAATGCGCAGCCACCCGTCCACCCACACACTGGCGTAACCCAACGCGGTGATGGCCAGCAGCATGTTCTCGACCGCGGCGGCACAGTCTTCGACCTGGAAGCTGTGGCCCTCGTAGACGGGTTGGGGCTGCCGGTCCACGACGCAGGCGATGAACGCCCGGGCCTGCTGGACGGCGACGTTGCCGGCGTGTAGGGCGCCGATCCGCCGCACCACATCGGGATCATCCACGATGACGAACGTCGTCGTCTGGGCGTTGCGGCCGGAGGGGGCCTGGATTCCGGCCTGCACGATGCGCCGCAGGTCGTCCCGCGGTACGGGCTGGTCGCGGTACGGGCCGCGGTAGCTGTGACGCCTGGCGATGGCCTCGAACACGTCCATGCGGTCCTCACAATCGTGGCCGGCGGGCGCAACCAGCAACTTGTTGCTCCCAGTTGGTGCTCCGGGGCGCCGTTTGGACCCGTTCCCTGTTCCCTGTTCCCTACTCTTTGCCAGCCTGGTTGGCCAGGTACAGCTCCAGACCCATCTGGGCGATCTGATCGTGCTGCTCTTCCAGCCAATCCAGGTGCTCGTCCTCGTCGCGGGCGATCTGTTCGAGGAGATTACGCGTGGGAGCGTCCTTGACCTGATCGGCCAGCTTCACGGCCGCGTTGTACATCTTGAGCGCCCCTTGTTCGGCCTGCAGGTCGGCGGCCAACTGCTTGGCCACGTCGGCGCCGATCTTGATCTTGTTGAGCTTGTCGACCTTGGGCGTCCCCTCCAGAAACAGGATCCGTGCGATGAGCATCTCGGCGTGCTTCATCTCCTGGATGGCCCGCTTCTCGATACGCTCGTGCAGGCGCTCGTAGCCCCAATTGCGGCACATCTCCGAGTGGACCATGTACTGGTTGATCGCGGTCAGCTCGTCGGCCAGCAGGGCGTTGAGCGTTTGCAGCAGTTTCGGATCGCCTTTCATCGTCGGTCTCCCACGTGCGCTGGCGCGCCCGGCACCGGTCCGCCGGCGGGCGCGGCGTCCCATTGTGGGCGAGCGAGGCGTAGGCGGCAACGGGCCAGCCGCCGGTCGCCGCGGGGGGGTATGCTTGCGGCGATCCCCGCTCTGCGGCGGCGGGTCGCGGCTGGCCACCGCCCCGCAGGGGCGGGCGTCAATAGCCGGGGGCGAAGCGGGCGAAGCTCGCTGAAGCCCCCGGTCGAGAAGGGTGAAGACTTCTGAGCCCCGCAGGGGCGACGGAAGTCGTGCCGGCGGTGCGGACTGCCGCCCTTTCAGGGCGGAAGAGAAACGAGCATACCCCGCCTACCCGGGGGCTCGACCGGTCCCGACGCGCCGGGATCGGCTTCCCCAGCGGCGGCTCGGCAGGAGCCTCGCCCTCCCGAGCCGCCCGTTGAAGAACCGCTCGTGGCCTTTGAATCTGTAGCGCCGGACCTCCGAGTCCGGCGTTTGTTTGGTCGGCGATACGGTCGCGCTGGACTCGGAGGTCCAGCGCTACGGCTTTTCAACGGACTAGGTGCGGCTCGGCAGGAGCCTCGCCCTCCCCAGCCGCGCGCTGGCGAATGACTGCGCAGACCCGGCCGGGCGACACGCCGGGGTCGCACCGCCTGGACCGCGAAACCCGGCGCGTTCCGCGGACGGCCGAACCAGACGCCAGGGAACGGCCGATATAAGATTAGACGCGGGCCCGTGAAGCGGGAGCCCCGTGACCAGGCCGGCGGAGTCGTTCGAGGCGGGCGCGTCCCGCGTCGGGCTGGCTTTATTTTGGTCTGAGCGCGCCAAGGGGCGCGCCACCGGTCGATGGGTGGTGGCCGGCCCGCTGAAGGGCCGGCCGCGTTGAACAGATTGGTGGTGAACAAACATGGCCGCACGCAGACTTGGGATCATCGTCGGCGGGGGCCCCGCGCCGGGGATCAACGCCGTCATTGGGGCCGCGACGATCCAGGCGATCAACTGCGGGTTCGAGGTCGTGGGGTTTTTCGACGGCTTCCGCCACTTGTGCTCCGACGACTTCGACCCGCCGACGCACTCGGTCCGGCTGGAGATTGCCCGCGTGGCGCGGATCCACTTCGACGGCGGGTCGATCTTGCGCACGTCGCGGACGAACCTGCTGGACGATGCGGCGCTCAAGACGACCAAGCGGGTCCAGGCCCACCCCGACAAGGTCAGTCTGGCCCTGGGCCGGCTGCGCGAGCTGGGGATCAACTGCCTGCTCACGATCGGCGGCGACGACACGGCGCTGTCCGCCCGGTTCCTCGCCGAGGCCGCCGGCGGCAAGCTCCGCGTCGTCCACGTGCCCAAGACGATCGACAACGACTTGCCGCTGCCGCAGAACCAGCCGACGTTCGGCTTCTCGACCGCCCGCTTCATCGGGGCCCAGCTCCTCAAGAACCTGATGACCGATTCGCAGACCACCGGCCGGTGGTATCTCGTCAACGCGATGGGTCGCAGCGCGGGCTGGCTGGCCATGTCCATCGGCCAGGCCGCCGGCGCGACGATCACCCTGATCCCGGAGGAATTCGAGGAGCACAGCACGGTCCAGTCCATCGTCGATGTGCTCGAGGGGTCGATCCTGAAGCGGCAAGTGTCGGGCCGTTGCGACGGCGTCGCCGTCATTGCGGAGGGGCTCGCCTACCGCCTGGGCGACCGGGCGGAGCTGGAACGGCTGCTGGGCCGCGAAGTCCCGGTCGATGCGGCCGGCCACGTGCGGCTGTCGGAGGTGCCGCTGCTGGAGCTGCTGAAACGCGAGCTTCAGGGGCGGTTCAAGGCCCGCGGCGAATCGCTGCCCCTCGTCACGCACAACATCGGCTACGAGCTGCGCTCCGCCGACCCGACGCCGCACGACATGGCTTATTGCCGCGCGCTGGGCTACCACAGCATCCGGCTCTTCGTCGACCCCGACCAGTCGGCGATGGGGGTGATGGTGGCGATGGTGAACGGCAACCTGAGCGCCGTGGACTTCAGGGACATCATCAACCCGGAGACCAACCGCACCCAGACGCGGCTGGTCGACATCAACTCGGACGAGTACACCGTGGGGCGGGCCTACCAGATTCGGCTGGAACGCGGCGACCTGGAGAACCCGGTGATGCTGGCCAAGCTGGCCGCCGCCGCCCACATGTCGCCGGCGGACTTCCACCATCGGTACCTGCGGGCGGCCACGCGGCTGACGGACATGAAGGCGGAAGCCGAGCGGGCGGCCTGCGCGTGCCCGGCGGGATAACCGCGAGCGTCAAGCGCAGACGGCCCGCCGTCCCCACATCCCCGCGTTCCCACCTTCCCACGTTCCTCCGTTCCCCCGCCGTCCGCGGGAGGGGTTGGGGCAGGGTGCGGCGGTAGGGCCCAGGGGTGGGGAGCGTCGGCCTCTGGCCGGCGTCAAGGAACCAGGGGAGCGTCGGC
>CAYWYJ010000182.1:0-3997 GCA_964462635.1 uncultured Planctomycetales bacterium
GAGGCTCCTGCCGAGCCGCGGCTCGCCGGGAGCTCGCCTTCCCGTCCGGTGTCCCATCGCCGCGACCAGCCGGGTACGATGTGCGCGGCCGGGGCCGGCCCGCGTTCAGCCCACCCCGGAAGACCGCCGCGGAGTCGTGGCATGGTTCACACCCCTTCCCGCGAAGAGCTTGGCGGGGGCCGACTCGCGCTCCGCGTGGGGCTGCCGTCGGCGCTGTGCGTCCTGCTGTACTCAGCGGCGGTCTTTGGGGTGCTCCTGCCGGCGTTCGAGCACGGCCTCATGGCCCGCAAGAAGGAGCAGATCGCGGCCTTGGCCGAGACGGTCACGGGCATGCTCCGCCGGTATGAGGACCGGGCGCAAGCGGGCGAGTTCCCCCGAGAGGAAGCGCAGCGGCGGGCACTGGACCAGATTCGCGCGTTGCGATACGGGCCGCAACGGCAGGATTACTTCTGGATCAACGATTTGCACCCGCGGATGATCCTGCACCCGTATCGGCCCGAGCTGGAGGGGCAGGACCTCACGGCCTTCGCGGACCCGGCCGGGTTCAACCTGTTCGCGGAGTTTGCGCGCGTGGCCCGCGCGCAGGGCCACGGCTACGTGCAGTACCATTGGCAGCGACACGACGACGCCACGCAGATCGCGCCCAAGCTCTCGTATGTGCAGCTCTTCGAGCCATGGGGGTGGGTGCTGGGGACCGGGGTGTACGTGGACGATGTCCAGCGCGAGATTCGGGCCCTGACCCGGCGGCTGGCCGCCTGGGCGCTCGGCATCCTCGCCGCGGTCGCGGGGCTGTCCGGACTGGTGGTCTGGCAGAGTGCGCAGATCGAGGCCCGGCGCCGACGGGCCGTCGCCGCCCTGCGCACCAGCGAACAACGGCTCCAGTTGGCGCTCGAGGGCGCGCGCGACGGACTGTGGGACTGGGACATATCCACCGGCGGGTTGATCGTCAACGAGCGCTGGGCGGCGATGCTGGGGTACGCGCTGGATGAGATCGAACCGCGCATCGGGACGTGGTGGGCACTCATGCACCCGGAAGACCGCGACCGGGTCCGGGAAGCGACGGAGGCGCTGCTGTCCGGCCGATCGACGTTCTATGAGGTCGAGTGCCGCTTGCGGACGCGGGGCGATGATTGGCGCTGGGTGCTGTGCCGCGGCCGGGTCGTTGAGCACGACGGCCAGGGGCGGCCCCGCCGCGCCGCCGGAACGCTGTGGGACATCAGCGAGCGCAAGCAGGCGGAGCAGGAGCGCGGCGAGCTTCAGCAACAGCTCCACCAGGCCCAGAAGATGGAGGCGGTCGGGCAGATGGCCGCGGGCGTGGCCCACGACTTCAACAACTTGCTGACGGTGATCTCCGGCAGTGTCGAGCAACTGGGGCCGGACGGGGCCCCCGCGTCGCCGCCGCGGCCGGCGTTGGACGCGATTCGCCGGGCCGTTTCGCAGGCCGCCGACCTCACCCGTTCGTTGCTGACGTTCAGCCACAACCTGCCGGTGCGGAAGGAGCCCGTCAACCTGGCCGCGGTGCTGGACCACGCCGCCCGGCTGCTCCGACGCGTGCTTCCGGCCCAAATCCGCCTGGTCGTCGAGAACCGCAGCGACGTGGCCCCGTGGGTGTCGGCCGACGCGACGCAGTTGCAGCAGGTGCTCTTGAATCTGGCGTTCAATGCGCGGGATGCGATGCCGAACGGCGGCACCTTGCGCATCGCCGTTGAGCCACTCCGCGCTGAGGACGCCCGGATTCCGGGCGTGGGTTCCGAGGGCGGCCACGCCGCCTGGCAGCTGGTGGTCGCGGATACCGGGACGGGAATCACTCCCCACGTGCTGCCGCGCATTTTCGAGCCGTTCTTCACGACCAAGCCGCGTGGCGAGGGGACGGGCCTGGGTTTGGCCATCGTACACGGGATCGTCGAGGACCACGGCGGTCATGTTCGCGTGGATTCGGAGGTCGGGCGCGGCACCACCTTCACCATCTGGTTGCCGGGCTGCGACGCCCCGCGGGAAGGCCGGCCCCAGCCGGGCGCGACCGAGCTCGTGCGGGGCGGCGGCGCGCGGGTCCTGCTGGCCGAAGACAACCGGTCGGTACGGGAAATCCTGGTGGCGGTTCTGCGGCAGCACGGCTTCGAGGTGATGGCGGTCGGCGACGGGCCGGCGCTGCTGGCAGCCCACGCCCGCCTCGGGAACCAGGTCCGGCTGGTGATCCTCGACATCGACTTGCCCGGCCGCGGCGGGCTGGACTGCCTGCGGGAGATCCGGACCCGAGATGCGAGCCTGCCGGTGATTCTCATCACAGGCGGGGCCGACGCGGTGCCGGAGGAGAACCTGGACGAGGCTTGTGTGCTGCTGAGCAAGCCCTTCCAAATGGACGCGCTGGGCGCGCTGGCGGTGCGGCTGGTAACCGCGACGCCGGCGGTACAGCACGACTGACGAACTGCGGCGCTGGGCATCCGGGCCGGCGGTGGGCGATTCGCTCTATCATTAACCCCCCTTAACTGACCGATGCGCCTGCTGGACGTGAAGCCGTGGCCGGCTCGCGGGGCCCTGCGTGACGCCGGGTGTCCTGCCGCCGGGGGGAGGCCGTGTCCGCGCTACCCGCTGTGGGGCGGGCGGCGCTCACGTTCGGACGAACCCCGGGCAGAGGACGAAGATCATGTTCAAGCACCTGAGTCTGTCGGCGAAGATGGCGCTGGGTTTTGGCACGCTGATCGTTATATCGGGCGTGCTCGGGACGGTGGCCTGGAGCGGGTTGCGCGGCGTGGCCCGGACGGCGGAGATGGACCGCGACGGCACCGCGTGCCTGGACACGCTGAACTCGTGTGCCACCCTTCGGCGGGACTTCGCCTTGCAAGGGTTCACGAAGGGGGAGAACGAGACCAAGGATGCGTCGGAGAAGTGGTACGACGCGTACACGCAATTGAAGACGCAGCTCCAGGAGCTGGGGTCCGCGTCGGGGCTGGACGCGGCCAAGCGGGCCACCGTCAACGGGTTGCTCAACAAGGCGGACGACTACCGCGCCGCGTTTGATCGCCAGGTGGCGGCCCGGCGGGCCCGCGACGAGGCGTTCCAAGGCTGGGCCAAAGTCGGCGCGGGGATGACGCAGGAAATCAACAAGGCGCTCGAAACGGTTATCGGTCCCGCCGTGGCCGCCGCCCGCGAGTCCGGCAAGGTGGACGAAGTCGTGCATTGGGATGACCTGGGCAACCGGCTGAACCTGGACGTGGTGCAGCCGTTCCTGCTGTTGCGCGTCAGTGCGGTGTACCTGATGGTCACGGGGCAGGACGCCCAGTGGACGGCCTACCAGGACCAATTCAAGAAGGTCCAGGATGGGCTGGCGGCCTGGACGCAGCAGGTCCGCGGGGAAACGACCCTGGAGGGCGTGGCGGCGAACATCAAGGAGCTGCTGAAGACGTACGAGGCCTCCGGACAGCAGTACTACAACGGCATCCTGGCCCAACGGACCGCCGCCGGCGAGATGGTCGCGATTGCCTCCGACATCGTGCAGACGATGAATGGATTGCGGTCCGAGTTGTCCAACGACATGGCGGCGATCACGGCGCGGACCAACCTGCTGGCGATGGGCATGGCCGTCGGCGCCATCATCCTGGGCATCGTGCTGGCGGCGTTGATCACGCGCAGCATCGTCAAGCCGATCAACCGCATTATCTTCGGGCTGAACGAGGGCGCCGATCAGGTCAATGACGCCGCGGCGCAGGTGGCGATGGCCTCGCAACAGCTCGCCGAGGGCGCCAGCGAACAGGCGTCGTCGCTCGAAGAGACCTCCAGCGCGCTCGAGGAAATGGCCGCCATGACGCGCACCAACGCCGAGAACGCCAAGCAGGCCAACGACCTGACCGGTCAGGCGCGGCAGGCGGCGCAGAACGGCGACCAGACGATGGAGCAGCTCAACGTCTCGATGTCCGGCATCAACGAGTCGTCGAGCCAGATCAGCAAGATCATCAAGGTCATCGAGGAGATCGCGTTCCAGACCAACCTGCTGGCCTTG
>CAYWYJ010000183.1:0-3981 GCA_964462635.1 uncultured Planctomycetales bacterium
GAGCTGTGTCGCTGGGCGCACGGACGTCGCGCCACAGGGAGCTGTGGCGGGGTGGGTTGGCCTAATTGACTGTGCGCGAACAGGCGGCGCGGGAGGGCGAGGCTCCTGCCGAGCCGCGGCTCGCCGGGAGACTCACCCTCCCCGCGTGCGGCGCCGAATTGCGCGCGCCCATTCAGGCACGCTGGTTGCGCTGCTGGGGGCCGCGCTGGCGGTGGGGTGCGCCGCGCCGGCCGCGACCCCGGCACCGCGGGCCGAACCTCAGCCGGCAACGACGCCCGAGCCGACCCCCGCAATGCAGGCGGCGCCGCCGGCGCCCGCCGTGCCACCCGCCGATGAGCCCGTGTCAAGTGAGCCACCGGCCACGCACGAACCGGCTCGCCCCCCGACCGGCGGGGACGTCGGTCGCACCGGAGCTGAGCATCCCGGGGGTACCCCGCCTGGAAGCGAGCCGCCGACGGCCGCCGAACCGGCCCCACCCCCCTACCTGACCGTGCTGGAACGCTTCGACGCGGGTCAGCCGACGGCGGCCGAGGCGCGACCGGGACCGGCCAACCGGCTGGTGATTGACACGCGCAACGTGCGCCGTTTGCGGATTGACCGGGCGGCGTTGCCCCTGCGGAGCGCGCAGGTCATCATTCTGCGCCTGGACGGGCAGCCGTTTGAATGGCTCGCTGACTCCGACGTCACCGAGTTCGAGCGGTCGGTGAACGGGGCCTGGGTTCCCGTCCGACCGGCCGTACGCAGCCGACCGGGCGCAAGCAAACCGTGAGCAAGCCGCGCCGCCGCGAGCCCTACGCATCACGGGCGGGCCGCAAGCTCGATGCCGCCCTTCAGGCCTTTGGCCTGGACGTGATGGGTTGGGTCTGCGTGGACCTCGGCAGCCACAAGGGGGGTTTTGTCGATTGCCTGCTCAAGCGTGGCGCCGCCCGGGTGTACGCGGTGGAGCCGGGCTACGGCGTGTTGGATTGGCGCTTGCGGCGCGACCCGCGGGTGGTCGTCTGCGAACGCACCAACGCGCTGCACTACGTCACGCCCGAGCCCTGCGATCTGGCGACGATCGACGTCGGCTGGACACCGCAGCGGCTGGTTCTGCCTGCGGCGCGCCGCTGTCTCAAGGAGGGCACGGGCCGGGTCGTTACGCTCATCAAGCCGCAGTATGAGTCACCGCCGGAGTGCCTGGAGGCCGGCGTCGTGGCGGCGGCGCACCTGGCGGACGTGCTCGCCCGCTGCCGCGAGGACGTGTTGTCGCTCGGCTGGCACCTCCGTGGCGAGATCGAGAGTCCGCTCGCCGGCCACGGGGGCAACGTCGAGTACCTGTGGCTGCTCACTCCGCGGGACTGAGAGCTGGTAGCAGACCCACCACGCCAGTGGTGGGCCGCTTGGCCCCGCACTGGCGTGCGGCGTTCTGATACGCGCTCCAAGCGGTCGTGCGCGATTCGGGGGCGCGTGTGAGGCGGGCGAGGCTGTCTCCTGCGGTGACCCTGCCGGCCACGGTCGCACGGGCCCGCGCCCATCGGGTAAACTACCGCCGTGCTCTCCGACCGCGGCGAAAAAGCGATTCAACGGCTGCTCGTCGTTATCCCGAACTGGGTCGGCGACGTGGTCCTGGCCACGCCCGTGCTGGCGGCCCTGCGGACCCACTTCGCCGGCGCCCGCATCACCTGCCTCCTGCGGCCGTACGTGGCCGACGTGGTGGACGGCGGTGGTTGGCACGACGCGGCGGTGACCTGGCCGGTCGGACGCGGCCTGGGACGGGAGTTTCGCACGCTGCGGCTGGCGGCCCGACTGCGGGCGGAGCGCTTCGACCTGGCCCTGCTGCTGACGAACTCGTTTCGTTCGGCGTTCGTGGTCTGGCGGGCGGGAGTGCCGCGACGGGTTGGGTACGCCCGCGAGGCCCGCGGTTGGATGTTGACCGACCGCCTTCGGCCCGCCCGGGCGAATGGCGAGTACACCCCGTCGCCCGTGTTGGACTACTACGCCGACCTCGCGGCGCACGTCGGCTGCCGCGTGGACGATCGCCGGCTGCGGCTCGGCGTCACCCCGGGGCAGGAGGCCGCGGGTCGGAGCCTGTTGCGCCACTACGGTCTCGACGACGGCCGGCCGTACGCGGTGGTCAACCCGGGGGCAGCCTACGGGGACGCGAAGTGCTGGCCGCCGGAGCGGTTTGCCCAAGCGTGCGATCGGCTGCGGGACGAGTTGGGGCTGCGGCCGGTGCTGGTCGGCTCGCCGGGCGAGCGGAGCCTGATGCGCGGCATCGCCGAGCGGGCGGCGGGACCGGTGGTGTGTTGCGACGAGCCCGGCACGACGCTGGGGTCGCTCAAAGTCATCGTCCGCGAGGCCGCGTTGCTGCTGTGCAACGACACCGGGCCGCGGCACTACGGCAACGCCTTCAACGTGCCGACCGTGACCCTCTTCGGCCCCACGCACCAGGCGTGGACGGACACGGGGTACACGGGCGAGATCAAGCTCCAGGTGCCGGTCGAGTGCGGGCCGTGCCAATTGCGGAACTGCCCGCTCGACTTGCGCTGCATGACCGGGCTCACCGTCGAGCGGGTGATGGAGGCGGGGCGCGAGGTCCCCCTGCGCCCCGGCCCGGGGGGCGGGCCGGGCGGCGCGGCGGCAGCGGCGCCCTCCGGGTGCGCGGGTGGCGGCGCGGCCGCCCCCCCCCCACGGCCCCAGGAATCGAGCGTCGAATGTTCGTGACCGAGCACATGCGGATCGACCCGGCCTACCGGGAACGGCTGCGCGGCTGCGGGCTGGACACCGTCGCGGGCGTGCTGGCCCTCGTGGACGGCCGCGTCGCCGCCTGGAGCCGCACGACCGACACACTGCGCGTGCCCGGGCCGGACGACGGGCCGGGCTTCTATGTGAAGCGCTACCTCTTCCCCACGTGGACCAAGCGGCTGCGCGGGACGTTTCGCGGGACGTTCTTCGGCCAACACCGCGGCCGCGCCGAGTACCGGGCGCTGAACGCCCTGCGGTCGGCCGGCGTGCCCGCCGTGCGCGCCGTGGCGTGGGGCGAACGCCGGGTCGCCCACTTCCTGAGCGCATGTTTTCTCATCACCGAGGAAGTGCCCGACGCGGAGAACCTGACCAGCTTCGCGCTGGAGGTCGTCGGCGGCCGACGACGGATGTCGAACGACCAGCGCAATCGACTGCTGCTCGCGCTGGCGGAGCATCTGGCCCTCCTGCACGCGACGGGCTGTTCGCACGGCAACCTCTTCTGGCGGAACATCCTCGTCCGCGACACGCCGGATGGCCGCCCGGAACTCTTCTTCCTCGATCCCCAGCCGTTGCGGGCGTGGGAGCGTTGGGCTGCGGGGGTGCCGTGGTGGCTGCGCGAGCTGGCGCAGGTCGCGGTGTCGGCCCTGCCGTTCACGACGCGCGCCGAGCGCTTGCGCTTCATCCGCCGCTACGTCGCGTGCTCCCGGGACACGGGCTTCGACCCGCCCGGGATCGAGCGCGTCGCGGACGATTGGAAAACGACCGTCCGCACCGTCGAAACGCTCGCCGCGGCCTGGCGCCGCCACGAGGACCGTCGCATCCACATGACCCGCCTGTTCGACGAGTGGAACCGGCAACTCGTGCGGGAGACGGGCCGAGCGACCTCCACGGCGGAGCCCGCCCCGTGAGACGCCGCGTCTCCTGGTCCCAGGGCGGCGTGGCCCGGCTGAGTGAAGCGGGACTGACCGACCCCGGCCTGCTGCTGGACGCGGCCCCCCCAACCGCCGCCCTCCCGGGATCGTGGGAGTGCCTGAGCAAGCCCGGGTTGGGGGGACGGGAACGCTGGCGGTGGGCGCCTCTGGGGTCCGACGGGGTGGTCTACTACGTCAAGCGCTATCGGCGCACGCCGCTGCGCGAGCAGCTCGACCGCGCTTGGCGGCAGACCGTCCGGCACGGACGGGCGTGGTGGGAGTTTCGGCAATCGGAGGAGCTGACGCGGCAATTCGTGCCAGTGGTGCGGGCGCTGACGGTCGCGGA
>CAYWYJ010000184.1:0-3611 GCA_964462635.1 uncultured Planctomycetales bacterium
GACTCGCTCTGAATGTGGACGTAATCCTTGTAGTCGTCCACGTCGAAGCTCGCCTGTGCGGTGTTCTCCACCCGCCACACCACCACCGCCGCGATTTCGGTCGGGTTCCCGCGCTGGTCGTTCACTTTGAGTTTGTCGGTGTTGAAGTTCCGCGTGCGCAGCGAGATCTTCAGCTTGCGCAGCAGCGGATTGGCGTAGTGAAACCCCGGGCGGCGGACGGTCCCCTTGTAGGCCCCGAACAACAGCAGCACCGCCGCCTCGTTCGGCTGCAAGGTGAAGAAGCCGGCCCACAGCAGCCCCAGACCGCCGGCGACCAACGAGCAACCCACCAGGCCCCAGATCGCCCGGACGGGCACGACGTCACGTGGCGTGTGGGCCGCCATGTCGATGAAGTGGTAAACAGGGTACGCCAGACCCAGCGTGGCCAGGATCAGGATGGGCAAGACGGCCCAACCGGTGGTGGTTCGCTTTTCAAACTCGGTCGTCATGTTCAACCTCCGCCAGAAACCCGCAGGACGCAACTATAATTATGATATCACAAAAATATCTCGCAGGCAACGCAACTTGCGCGCGTTTGGACGGAGCAGGCTCGATTGAGCACGCCAGTCCGATAATAAAAGCGTTCAATTGACTTTTTGGGTGCTGCCCCGGCTCTAGGCCTTCGAACCAGACGATTCTCGACGAATACCCATCACGTCCGGCTTGAAGACGCGGCTTTCGAGAGCGCGCACGTACGTGGTCCAGTCGCTCGCGGGATCGCTGTCGGCCGCGATGGCCTCGGCGACCATCGCCAGCTTGGCGTCGAGGTTGTCGAGGTAGTGGACCATGATGGCCTCGCCGGTCGCCGGCAGGCGCGGGCTGCCGAACTCGTACTTGCCGTGGTGGGCCAGGATCAGGTGCTTGAGGGCCATCTCCACGTCGGCGGGGAACGGCTGGCGGGTCTCGCGCTCCAGCTCACGGCACTTGTCGTGGACCCACAGGACGCATTGGGTGATGTGACCCAGGAGCTGCCCCTCGTTGGTGTATTCGAAGTTCGTCGCGCAAGCCAGTTCGCGGACCTTGCCCACGTCGTGCAGGAAGATGCCGGCGATCACGAGATCGCGGCTGACCTGCGGGTACAGCGGACAAACCGCCTCGGCCAGCCGCAGCAGGCTGTGCGTGTGCTCGATCAACCCGCCCAGGTACGCGTGGTGCATCTGGACGGCGGCCGGTGCCCGCTTGAACGCCGCCGCGAACTCCTCATCGTTCACGAACTTGCCGACCAGGGCCAGCAGGTCACGATGTCGTATCGTCCGCAGGATCGCCTTGATGCGGTCCCACAAGACCTCGGGGTCTTCGCGGCCGGCCGGCAGGAAGTCGGCCGGATTGAACGCCCCCGGCTCGACGGCCCGCAGCCCTTCCACGATGAATTGGCGGTTCCCGCGGTAGCTGTCCACCCGGCCGCGCACGTGCAGCAGCCCCCCCTCCGGCATGGAGTCGTACAGCTCCTGCGACGCCTGCCACATCCGGGCCACCATCTGCCCGCTGGCGTCGGCCAGGACCGCGTGAATGTAGAGGCTGCCGTTGCTCGCCGTGCGCAGGTCCTTCTGCGCCAGGCGAAAGACCTGGTCCTCGACCCGCTCCCCCGGCTGAAGCTCGGCGATACGGCGACGCGGGGCAGTCGGGTCCGGGCTCATGGTTTCTTCCCACCTGCGGGTGTCGGCGGGCCGCCGGCCGCCGTCAGCCATTCGTACGCATCCGGGTCGAAGAACACCGCACCGGGCCCGAAGAGGTCCCGCCGGATCACAATGCCCAGCGGCGTGGTGTAGTACGAGTGGATGGACGCGGCGAGTTCGGCAATGGCGGCGTCCCACGACCGCCCCGCGTCTTCCAGGGCGCGCAGCGCGAAATAGACGCCCTGCGGGTCGCCCTGGTGGCGGCACATGATCTCGGCCATCACGATCTGCTCGGCCGACTGGCGCGTCAACTCCCAGTTCGCCCGGGCGTGGTCGTGAAAGACCACCGTGTGCAGCCGCTCGACCTCCGCGACGACCCGTTGCAGGCAATCGTCCGAGCGGATGGCCCGGAGCAACCCCTCATTCTGTTCCGCCGAAAGACGCGCCACGGCTTCCTCTGCTGACGAATCGCGGGGACGCTACGTGCCTGGTTGCCGCACCCCGCGGCCCGGCCGCGGCGTCGGAGGAGGTTCTTCCTCTTCCTCGGCTGGCGGGGGCGTGGCCTCGGGGGGTGGTGCGGCCGCGGGCAACTCAGCCGCTTGACCGGCGACGGCGGCGTCCAAAGCAGCGCTGAGCGTCGGCTCATCGACCGCGGACGTGCGGGCCACCCAGTCAATGATGCGGCCCAGTTGCTCCTGCAATTCCTGGTGGTACGCCACGATCGCGTCCACGTCCGCCTTCGTCAGCGGAGCGTCCAGCCGGAACCGCCACTGGCCGCTGTCCAGAACCAGCCGCAACGCCGGCGTCGCCTTCGTCGGCCCCAGCAGGAGCGCCGCCGGGTTCGGCGTAACGCTGGCGTTCTGCGGGTCGAGCAGCTCCCACCGCGGCAGGTCGCCCCCGATGCCACGGACCTTGGCCAGCCACGCGCTGATCTTGGTCGGTTCGAACGAGCCTTTGAGATGCCGTCCCAGCGTGTCGAGCGTGGCAAACGTGGCGAAGAGGAGCTCGCTCTGTTCCGCCAGCAGCCGGACGTCATCGCTCCGGAAGGCCCGCAGCGCCAACGTGACCTCGCCGTCGCGCACGGCATTCACGAGGTTGGCCACCGCGGTCCGGACCGCGGCCTCCGCCCCGCCCGTGCCGCCGCGCTCGGGGACCGGCGTCGGGCGCACCTCGGGGACCGCGTCGAACCCCTCCGCCATGCGCGGGGGCTGATACGCCGTCGCGTCCTGGAGAATCCCCGTGTCCACGATCGGCGGCCCCAGGGGGGCCCCCTCCTTTACACCGCCCAGCGTGCCCCCCAGCCGCGTGGGCGGATCCTGCGATTCACCGCACGCGCCAACCAAGAACACCACGCCGACGCCGCAGCCAAGCAACAACGGAATCTTGGGCATGACGACCACCGCTTGGGCCAAAGCGACCGGTCGCGTCCAGCGGCACCCGCCGTTCGCCACCGGCCCACATCGGTCCCGGCACCGTAGCCCGGGGGCCGATGGTCGTCAATGGTAGCTTCAATGGGGGGCGATTGAGATGTCCTATCGGCCGGGGGCGCAGTCGGCGGCCTGGCCGAGGCGGTCCCGCAGCAGGGCCGCCCGCTCGTAGTCTTCGGTGGCGATGGCGACTTCGAGCTCGGCCCGCAGCCGGGCCGGTGTCCCCTCCGGGAGCTTGTCCAGAATCTCACGCCGCAGGCCCTGCAGTGTCCGGATCTCCGCCAGGAAGGGGTCGTCCGACTCGTCCCGCGCCAGCCGCCGCAGCGCCGCCATCCCCTCGTCCACCACGCGCAGGGCGGCCTCGGTCTGGTCCTTGCACAGGGCCCGCTGGGCCCGCGCCCGCGTGTTCATCATCATGACGTACGCCCGCTGGGGTCGGAGTATGGCCCGGTCGCGGTCGGCGGCGGCGTAGCGGAGGCACAATTCGATCGCCCGCAGGTTGCGGGCCGTGTCGCGCTCCACGCCGTCG
>CAYWYJ010000185.1:0-3431 GCA_964462635.1 uncultured Planctomycetales bacterium
GGAAAAACAATGATGCAGCCTAAATTAATGCCATTCCAGAATGTCCCCTTAATTCTGTCCCCTTAATTCCCTGAACCCGGGCGCTCCGTGCATCTGTGTGCTGACGCTGCCGTTGGGGTGGGCGTTCCGCACTCCGGGCAAACGCCGGACGTGTTGCCCGTCAGATCATACCCACATTGGCACGTAGACCCGCTACGCCGACGCTTGCGCGCCAGCCGGGGCCACACTTATGCAATGAGGCAACCAGCAGCCAACACCCACATGGGAAGATACAGGTCGTGATTATGAGCAGAGAGCCGGAAGCTGAGTAACGCCAACTCGAACTTGTGCTCAGTCACACAGACTCCGCCGGGGATGTACCAGTTCTCCCAACTTTCCGGCGGCGGCCGCCATGACGCACCAAGAAGCCCCTCGTTGGCAAAAATCATGAATTTGTTCTCTATGCCACAGGATACGCCATACCAACCAGTGAATAGGCTGGCCGCGACAAGCGACATCGCCGTTAGGAGGAGAGCGACTGAGCAGAGCCTATGCTCGTGCAACACGGACTCCTTCGAGATTAGGACAAGACGGGGACACTCAGCTCTTCTCGCGCCTTTCGTTCAGCGCCGCGTGTCCAGCAGGTCGGCCATCGTCTTGTCGTCGGAGACGCCCTCGGCGATGCCGTTCGGGTCGAAGTAGACCGAGAACGCGGCCTGGCCGGAGAAGTTGTACATGAACCGGAAGCCGGCCTGTTTGCTGTCGCCGGTGAGCGTGTTTTCAAAGAGTTCACGTTCGAACCTGAACGGCGCGGCCTCTTCGATCACTTCCTGCTCTTCGCCCGCGATCTTCTTCGTCACGCGGTGCGCGATGCGCACTTTCTGCGGCTTGCCGGCGGCGTCGACCACCTGCTGCCACGTCATGCCCGGCTGGACCGCGGCCTTGGCCTGCTGGCCCTGGGCCGTGGGGTCGAAGTTCCGCGTGCCGCCGAAGAAGTACGCCGCCCCGACCGCAATCAATCCCACCACGATTACCCGAACGATCACCTTCACCATGGTGGCACCCTTGTACGCGCTTGGATGGATGTGCTCGATTCGCGGAAGATGAGCATAGCCGTTTTTCGCGCGCGCAATGCGACGGTCGAACGCGCGGCCGTCCCGGTTTGCACGGCTCAGCAGGAGCTTCGCCCTCCCCACACCGGCGGGACGCCCGTGCCACACTATGCGGCTCAGCGGGCGCTTCGCCCTCCCGATTCCCGCGTTCGCCCATCCGAACCGGTGGGCGGTGCCGACCGTACGGGAAGACCGGTGGGCAATGCCCACCCTACGAGGTGGTGGGCGGTGCCCACCCTACGCGCCGCGGAGGCGGAGGAACTCCAGCAGCAGGCGGACGCCGAAGCCCGTCGCGCCTTTGCCGCTCGGACCTTTGCCGTTCTCGTCCGTCGCCACGGCGGCGATGTCGAGATGCGCCCAGGGCACGTCGTCCTTCACAAATTGCTTGAGGAACATCGCGCCGACGATCGCCTGCGCGTCGCGCTTGCCGGACGCGTTCTTCAGGTCCGCCTCCTGGCTCTTGAGCAGCTCCTTGTACTCATCCCAGATCGGCAGACGCCAGAGCCGCTCGTACGTGCGGCGGCCCGCTTCGCCCAGGTCGGCCGCAAGCTGGTCGTCGTTGCTCATCAGGCCGGCCGCGACCGTGCCGAGCGCGACACCCACGCCGCCGGTCAGCGTGGCCACGTCGATCAGCGCGGTCGAACGCAGCTTCGTCTGCGCGTACGTGAGGGCGTCGGCGAGGACCAGGCGGCCCTCGGCGTCGGTGTTCGTGACCTCGACGGTCTTGCCGTTCATCATGCGCAGGATGTCGCCGGGGCGGTACGCGTGCTCGGAAATCGCGTTCTCGGCGGCGGCGATCAGGCCGACGAGATTGCACTTGAGCTTCAACTCCGCGGCGGCCTTCATCACGGCCAGCACGGTGGCCCCGCCGCACTTGTCGAACTTCAGCCCTTCCAGGCCGGCGGCCGGCTTGATCGAGTAGCCGCCGGTGTCGAACGTGAGGGCCTTGCCGATCAGGACGGTCTGGGCGCGGGTGCCGGTGGTACCGCGATACTCGATCTGGATCAGGGACGCGGGGTGGGCGGCGCCCTGCCCGACGGCGAGCAGGCCGCGCATGCCGAGCTTGCGGAGCTGGGCGGCGTCGAACACCCGGCACTTGAGCTTCGTGCCGCGGACGAGGTTGCGGGCGACGGTCGCCAGCGTGGCCGGATTGATGACGTTCGCGGGCTCGTGGGCGAGCGCGCGGGCATAATTGACGGCGTTGGCGATGATGATGGCTTCGCGCACTTCGGGATGGACGCGGTGGACGTGCCCGCTCTCACTGGATCGGATCTGCACGCGGACCTTCGCCGGGATCTTCTCATCCGGCTGCTTGTAGCCTGTGAAGCGGAAGCCGGCGAGGGCCATGCCGAGAGCCCATTCGGCGGTGGCACGCTCGACGCCGGTGGTAGCGAGGCCGTCGATCCAGAGGGTGGCGCTGGTCAGACGCTCGGTCATGATCCAGCGGGCGGCGGCGCTGGCGGCCTTGCGGATCTCGTGGGCGCTGACCTTCTTGGCGTCGCCGAGGCTGACGACGAGCACCCGGCGGCAGGTTCCGCCGCAGGTCGTATGCATGGCATAGCCGGTCTCGTCGCGCAAGGCGCGGACGGAGAGCAGCTCGGAGACGGCGTCATCGCAGACGCGATCGACGCGGGTGACGAGTTCGAGCGGCGGTTGTGGCTTGGCGAGCAGGGGGACGAGCAGGACATCGCCGGTCGCGGGGCCTTTGCCGCCGCTGGTGAAGGCGAACTCAGTTCCGTGGGGCATCGCGTGATCCTCGAGCGCAAGTTGCATGTAGTCGCGCGCAGCGCGCAGGCCGCAGGGTACCACGCGGCGGCCGGGGCGGAAAGCGGGCCCGTGAGCGCTGGCGGCGTTCAGGGCAACTCGGCGGGCTGGTCGACGATCCGGGCGGCGCCCGCGGATTCGAGGTCGGCGCGCGTGCGGAAGCCCCAGGTGACACCGATGGGGACGGCGCCGGCGGCGCGGGCGGTCTCGACGTCGGTCGGCGTATCGCCGATGAGCCAGGTCCGCGCAGGCGGGATGTGCAACTCGTCGCAGATGCGCTGGAGGTAGACCGGCGACGGTTTGCGGAACTGTTCCTCGATGTAACCGTAAATCACGTCGAAGACGCCGTTGGGCCAGAAGGCCTCGACCACGCGCAGGGTGAGGTCGTGTGGCTTGTTGGAGAGTACGGCGAGGCGAATGTTGCGGGCGTGGCAGCGTGCGACGAGCTCGGGGACGCCGGCGTAAGGACGGGTGAACCGCGTGGCGCGGGTGCGGTAAACCGGGCGAGCGAGCTCGGCGAGTCGTGCGACGAGGTGCGGATGGCTGCCGCCGATGGCGCGTTCGCACAGCCGGGGG
>CAYWYJ010000186.1:0-3087 GCA_964462635.1 uncultured Planctomycetales bacterium
GACAGGGTCGCCGAAGGAGACAGCCTCGCCCTCCCGGTTGGCGCCCCATGATCCTGAATACCTATTTAGCTTGCCGGGACACCCCGGGACGCTATCCTGAATCGCCGAGGAAGGACGGCATGGTCCGCGTGTACGCCGCCGCTGATCCCGCCGATGCCCAACTGGCCTGCGATCTGCTCCTGGATCACGGGGTCCGTGCCGTGGTGCAGGGGCTGGCGCTGTGGGGCGTGCGCGGCGAGATCCCGGCCACGCCGGCGACGGCCCCGTCGGTGTGGGTCAATGACGAGGACGTGTCGCAGGCGCAAGAAATCCTGTCGCGGCGCCGTCCCGCGTGCGATGCACCTCCGCCCCCGTGGGTCTGCCCGGACTGTGGCGAGGAGATCGAGGGGCAGTTTTCCGAGTGTTGGCGCTGCGCACGACGGAACCGATGAGCCCGCCGGATGACCGTTGACCAGACCCGTGCTTTGCCTCGCCGTCGCGACGCCCTGCGATCCGTCAGGCGGTGGGTAACGTCCCGGCTGACGGGGTTGGCCGTGCGCGTTGCCCCGCGGCTGTGGCCCGCGGGGGCGGAGTGGGTTGGCCGCGTGGTGGCGCGGCTGGGACCGCGGATGCCCATCATGGCGCGCCTCGTCGCCGAGAACATGCGCGCCGTCGGCGTGTACACGCCGGCCGCGCACCGGGGGTACTTCGAGCAGCTCGGCCGGCACTTCGCCGGGGCCCTGCACGCGCTCGCCCATCGGCCGGACGATCTGGCCCGGGTCGCGCGTGACCATGTTGAACTCGATGAGTCCGTCGGTCGGCTGCGCGAGACCGTCACCCCGGCGCGGGGCGTCATTCTCGTTGGCCCGCACATCGCCAACTACCTGCTCGGGCTGACGCGGTTGAACCAGGAACTGCCGCTGACGGTGTATCTGCGGCACAGTGCCGACACGACGCGGCAGGTCGCCAAGGAGCGCTGGTACCGGTCCAGCGGCGTGCGGTGGATCGCCGAGCCCCGCGACGCCGCCCGACCGCTGGCCCGCCTCAGCGCGATGGCCGCGGCCGTCCAGGCCGGTCGCGCGCTGTTCATCACGCCCGACCTGCCGCAGAAACGCGACGCGGGTACCGCGGTGCGTTTCTTTGAACGCGAGGTCTACTTGCCGGCCGGGCCGGCGGCGCTGGCGGCACGGACCGGCGCCCCGCTGTTCTTCCTGACGGCCCAGCGCACGCCCACCGGCCAACGGCTCCTCGTGCGCGGCCCCTTCGTACCACCCGGAGCGGGGCGCGCGGGCCGGCGCGACGCGGTGGCCGCCGGCGTGCAGTGGTTCGCTGCCGCCCTGGAACACTTCCTCGTCGAGCAAACCCCGCTGTGGTACCTCTGGGGCGACAAACGCTGGACGCGGGTGTTTCGCGGCGACCCGCGCTACGTTGGACCAACGGCCACCGTCGATCAACGGGCCGGGTGTTGCACGCCCGCGTGCTCGGGAGCGAATTAAGCCCATGCTGGCCCTGGGACTGATGTTGTTGTTGGCGATTGTCCTGGGGCTGGGGCAGATTCTGCGGCGGCGTGCGGCCGAGCCGGCACCGCCGTCGTCGCCGCAGGTGGAAGACGCCGGACTCCCGCCACGGCGGGCAGGCTCCGGTCCGGCGCTACAGGGGAGTGCGGGCGTCCCGTCCGCTGCGGGGGGTGCGGGCGTCCCGCCCGCTGACGAGCCCCGAGCGCCAGCGAGGCATCCGCATGGTGCGGCTGAGCCCCGAGCGCCAGTGAGGGACCCGCACGGCGCGGCCACGCCCCGAACCGGGCAGCGGGCGGTCACCTACGCCGCGTTGGCGGCGGTGCTCGTGGCGTACCCCCTGCTGCGCGGACGGACCCCGTGGGATTACTACGCGGCGTTCTTCCCGCTCGGCCCGCGTCCCACCGAACTGGTTTTCGGCGTCGCGGCGGCCGTGCTCTACCTCGCGCTGCTGTATCTGGCGTGGCTCTTGACCAACAACGTGCGCTTCGCGGTGCGGCACGACCCCCGGCGGCTGGTGCGGCGTCTGGCCGCCGTCCCGCTGACCGCCGCTCTCGTGGCCCTCGTCGAGGAACTGCTGTTCCGCGCGGTGCTCCTGGCGGGACTACTGGAGTCGTTCGGGCCGCGGGTGGCCCTGCCGCTGGGGGCGGTGCTCTTTGCCGCCGCCCACTATCTGCGGCCCGTCAAGCGGTACTGGACGTTCCCGGGGCACCTGGCGTTGGGGGCCTTGTTGTGCGTGGCGTTTTACCTGACTCGCGCCTTGTGGCTGTCGCTCGGCCTGCACGCCGGCGGCGTCCTGGTCCTGATGGCCGTCCGGCCCCTGATTCGATACACCGGGCCGGCCTGGCTCGTCGGCGCCAGCATCTTTCCCTACGCCGGCGTGGTCGGAATCGTGGCCCTGGGGCTTCTGACGCTCAACCTCTGGCAACACTTCGGCGGTGGATGATGGACCGGCTCGACCGTATCGGCGACGTGGTGGTGATCTGTGAATCGCACGGGGCGGCGGCGGAGACGGTCCGCGGCTACCTCGCGGCGCGCGGGATCGGCCAGGCCGCGTGGGTCGGTCCGCACGACGCCGACGAAGTCGAGCGGGCCATCGTGGCGGGCCGCGTGCGACGGGTCATCTGGCCGGACGTGGCCGCGTGGCTGACGGCGCTGTGGGGCGGGCAGATCGTGGCGTCCCATTGGTGGCAAGGCGGGCCCACCCTGGAGTTCGCCGACGTGGCCGGTCCCTTGGACACGTCGGTCGTCCGCGCGATTTCCGCCGCGTGGGACACGTGGCACGCCCGTCATCGCCGCCGCCGAGCGGCAGCGGGTCTCATCCTGAGCGTTGCCGCGCTGGCCGCGGCCTTCGTGGTGCTGCTGGTCTGCCGGTAGCCCCGTGGGCCGCCAGACATCGGGGACGCCGCGGGTCGGCGCCCGGGCCAAGTGGCCACAGAGGTGAGACCCGCAACAGCCCCCCCCGACCCACACGGGGGAACGCCCGCCCCCGCACTGGCGTGCGGGGTGCGGATAGGCGCTCCAAGGGCCTGGTTTCTTCTCATACTAGTTTGACATCAAACGTATAGGAACGTATGCTGGCCGGCCAGTGCAA
>CAYWYJ010000187.1:0-1917 GCA_964462635.1 uncultured Planctomycetales bacterium
CCTGCCGAGCCGCGGCTCGCCGGGAGGCTCGCCCTCCCGGTTGGCGCCCCATGATGCTGAATACCTATTTAGCCACCCCGGAGGATCTCGCGCATGGGCAGCGTGATACGCCGCGAGTCCGTCCCGTCGCCCGGGCTGTTCACTTTCCCGGACATGGAAGCGGAGGCCAAGGCGATTCTCGCCCGCGCCCGCGCGGAGGCCCGCAAGCTCCTGGCCGAAGGGCAACGGCGCGCCGCCGCCGCCGAGGAACAAGTACGTCAGCAGGCGCAGCGCCGCTACGACGAGGCGTACCAACTCGGTCTGGCCGAGGGCCGCCGCGCCGGCCGCGAGGCCGCGTTTCAGGAGGCCCGGCAGGAAGCCCTGGCCGCGGCCCAGGCCCGCGTCGCCGAGCTGATCCGGGCCCTGGAAGCCGGACTGGCCGAGTTCGAACGCCACAAGCGCAGTCTGCTCGCCACCGCCGAATCCGGTCTTATCGAACTCGCCCTGGCGGTGGCCCGCCGCGTGTGCAAGACCGAGAGCGCCCGTTCCGCCGCGCCCGCCCAGGCCAACGCCCGCGCGCTGCTGGAGCGTGTGCAGCAACACGGCGATGTCGAGCTGCGCTTCCACCCGGACGATCACGCGCTGCTGGAAACGGCCGACGCCGCTTGGTTGGAACAGGCGGGCGCCAAGTCCCACGTGACCATCGCCGCCGATCCCACGGTCGCGCGGGGCGGCTGCGTGCTGCGGTGCCGCGAGGTGCGCATCGACGCGACCATCCGCACGCAACTCGACCGCATTGCCGCCGTCTTGTGTGAACACCCGACCTCGTTGGCGGAGTTGCCGACGGATGGCGACCGCGCGCCGGCCGCCGGCGGGAACGAGCCATGAACGCGGCCTCCCCGCCCGCCGCGACGCCCCCGCAGGCACGTCCGTCGGACAGCGTCTTCACGACGGTGGCCCGCGAGGTCGAAACGCTCATCAGCGAGCACATCGAGGGGCGCGTCTGTGCGGTCCGCGGCCTGATGGTCGGAGCGGCGGGGCTGCCCATTCCGATTGGCTCACGCTGCGTGATCCGGACGCGGCACCACGGCCCGCTGGAAGCCGAGGTCGTCGCCCTGCGCGAGGGGCAGACGGTGCTCTCCGTGTTCGGCGAGGCCACCGGTGTCGCGCCCGACGACCCGGTGCGCTGCCTCTCCGGTCCGCCGCGCGTCCCGGTCGGCTTCGACCTGCTCGGCCGCGTCGTCGACGCGCAGGGCCGTCCGCTCGACGGTCGCCCGCCACCACGCCTCAACGTCCGCTACCCGTTGATTCGCGGCGCGCCGCCGGCGTTGGAGCGCCGTTCCATTGACCAGCCGCTGGGGCTGGGGATCCGGTCGATCGACGGGTTGCTGACGGCGGGGCGCGGCCAACGGCTGGGGATTTTCGCGGGCACCGGCGTGGGCAAGAGCGTGCTGATGGGGATGGTCTGTCGGCACACGCAGGCCGATGTCAGCGTGGTGGTGCTGGTCGGCGAGCGTGGACGGGAGGTGCGGGACTTCATTGAGCGGCATCTCGGTCCGGACGGGCTGGCCCGTAGCGTCGTGCTGGTGTGTACGTCGGATGAGGCCCCGGCGCTGCGCGTCCGCAGTTGCCTGCACGCCACCGCGATCGCCGAGTACTTCCGCGACCAGGGCTTGGACGTGTTGCTCTTGATGGACTCGCTCACGCGCATGGCGATGGCCCAGCGGCAGATCGGGCTGGCCGCGGGCGAGCCGCCGACGGCCAAGGGCTATCCGCCCAGCGTATACGCCATTCTGCCGCGGTTGCTGGAACGGGCCGGTCGCACGGCGCGCGGTAGCATCACCGGCATTTACACGGTGCTCGTGGAAGGGGACGACATCGATGAGCCCCTGGCCGACGCCGTGCGCGGCATTCTCGACGGCCACATCTGGCTGTCGC